>CAXTZG010000113.1:0-10736 GCA_964248625.1 uncultured Acetobacteraceae bacterium | reverse complement strand
CCTCTTCAAGCCGGACGGCGTCGTCTGCGAGATCACGGCCTCGCTCGACGAGGCCACCTAGGCTCGCAGCCCCGCTCCGGCCGGTGGTGTTCGCGGCGTGGCCGTGCCCCGCCGTCGGACGCGGACATCCCGCGCAGGCCATCAGCCGGTCGGCCGCAGCCCGGTCCTGATCGGCGCCGTTTCGCGCAGCAGCGCCATCGCGATCAGCCCGATCAGCACGCCGCCGCCCATGTACCAGGCCGGCGCCAGCGGGTTGCCGGTCGTGGCGATCAGCCACGCGACGACGAACTGGGTCGAGCCGCCGAACACCGAGATCGCGACGGCATAGATCATCGACAGGCCGCCCGACCGCGCCGCCTTCGGCAGCGCCTCGGCGATCACCACGATCATGGTGACGTTCGACAGGTTGGACAGGCTGGCCAGGATCGCGGATGCGCCATACAGCGCCAGCGGCGAGCGCAGCCGGTCGAGCGCATGGAAGCACGGGAACACCAGCAGCAGCAGCAGGCAGGCGGGCGCGATCAGCACCGGCTTGCGGCCGAACCGGTCCGACAGCCAGCCGCCGAGCGGATCGCACACGACGCTGCACACGCCGACGGTCACGGTGGCGCCGAACGCCAGCCGCGTCGGCATGCCGAGCGTGGTGGCGGCATAGGTGGTCAGGTAGTCGAGGATGTAGGCGGTGGTGGTGGCGCAGGCCAGCAGCGCGATGCCGAGAAAGGCGATCGGCACCAGGCTGCCCGGTTGTTCGGGCTCCTGGGCTGCAGGCCGATGCAGCGTCTCGTCGAGCCGCCGCCGCATCACCAGGCCGAACGGCACGATGCAGGCGCCGAGCAGCAGCGCGATGCGCCAGCCCCAGGCATCCAGCGCCGGCGCGTCCATCAGGCTCGACAGCACCACGCCGACCAGGCCGGCCGCCAGCACGGCGACATCGGCGCTCATCGCCTGCAGCGAGGCATACAGGCCGCGGCGCAGCGGCGGCGCCGCTTCCATCAGGAAGGCGGTGCTGGGCCCGACCTCGCCGCCGAGCGCGAAGCCCTGCAGCATCCGGAACCCGACCGCCAGGATCGGCGCCAGCACGCCGATGCGACGATAGGAAGGGGTCAGCGCCAGCCCGATCACCGCGACGCCGATCAGGCCGAAGGACAGCAGCATCGCCGGCTTGCGTCCCCGCCGGTCGCCCATGCGGCCGATCACGAACGCGCCGAGCGGCCGGGTCAGGAAGCCGGAGCCGAAGGTCGCCAGCGAGGCCAGCAGGCTGCCGGTCGCCGAGTGGGACGGAAAGAAGGTGCGGCCGATCTGGACCGCGAAGAAGGCGAAGGTGACGAAGTCGTAGAACTCGAGCGCGTTGCCGACCGCGACGGCGGCGATCTGCCCCGGACGCAGCCTGCCGACCGGAACCGTGTCGCTGGACGCCATCGCCGCCTCGCCGCTGGTTGATGCCGCCACGGGGCAGCGGCCGGCATCGGTGCAAGAAGCGGGCTCAGCCGCGTCCGCGATAGCCCGGCACGTCCTGGGCCGGAACCCAGACCCCGTCCGGCGGCGCGCCGGTCTGCCAGAACACGTCGATCGGCATGCCGCCGCGCGGATACCAGTAGGCGCCGATGCGCAGCCAGACCGGCGACAGCAGCTCGACCAGGGTGGCGGCGATGCGCACCGAGCAGTCCTCGTGGAAGGCGCCGTGGTTGCGAAAGCTGGTCAGGAACAGCTTCAGCGACTTGCTCTCGACGATCCAGCCGGCCGGCACGTAGTCGATCACCAGATGCGCGAAGTCGGGCTGGCCCGTCACCGGGCAGAGCGAGGTGAACTCGGGGGCCGTGAAGCGCACGAGGTACTGCCGGCCCGGATGCGGGGCGGGGATGCGCTCCAGCAGCGCCTGCTCCGGGCTCGCCGGCTGCGCCGTGGGCTGTCCGAGCTGGGTCAGCGCGGCGGGTCCGTCGTCGCTCATCGTCGTGCTCCTCGTGTCAGGCAATGCTCATGTCCGGACGGCGCCACCAGCAGGCCTCGGCCGGGCGGGGGGCGGGGAGCAGCTCCAGCGGGTCGCCCGAGAAGCGCACGGTGTTGGTGGGCGTCTCCTCCAGCTCGATGGCGGCGGTGCGCAGCAGGTCGCCGTCGTCGGCCAGGATCGCGTCGAGCTTGGCCATCAGCAGGCAGGCCATCAGCTCGGTGGTCGGATCGCCGGGGGTGACGACGATGCGCGCCGCGCGCGCCGGCTCGTGCGCGCGGAACCAGGCCAGCAGCGGGTCGGCCTCGCCGAGCTGCAGCGCATGGTCGAGCCGCTCGTCGACGAAGCGGTGCCAGCGCGCCTTGGCCCGCTCGAACGGCACCAGCATGTTGCGGACACCGTCCAGCGGCGCCGGGCGCGACGCGCGCAGCCGCACGGACACGAACTCGTTGTGGCCGTGCGGCAGCGCGCACGCCTCCGAGCCGCCGGCGATCAGCCGGTGCCCCATCGAGAAGCGGCGGGTGAAGCGCAGCTCAAGCATCGGCGCGATAGCGCTGCCAGCCGGCGCTGCGCAGCGCGCAGGCGGGGCAGGCGCCGCAGCCGAAGCCCCAGTCATGGCCGTGCACGCGGTCGCCGAGGTAGCAGCTGTGGCTCTCGGCGCGGATCAGCTCCACCAGCGGCGGGCCGCCGAGCGCCTCCGCCAGGCGCCAGGTGGCGGCCTTGTCGCGCCACATCAGCGGCGTGTGCAGCACGAAGCGGGCCTCCATGCCGAGATTGAGCGCCACCTGCAGCGCCTTGATGGTGTCGTCGCGGCAGTCCGGGTAGCCGGAATAGTCGGTCTCGCACATGCCGCCGACGAGGTGCTTCAGGCCGCGGCGCGTGGCCAGGGCTGCGGCAAAGGTCAGGAACAGCAGGTTGCGGCCCGGCACGAAGGTGTTGGGCAGGCCGTTGGCGCCCAGCGTGATGGCGGCGTCGCGGGTCAGCGCGGTGTCGGAGAGCTCGCCGAGGGCGTCGAGCGACAGCGTGTGGTCCGGGCCCAGGCGCTGCGCCCAACGGGGATGGCGGGCCTGCATGCCGTCGCGCAGCGCGGCCCGGCACGACAGCTCCACCGCGTGGCGCTGGCCGTAGGCAAAGCCGAGCGTTTCCACCGTCTCGAACCGGTCGAGCGCCCAGGCCAGGCAGGTGGCGGAATCCTGGCCGCCGGAGAACAGCACCAGCGCGCCGCCTGGCTGGATGTCGCGGGCCGGCATCTCAGGGGATCCCGATCAGCTTGTGGGTCTGCAGGCTGAGCCGCCAGCGCGGATGCGCCAGGCAGTAGGCGACAGCCGCGGCCGTGTTGGCGATCCGGTCCGGCCCGTCCATCGGCTGCAGCCAGAAATGGCGGAAATCCAGCCCGGCCATGCTGCCGGGATCGAGGTCGGCCTGCGGAAACACCAGCTTGAGCTCCGCGCCCGAGCGCTGCGTCAGCGGCGCGCCGGCCTTCGGGCTGACGCAGATCCAGTCGATCGCCGGCGGCGCGTCCAGCGTGCCGTTGGTTTCCACCGCGACCTCGAAGCCGCGCGCATGCACCGCGTCCAGCAGGGCGGCGTCGAGCTGCAGCAGCGGCTCGCCGCCGGTGAACACCACGTAGCGGTGCGCAGGCCCGCCCTGCCAGCAGGCGTCGATCGCGCCGGCGAGGGCGGTCGCGTCGGCGAAGCGGCCGCCGTTCTCGCCGTCCAGGCCGACGAAGTCGGTGTCGCAGAAGCGGCAGGTGGCCTGGGCGCGATCCTCCTCGCGGCCGGACCACAGGTTGCAGCCGGCGAACCGGCAGAACACCGAGGCGCGTCCCGCCTGCGCCCCCTCGCCCTGGAGGGTCGCGAACATCTCCTTCACCGCATAGGCCATGGCGCAGGGATGTCGGTCAGACGACCGTGTTGCGCAAGGGCTTTGGCCCGCCGCCGCCATTCCAGACAGCGGCGGGTCCTGCCGGAAAGGCCGGGGCTACTCCGTCGACACGCCGCGCCACAGGTCGATGCCGCCCTCGGTCGCATGCTCGTCGATCTCCTTGAGCTCGGCCTCGCTGAACGACAGGTCCTTCATCGCGTCGAGCGAGTCGTCGAGCTGCTTCACGTCGCGGGCGCCGATCAGCGCGGAGGTGACGCGGGCATCGCGCAGCACCCAGGCGATCGCCATCTGCGCCAGGGTCTGGCCGCGCTTCACAGCCATCTCGTTCAGGCCCCGGACCCGGTGCAGGTTCTCGTCCGACAGGAGCTTGGAGTCGAACGACTTGCCGCGCGCGGCGCGGGCGTCGTCGGGGATGCCCTTCAGGTATTTCGAGGTCAGCAGCCCCTGCGCCAGCGGCGAGAAGGCGATGCAGCCGACGCCGAGCTCGTCCAGCGTGTCCAGCAGCCCGGTCTCGATCCAGCGGTTGAGCATGGAATAGGAGGGCTGGTGGATCAGCAGCGGCACGCCCTCCGAGCGCAGGATCCGGGTGGCTTCCCGCGTGCGCTCCGGGCCGTAGGAGGAGATGCCGACATACAGCGCCTTGCCCTGGCGGTGCAGCTGCACCAGCGCCCCCATGGTCTCCTCGAGCGGCACGTCCGGGGTCGGGCGGTGCGAGTAGAAGATGTCGACATAATCCAGCCCCATGCGCTTGAGGCTCTGGTCGCACGACGCGAGCAGGTACTTGCGCGAGCCGCCGGCGCCGTACGGGCCGGGCCACATGTCCCAGCCGGCCTTGGAGGAGATGATCATCTCGTCGCGGTGGCCGGCGAAGTCCTTGACCAGCATCTGGCCGAAATTCTCTTCCGCCGAGCCGAAGGGCGGGCCGTAGTTGTTGGCCAGGTCGAAATGGGTGACGCCGCGGTCGAAGGCCCGCCGGACCACCGCGCGCCCGGTCTCGAACACGTCGTTGCCGCCGAAATTCTGCCACAGGCCCAGCGAGATCGGCGGCAGCACCAGGCCGGAACGGCCGCAGCGGCGGAAGGCGGCATCCTCATAGCGCGTCGGCGCGGGCTGGTAGGGCATGGTGGCTTCCTCCGGATGTCCATGGCCGGAACGATGCAGCGCGGCGGCGGTTCGTCGCGGCCCCGGCCCTGATGACCGACATCCGGCCCAGGCCTGCCTGCGCCCGCCGGCCGTCCGGCTTGCAGCGGCGTCGGCTTTGGGCGTAGCAGCGTCCGCCTGACTGGAGGGACCTCCATGGACCGCGACGCGCTGACCGAGTGGGCGCTGAAGAATGGCTGGCAGATGCTGGCCGGCTGCCCGAGCCTGACCAAGCCCTCGTCGCCCAAGGAGGCGATCGTGCGGATGGTGTTCAAGACGACGGTGGTCAATCTCGAGGTCAAGAAGCCTGCGGGCAAGTGGGAGAAGGTGTCCGGCGCCAGCTACGGCAGCGTCGAGGCCGACCCGGAAACCGACGTGCCGCAGGGGCTCGGCTTCGAGACCATCCCGAGCTTCACCACCCTGATGCGCGACAACAAGGACCGGCAGGTGTTCGCGGGCTTCGGCACGCCGAAGCGTTGAGCGCGCGACCGGCGGCGCGGGCGGCCCTCATCGCAAAGTGAGCGGCGCACCGGCAGCGAAGCGCCCGGCGCGGTGTTCACGGCGCACGGCGCGCCGCCCGGCGACGGACCATCGGACAAGGAACCGAGCATGACCATTCTTTCCGCCCTCGGACTGCAGCCTGCCCGCAAGGTCCGCTACGCGATGGTGGCACTCGGCGACATCGCCCAGGAGGCGATGCTGCCGGGCGTGGCGCATACCGGCAACTCGGAGGTCGTCGCCTTTGTGACCGGCGATCCGGAAAAGGCCAGGCTGGTCGGCAAGCAGTACGGCGTCACGCAGAGCTACGGCTACGAGCAGTTCGACGAGATGCTGGCGTCGGGCACCGTGGATGCGATCTATCTGGCCACGCCGAACTGGCGGCATGCCGAGTTCGCGGTGCCGGCGCTGAGAGCCGGCATCCACGTGCTGGTGGAAAAGCCGCTGGAGATCTCGACCACCCGCTGCCAGGAGATCCTGGACGCGCAAAAGGGCTCCACCGCCAAGCTGATGGTGGCGTACCGGCTGCATTTCGAGCCGGCGACGCTGTCGCTGATCGACAAGATCCGCGCCGGCGACCTGGGCGAGCTGGTGCTGTTCAGCTCGGTGTTCGCGCAGATGGTCGATCCCGCCAACCACCGCGCCGGCAGCGGCGTCGAGGGCGGCCCGGTGTTCGACATGGCGCCGTATCCGGTCAACGCGGCGCGCTACGTGTTCGGCGACGAGCCGACCGAGGTCGCGTCCGCGATCGGCACCCGCCATCCGGAAGCGGGCTTCGGCGCCTTCGACGACACCGTCGCGGTGACGCTGCGCTTTCCCGGCGGCCGCATCGCGCAGTTCAGCGTGGGCTACTACGCCAACCGGATCGACAGCTACGTCGTGGTCGGCACCAAGGGCAGCATCCAGATGAATCCCGGCTACATGTACGGCATGAAGCTGGAGCAGTCGGTGGTGCTGGGCGAGAGCAAGGCGCACGAGAGCTACAAGAGCACCGACCATTTCGGCGGCGAGCTGGCCTATTTCTCCGACTGCATCCTCAACGGGCACGACCCCGAGCCGGACGGCGAGGAGGGCTATGCCGACGTGCGCGTGCTCGAGGGCATCGTGCGCGCGCTGGAAAGCGGGCAGCCGCAGGCGCTGGCCCCGTTCACGCGCGCACGGCGCATCGACACGACGGCGCAGAAGCGCAGGCTCCGGCCGAAAGCGGCGCCGGATCTGGTCCATGCGTCCAATCCGGCCAGGGACACCGACAAGGCGCCGGCGAACTGACACGACGCGGGCGGATCATCCAGCGCCCCGCAACAGGAGCAGCAGCACCATGAAAGCCAGCAGCGTTCTCCAGACCATCGGCGGCACGCCGCACATCCGGGTCAGCCGGCTGTTTCCCGACGCCGAGGTCTGGATCAAGTCGGAGCGGAGCAATCCGGCCGGCTCCATCAAGGACCGCATCGCGCTCGCGATGATCGAGGCGGCGGAAGCCAGCGGGGCGCTCAAGCCCGGCGGCACCATCATCGAGCCGACCTCGGGCAACACCGGCATCGGGCTCGCCATGGTGGCGGCGGTGAAGGGCTACAGGCTGATCCTGGTGATGCCGGATTCCATGTCGGTGGAGCGCCGGCGCCTGATGCAGGCCTATGGTGCCACCTTCGACCTGACGCCCAAGGCGCAGGGCATGAAGGGCGCGATCGCGCGCGCCCACGAGCTGGCCAAGACGCAGACCGATGCCTGGATCCCGCAGCAGTTCGAGAACCCGGCCAACATCGAGGTGCATGTCCGCACCACCGCCGAGGAGATCCTGGCCGACTTCCCGGACGGCATCGACGTGCTGATCACCGGCGTCGGCACCGGCGGCCACATCACCGGCTGCGCCCAGGTGCTCAAGCGGCACTTCCCCAAGCTGCAGACCTTCGCGGTCGAGCCGGCTTTGTCGCCGGTGATCTCGGGCGGCGAGGCGGGTCCGCATCCGATCCAGGGCATCGGCGCCGGCTTCGTGCCGGTCAACCTGCATACCGACGCGCTGGACGGCGTGATCCAGGTGGATGCCGAGGACGCCAAGGAGTTCGCGCGGCGCTCGGCGCGGGAGGAGGGCCTGCTGGTGGGCATCTCGTCGGGCGGCACGCTGGCGGCGATCGCCAAGAAGCTGCCGGAGCTGCCGAAGGGTGCGGTGGTGCTGGGCTTCAACTACGACACCGGGGAGCGCTATCTGTCGGTGCCGGACTTCCTGCCGGCCTAGACGCCGTCCTCGGGGACCGGGGCGCCTTTCGTTCCGGTCACCCGACCCGATGCGCCGGCGCCACGGCGACCGTCCGGCCGCGAACGCGCGTCGGCGGCAGCCATCGCGGCATCCTTGCCCGGCTCCTGACGATTTCGAAACGAAATCAAGTGCGGAGCTGGTTTCTATTTGTATAGAATGACTTCGTCCGGAACAGATAAGCATTAATTGGACGAGGAGACACGGCGTGAGCGCGTCGCGGGAGACGAAACGACTGAATATTTTGCGACAGCTCGATCTGCTCGACACGCCGCCGAGCGAGGCGTTCGATCGCATCACCCGCATGGCCGCCCAGTTGTTCAACCTGCCGATCGCCGCCGTGTCGCTGACCGACCAGGACCGGCAATGGTTCAAGTCGCGGGTCGGCCTCGAGTACGCCGCCATCCCGCGCGAAACGGCGCCCTGCGCCCAGGTGGCGGAGACCGGGCTGGCGCTGACGATTCCCGACCTGCTTGCCGACTCCCGCTACCGCGAGTCCCGGCTCGCGCATGACGGCATCCGCTTCTATGCCGGCGCCTCGCTCACCAACCGCGACGGGTTCTCGCTCGGGGCGATGTGCGTGCTGGGCACCGAGCCGCGGCAGGTCACCGAGGTCGAGATGAAGGCGCTCGCCGACCTCGCGGCGATGGTCATGACGCAGATCGAGCTGCAGCACGCGTTCGGCCGGATCGATCCGCTGAGCGGCCTGCCGAACCGCAGCCAGTTCGTCGAGGATCTCGACGACCTGGCACAGGACAGTCTGCCCGACACCCGGCGCGTGGTCGTGCTGATCGATCTGGCGAGCGCCGAGCAGCTCAGCGGCACGTCGCGGGCACTGGGCGCCGCCCATGTCGATGCGATGGTCAAGGCGGCCGCCGTCGCGGTCGGCGGCGCCATGGGCCGCCGGCTCCGGGCCTACCACGTCGCCGCCACCCAGTTCGCGTTCCTGGTGCCGGCGGATCTGGAGCCGGCCGGCACCGTGGCGGCGGTCACCGAGGTGCTCGGGGCGGGCGCGATGTCGCATCACACCAGCACCGTGGCGATGGGCATCGTCCCCTTTGTCGTCGGCGAGACGGCGCCGCGCGACGTGCTGCGCATGGCGCACGGCGCGGCTGAGGCCGGCCGCCGGACCCGCAGCAAGGTCAGCACCTATTCGTCCGCCGAGGATACGAGCTATCGCCGCCGCTTCATCCTGCTCAACGATTTCGCCGCCGCCCTCGAGTCGCCTGACCAGCTGGCGCTCGTTTATCAGCCGCGTGTCGATCTCGCATCCGGCGCCTGCGCCGGTGCCGAGGCCCTGCTGCGCTGGACCCATCCCACGCTGGGCTCGATCCCGCCCGGCGAGTTCATCCCGCTCATCGAGCGGACGTCGCTCGCGCGGAACACCACGGCCTGGGTGATGGAGGCGGCGCTGCGCCAGCTCGCCTGCTGGCGCGACGCCGGGCTCGAGCTGCAGCTCTCCATCAACGTGTCCGCCGCCAACCTGATGGAGGAGGACTTCGCGTCCGTCGTGCTGCGCGGGCTGGCGGCGCGGAATCTGGCGCCCGTGCAGCTGGAGCTCGAGGTGACGGAAAGTGCGGTGATGGAGAATGCCGAGCAGGCGCTGTCGATCCTGGAGATCATCGCGCAGGCGGGGGTCGGCCTCGCGATCGACGATTTCGGCACCGGCTACAGCAGCCTGTCCTATCTGCAGCGGCTGCCCGCGCACGTGATCAAGATCGACCAGTCCTTCATCCACGACCTCGCCTGCGACGGGCGCAGGCAGGCGCTCGTGGCCACGATGGCCTCCCTGTCGCACGATCTCGGCTTCCGGGTGGTGGCGGAAGGCGTCGAGACCCGGGCGGCGATGGCGTCGGCGCGCCGGGCAGGGTGCGACGAGGGCCAGGGCTACCTGTTCGCCCGGCCGATGGAGGAGCGCCGGTTCTCCGCGTGGCTCGCAGGGTGGGCCCGCCCGGGCACGCTGCGCTCGCCGGCCGGCGTCGCTCAGCCCGGCTTCTGCAGCACCACCAGCACCTGCGGCAGCCGCACCGGGTTGTCGAGGAAGTCGATCAGCCTGAACAGGTGGCCCCATCTCTTGACCACGTAGCCGCGCGGGATCACCGCCTCGCCGTAATGCGACTGCGGATGCGGCGGCAGGGTGGAGGCGGCGTGCAGGAACTGCCCGGCCTCGTAGCGCGAGTTCTCCAGCGGCTCGTCGACGAAGCTGTCGGCGCAGACCTCGTACCACGGATGGTCGAGCCGGATCCCCGAGGCCCGGCGCAGCCGCTGCTCGGCGCAGAAGCCGATGAAGCGCCGGCTCTGCGTGGTGAGCAGCAGCAGCCCGCCCGGCTTCAGCAGGCGGTGGAACTCCTCCACCCAGCGCAGCGACAGGAACTCGTCGAGATGGGAGAACACCGACCAGCTGATCACGTAGTCCAGGCTGTCCGGCGCCAGGATCATCGGCGGCGTGAGCTGGCACGACAGGAAGTTGACGCTCGGGTTGCAGCGGCGCGCCTCCATCAGGAAGCGGGACGTGCTGTCGGCGCCGAACAGGTTGGCCGGCTCGATGTCCTTCATGAACAGCCGCAGCATCCGGCCCCAGCCGCAGCCGAAATCCAGCATGGTCCGGTGCGGCGCCAGCGGGCGCCCGGCATAGGCGCAGTACGACTTGATCTCGCGAAAGAACACGTGCGCCTCGTGCAGCGACACCTCGCCCGCATGGCCATGGATCTCGCGCTGCAGCTCCTCGGCCGGGAAGCCCGGCATCGCCACGCCCTCGATGTCGGGCACGCGCAGCGAACTGACCAGGATGTCGAGCCAGCTCTCGTCGCTACGGTCGCGGAACGTCCTGTGCAGCGCCTCGGCGCCAATGGGATGATACATGCGGCGCCGCCAGCTGCTTGGTGGCACCCACGCTAACGTTTCGCCAGCAGCCTGTCGACCATCCGCAGGCCCAGCAGCAGCAGCACGTCCCAGGGCAGGGCTGGCACCTCGCGCAGCCGCCAGCGCCAGCGCCGCAGCAGCGCCGTCGCCGCCGGC
>CAXTZG010000112.1:7661-10738 GCA_964248625.1 uncultured Acetobacteraceae bacterium | reverse complement strand
CCAGCCGCCTGCGCCAGCGCGGGTGCCGCGGCGGCGAGCGTGATCATCCCGGCGAGATAAAGCGTCGTCATCGTTCTGGTCATTGTTTTTTGTCCCTTCCAGCGCCCGGACAGCGCCCGGGCCTGTGCAGCCAGAAGAGCCGGAGCCGGGCCGGAGTTCGCCGACCCGGCCTTCACGGTTCCGTCCAGCCCATGGCACCCCCGGGCGGCCGGCGCGGCAGCCCCTGGTTCCGCCGGTGCCGTTTTCCGGGCATCGTGCGGCGGGACCAAACAGCAGGAGCGGATGCGTGACCGCAGCGACCGTGTTCATCGACGGCGAGGCCGGCACCACCGGGCTCGGCATCCGGCGCCGCCTGGAGGGGCTGCAGATCCCGGTGCGCTCGATCGAGGCCGAGCAGCGCAAGGACGCAGGCGCGCGCCGGGCGCTGATGGAGGAGGTCGAGCTGGTCGTGCTCTGCCTGCCGGACGCGGCATCGCGGGAGTCGGCAGAACTCGCCGGCAGCCTGTCGAGGCCGCCGAAGCTGCTCGACGCCAGCACGGCCTTCCGCACCGATCCAGACTGGACCTACGGTTTCCCGGAGATGACCCACGGGCAGGCCGATGCGATCGCCGGTGCCGCGCGCGTTTCCAACCCGGGCTGCTACCCCACCGGCGCCATCGCCCTGTTGCGGCCGTTGATCGAGGCGGGACTGCTGCCGGGGGATCATCCGGTGGCGATCAACGCCATCAGCGGCTATTCCGGCGGCGGCCGCAGCATGATCGAGGCGCACGAGCGCGAGCACGGGCCCGCCTTCGAGCTCTATGGCCTGACGCTCGAGCACAAGCACGTGCCCGAGATACGCGCCCAGGCCGGGCTCTCGCTGCGGCCGATCTTCGTGCCGTCGGTCGGGCATTTCGCGCAGGGCATGCTGGTATCGATCCCGCTGCATCTGGACCGGCTGCCGGGCCACGTGACCGGGGCCGACCTGCAGGCGGCCCTGGCCACGTGGTATCGGGGCAGCCCCCGCATCCGGGTGGGCGAGGCGACCGGCCCCGCCACGCTGTCCGCCGAGGCTCTCTCCGGCAGCGACGACATGGAGCTGCGGGTGCATGTCAACGAGCGCTACCGCCACGCGCTGCTGACCGCGCGGCTCGACAATCTCGGCAAGGGCGCGTCCGGTGCCGCGGTCCAGAACATCGCGCTGATGCTGGGGCTGGAGCTGCCGGCCGCCGCATGAGCAGACGGGCGCTGCAGATCGAGGTGGCGGTGCTGGGGCTGGTCCCGGTGCTGACCGGCCTCGCCGGGATGGTGCTCGGGCCGTCGATGGCCGGGCTGGACCCGTCCGCGACGCCGATCGCGCTCGACAGCCATGTCCGGTATCTGTCCGGGCTGCTGCTGGCGATCGGGCTCGGCTTCTGGAGCACGATCCCGCGCATCGAGCGCCAGACGGCGCGGTTCCGGCTGCTGACCGGGCTGGTGGTGATCGGCGGTCTCGGGCGCCTGCTCGGGCTGGCGCTGGCCGGCCGCCCGCCGGCGCCGATGCTGTTCGGGCTCGGCATGGAGCTGGTGGTGACGCCGTCGCTCTGCTGGTGGCAGTCCCGCATCGCCGTCCGCGGCTGAGCGCTTCGGCGCGGCTTTCGCGCCGGGCCGCGAGGCGGTAGACAGCAGCCCGGTCCGACAGAACAGGGACCAGATCAGGTGCCCGGAGTTCGGCGATGCGGACCACGCTGAAAGACATCCGCGCCATGAAGCAGGCGGGCGAGCGCATCGTCATGCTCACCGCCTACGATCATCCGTCCGCGGCCCTTGCCGAACGCGTCGGGATCCGCCTGCTGCTGGTGGGCGACTCGCTTGGCATGGTGGTGCAGGGGCACGACACCACGCTGCCGGTCACGCTCGACGCGATGGTCCATCATGCGGCGTCCGTTGTGCGTGGCGCGCCGGGCGCGCTGGTGGTGGGCGACCTGCCGTTCCTGACCTATGCGACGCCGGCCGACGCGGTCGCTTCCGCGCGGCGGCTGATGCAGGAGGCCCAGGTGCAGGCGGTCAAGCTCGAAGGCGGCCTGCCGGTCGCGGCCATCGTCCGTCATCTGACCGAGCTCGGGGTGCCAGTGATGGGCCATCTCGGCTTCACGCCGCAGGCGCAGCACCAGCTCGGCGTGCGGGTGCAGGGCAAGCTGGCTGCCGAGGCGCGCCAGCTGCTGGCGGACGCGCTGGCGCTGGAGGCGGCCGGCGCCTTCGCGGTGGTGCTGGAGCTGGTACCGGCAGCACTGGCGGCGGCGGTGACGCAGCGGCTCGGCATTCCCACCATCGGCATCGGCGCCGGGGCTGGCTGCGACGGCCAGGTGCAGGTCTGGCACGACGTGCTCGGCCTGACCGCCGGCAAGTCGCCGCGACATGCCAAGCGCTATGCCGAGACCGGGGCCGTCATCGAGGCGGCGCTGCGGGAGTACGCAGCCGAGGTGCAGGCGGGCGCATTCCCGACGGAGGCGAACAGCGCCCGCATGGACGAGGCCGAGCTCGCGCGTGCGCTGGAGCCGGCGGCCTCGGGCAAGGCATGAAGCTCGTCCATACCGTGGCGGCACTGCGCGCCGAGCGCGGCCGCTGGTCGACGCTGGGCCTGGTGCCGACCATGGGCTTCCTGCATGCCGGCCATCTGAGCCTGATCGAGCGGGCGCGCGCGGACTGCGGCGCGGCGGCGGCCAGCATCTTCGTCAACCCGACGCAGTTCGCCGCCGGCGAGGATCTGGCGCGCTATCCGCGCGACCTGCCGCGGGATCTGGCGCTGCTGGAGCGGGCGGGGACGGTGCTCGCCTTCGTGCCGGAGCCGTCGGAGATCTATCCGCCCGGCTTCTCCAGCCGGATCGAGGTCGGCGCCGTCGCCGCCCCGCTTGAAGGTGCCATCCGGTCGCAGCACTTCTCGGGCGTCGCCACCGTGGTCGCCAAGCTGCTCAACATGGTGCAGCCGACCCGGGCGTATTTCGGCCAGAAGGACGCGCAGCAATGCGCGGTGATCCGTCGCCTGGCGGCCGACCTGAACCTGCCGGTCGAGATCGTGGTGGGCGACACCGTGCGCGAGCCAGACGGCCTGGCGATGT
>CAXTZG010000112.1:0-7651 GCA_964248625.1 uncultured Acetobacteraceae bacterium | reverse complement strand
CCAGCCGCAACAGCTACCTGACCGCGGAGCAGCGGATGCAGGCGCCGCTGCTGTATCGGGCGCTGCAGGCGGGCCTGTTGTCGTTCGCGGCCGGCGAGCGCGACGCGCACGCGCTGTGCCACACGGTGCGCGATGTGCTGACGCTCGAGCCGGACTATGTCAGCGTCGCCGATCCCGACACGCTGGAGGAGCTGGTGCGGGTCGAGCGGCCGGCGCTGCTGTCGCTGGCGGTGCGGCTCGGATCCACTCGGCTGATCGACAACGTCCTGCTCAATTTGAAGTGAAGCCGGGCTCTGCCCGGACCCGCCAAAGGCGGCGCCTTTGGAAACCGTCCTGAAGAATCGGATTCTCAAGGCTCAGCCTTGAGCGGGTCCAGGGCTGCGCCCTGGCCTTGGCCACCACGCCGCCAGCAGGACAAGACCGCAGCACAGCATGACCAGCTTGCCTGCCAGCAGCGAGGGCCGATAGGCGAAGGTGATCTCGCGGGCGCCGGCCGGCAGGGTGATGGCGGCGAAGATCTCCTCGCGGCCGCTCGCGACCGGGCGCCCATCCACCAGCGCCACCCAGCCGGGATAGGCGGGCTGCGCGAACACCAGCCGGGTCCCGGCCGGCAGCGGCGCGATCTCGAAGCTGACCGCGTTCGGCCGCCAGCGCGCCTGCTCGACCGGCGCGGCACGGCGGTCGTTCCCGGCGCCCTTGATCCACAGCACCGACAGCGCGTGCGGCCGCTCGTAGATCCGGAAGCCCGGCCCCTGCGCGCGCAGCGCCAGCCCGTCGATCGCGTGGTCGGAGATCACCCAGCGCACGCCGAGCCGGTCGAGCTGCGTCGAGGAGGCGGGATCCCAGCCTGGCGAGACGTAGTCGAACAGCGAGGTCAGCATGGTCGCGCGCTGCCCGGTCACGTTCAGCACCGGCACGATGTCGCCGGCATTGGGCGGCACGATCTCCCGCGGCAGCCCGTAGATCCGGCTGACCAGCGGCCCCCGGTTCGACAGCGCGATCGCCGCCAGCAGCGCCGGGTTCTGGCCGTAATAGGTCGGCGGGAACTCCGGGCTGGCCCGCGAACGGCCGACGCCGGCGTCGAACGCGCCGACCGGCATCGCGACGAAACCCACCAGCGCCGCCGCCGCCAAACGGGCGAGGGTCGGCCGGCGCCCCCGCAGCCGGTCCAGGATCGCATCGGCGCCGATGGCGGCGAGCAGGCTGGCTGCGAAGCTGAACAGATAGAGCGCCCGCACCGGCGTGCGCAGCTGCGGCAGCAGCGGCAGGTGGAAGAACAGATGCACCAGCGGCCCGGCATGGCCGCCGAGCGCCAGCGCGATCGCGAACGCGGCCAGGGCCCACATCGTGGCGGCGAGCGGTCGCCGGCCCGCCAGGCTCGCGACGCAGAGCAGCGCGCCGGTCGTCGTGAGATAGAGGCTGCCATCGATCGTCTGCAGCGTGCTGCGCTGGAGGAGGCCTGCGAAATCGGACCAGGCGAGGGCGGCCCCGCTTGCATAGGCGGCGGGCGGCACCGCATGCGGCCAGCGGCTCATCCCGGTCGCGTACCAGCGGAACACCAGGTGCAGATACTGGTTGGCGAGCTCCAGCGGCACCGCGGCGAAGCCGACCGCCATCACCTGGCCCAGCAACGCCAGCAGCACCGGCCGGACCGCCTGGCCGGGCGAGGCGCGGCTGGCGGCCCGGCGCAGCATCTCGCCGAAACCGCAGATGACCACGGCGTAGGAGCTGTGCACGAACGGCTGCATATGTCCGGCGGCGATCTGCATCCCGCCCGCGAGCCCGGCCAGGCCCGCGAACAGCACGCCGCCGCTCCAGCTCCGGGCATCGAACCCCCGCAGGGCCAGCAGCACGACCAGAGGCAGCCAGCACAGCGAGGCGAAGATATTGGGCTGGGCGCTGGCCTGGAACGGCAGGTAGCCGCAGAAGGCGAACAGCAGCGCCGCCACCAGTGCTGCCGGATGCGACAGGCCCCCGTCGCGGGCCAGCAGGTGCATGCCGGTCGCGGCCAGGGCGAAATGCAGCAGCACGAAGCTGTTGCACAGCGCCAGCCCGTCGAGCCCGAGCAGGCCGAGCAGCCAGGTGACGGGATAGAACGGCGCCGGCTGCAGTTCGCCGGCAAAGCTGGTGCCGGCCTGCGAGCCGAACTCCCACAGCATGAGCTCGCCGTGGCGCGCCGCCCGGGCGACGCCGACCAGCCACGGATAGCTCTGCAGGGAGGAGTCGCCGAAATAGAAGAACGTCCTGTCGCCGAACACAGCCTGCCGGAACAGCATGGTTGCCGCCGCCGCATAGGCGGCGAACAGCAGGCAGACGAACAGCGTGGTCGTCAGGGATCGACGGTCGCGGCCGGTTAGGCGCAACGGCGGCTCACCGGGCTAGGCGGCACAGGCGCAGCCCGTCCGCTTCCAGGTTCGTGCGCACGGGTACGCAGAAGGGGAGGCGGTGCAGGCCGAAGGACGCCAGCACGGCTGCCGCCGGATCCGGCGCCGAGGGAATCTCGAGCCCCCAGATCGGGCCGGTCTGGGTTCGCACCGCCTGCTGCACGCGGCCGGCGAGCGCGCTGTGCGGCCCGTAACGGAGCAGGTTGTTGCTGACGCCCACGAAGCGGACGCGCGGGTCGGCGAAGGCGGCGACGTAGGCCATCGGATCGTCGGTCAGCAGCAGCACCATCGCGCCGGGCGCCATCTTCGGCAGCGTCACCGAGGCGGCGCGGTCTGCCGGCTGCGCCCGGCCCCAGTCCGGATAGACCGTCAGCCGGACGCAGACCAGCAGGAGCCCGCCGAGCAGAACCGCCTGCAGGCCCGGGTGCCGGCGCCGGAGCGGCATCGTGGCGAGCAGCAGGGTCAGGCCCGACAGCAGCTCGATCGGCGCCAGGTAGCGCAGGATCGACGACTGCCGCTGCCAAAGGATTACGGCCGCGATGCAGAAGACGAGCAGAAACGCTTGGCCGCGCTCTGCCGCCAGCCGTCGCCATCGGGTCAGGCAGAGCAGGATGGCGAGCCAGGCCAGCGCCAGCCGCGGGTCGCGGACGGCGAGCTCGCTCACGCGGTGACTCGGCCGGATGCTCCAGAAGAACGGCTGGAACAGGCTCTGCAGGATGCCGTGCGGCTTGAAGCGGTCGTCGCCGAGCGACACCGGCGGGAACAGCGGCGAGCGGAACAGCTGGTTCATGTACGGAAAGACCGGGCTGCCGGTCAGCCGGAACAGATGCAGCCACCAGGCCCCGGCGATCGCCAGCGCTCCGGCGGCGCTGGCCAGGCAGAACAGCAGGGTCAGCGTCAGCCGACGTCCGGGCCGGCCGGGCGCGCAGAGCACCAGCGCCACGGCCGCCGCAGGCACGAAGATCGCCTGGGTCAGCTTGAGGCCGAGCGCCGCGCCGAACAGCGCGCCCGCCACCGTGAGCGCGGCCGCCTGCCGCTGGTGCTCGAGGCAACGCAGCAGGATCAGCAGGCCGGCCAGCATGAAGCAGCCGGCCGGCATCTCGCTCATGCTGGTGCCGGTGGTGGGCAGGCCGGCCGCACCGGTGGCGCCGATCAGCAGGGCGAACAGCAGCGCCACCTGCGCCCCGATGCCGTCGCCGCGCTGGACGGTGCGCCCGATGGCCCAGGCGACGACGACGGCTGTGGCACTCGGCAACGCCAGCAGCGCGTCGAGCAGGCGGGGCCGGTCGTTCAGCCGGATGCGGAGCCAGTATGAGGGCAGGTCCGCCATCGGGGCGTTGAAGGTCTGCCGCTGCGCCGGCACGAGGTCGAGCCAGTCCGGCTTCCGCAGCAGCGCGTAGGCATCATAGAGGTGGTAGTTGCGCAGGTCCCAGCTTGCATCGGGCCCGAGCCAAACCGACACCAGCAGCATGCAGCTCGCCAGCGTGACGGGAACCCAGAGCCGACCGGCGCGGCCGCTCCAGGCACCGGCGCGCGCCGCGGGGATCATGTCACGGCCGGACGCCGTGCCGGGTGCGGGCCGACCGGGAAACGCGCCGGTCCGGCGCATGTCCCGATCCCGGCGCGCCCACCGGCAGGCGGCCTCAGAGTTCGGTGATGGAGCTCACCACCTTGGTGACGAGGCCGTAGGCGATCGCCTCCTCGGCGCTCATCCAGTAGTTGCGGTCGGTGTCCTTGGTGACCTTCTCGAAGCTCTGGCCGGTCTCGCGGGCGAACAGCCGGTTGAGGCGCTCGCGCATCTTGATGATCTCGCGCGCCTCGATGTCGATGTCGGTGGCAGGACCACGCACGCCGCCCATCGGCTGGTGCAGCAGGAAGCGGGTCGCCGGCAGGCAGAACCGGCGATCCTTGGCGCCGGCGGCGAAGATCAGCGCCCCGGCGCTCGCCACCCAGCCGGTGCCGATCATGCGGATCGGCGCCACCGCGTCGACGAAGCGGATCATGTCGTGGATGGTGTCGCCGCTCTCGACGTGGCCGCCGGGCGAGTTGACGTACACGTCGATCGGCTTGTCCGAGGCACCCGCCAGCGCCAGCAGCCGGCCGGTGACGTCGCGCGCCACCTTGTCGTTGATCGCGCCGAAGATCAGCACCTTGCGCTGGTCGAACAGCCGCTTCTCGAGCTCGTTGACCGGCGACGACAGGGTCTTGTTGTCGTCGGGCTCGGACTTCTCCGGGCCGTTCGGCTCCGGAACGTCGGGCGAGGAGGGATCCGGCTCGTCCTCGTCATCCATCCGGATACGGTCGTTCGGCTGCATGCCGGTCATCGGTCTCTCCCTCGATCCGGGCGTCGCGGATCAATGCGTCCATCCTGCCTTCCGCCCGGCGCGAAGCCAAGCGGGCGGCCCATGCGCCTCAATGTAGGGCGCGAGGCGGCGGAGGAAAGGCCGAGGCCGCCGTCGCCGCCGCTGCGGTATCCGATCATGTCCGTCCGGGGCATTGCGGGTATAGTCGCGTGGCGCCGACGGGTGGTGTCAGGTCCGCCAGCGACACAGGAGAAGCCGCACATGCATATCCTTATCCTCGGCGCCGCCGGCATGCTTGGCCGCAAGCTCGCCGAACGGCTGGCGCACGACACGACGCTCGCCGGCCAGCCGGTCGACCGGCTGACGCTTGCCGACGTGGTGGCGCCGTCGGTTCCGGCGGGCTTCACGGGCGCGAGCGAGTGCCTGGCCGTCGATCTGTCCGCCGCTGGCGCCGCTTCCGACCTGGTCGGACGCCGGCCCGACGTGATCTACCACCTGGCGGCGATCGTGTCGGGCGAGGCGGAGGCCGACCTCGAGAAGGGCTACCGGGTCAATCTCGACGGCACCCGCGCGCTGCTCGACGCGATCCGCCTGGAGGGTGCCGCGGGGTCGGACTGGCGGCCCCGCGTGGTGTTCTCTTCCTCCAACGCGGTGTTCGGCGGCGACCTGCCTGACGTGATCGACGACGACTACATCGTCACCCCGCAGACCAGCTACGGCACCCAGAAGGCGATCGGCGAGCTGCTGCTGGCCGACTACAGCCGGCGCGGCATCCTGGACGGGATCGGCCTGCGGCTGCCGACGATCTGCGTGCGTCCGGGCAAGCCCAACCGCGCGGCCTCGAGCTTCTTTTCCGGCATCATCCGCGAGCCGCTGGCGGGGCAGGAGGCGGTGCTGCCGGTGCCGGGCAGCACCCGGCACTGGATGACCAGCCCGCGCTCGGCGATCGGCTTCCTGGTCCATGCCGGCAGCCTCGATCTCGGCCGCGTCGGCGACCGGCCCAACCTGACCATGCCGGGCCTGTCGGTGACGGTCGACGAGCAGATCGAGGCGCTGCGCTCGGTCGCCGGCAACAAGGTCGCCGACCTGATCCGGCCGGAGCCGGACGCCACCATCGAGCGCATCGTCGGCGGCTGGGCCCGCGCCTTCGACGCCACGCGCGCGACGCAGCTCGGCTTCACCACGGAAACCCGCTTCGAGGACATCATCCGCGCCCACATCGACGACGAGCTGGGTGGCCGGATCGGCTAAACGTTGCCACCATTGCCGCAGTCCGGGTGAACCGGCAGCGCCTGACGCGCAAGGCAGGCAGCAGGGGAGAAGACAGCATGGCCGATGCTCTCGGCGCGGCAACCGCGTCCGGTCCGGAGGTGCCGGCCACGGAGGCGGGCCTGGCACTCGGCCGGGCCATCGGCAAGGCGCGGCTGCGGCTGATGCCGTTCCTGATCCTGATGTACATGCTGGCCTTCCTCGACCGCGCCAATGTCGGCGTGGCCAAGCAGGCGCTGCACGCCCAGGTCGGCATCTCGGACACGATGTTCGCGCTGGGAGCCGGCATCTTCTTTGTCGGCTACGCGCTGTTCGAGGTGCCCAGCAACCTGATCCTGCACCGGGTGGGCGCGCGGGTCTGGCTCGCGCGGATCATGATCACCTGGGGGCTGGTCGCCGCCTGCACGATGTTCGTCGTCGGCGGGCGCTCGTTCGTCGCGCTGCGGCTGCTGCTCGGGCTCGCCGAGGCCGGGTTCTTTCCCGGCGTGATCCTGTATCTGACCTACTGGTTCCCGCCCGAGTATCGCGGCCGCGTGCTGGGGATGTTCTATTTCGGCTATCCGCTGGCTCTCACCGTCGGCACGCCGCTGTCCGGCCTGCTGCTCGGCCTCGACGGGTTCGGCGGCCTTGCCGGCTGGCAATGGATGTTCCTTATCGAAGGCGTGCTGGCCTCCGCGGTGGGCGTGCTGACCCTGTTCGTGCTGCCCGACCGGCCGGCCGACGTCGCCTGGCTGGCTGCCGACGAGAAGCGCGCGCTGTCGGTGGTGCTCGACCGCGAGATCCACGAGAAATCGGCGGAAGGCTCGCGCACCTTCGCCAACGCGCTCCGCGACATCCGGCTGCTGCAGTTCGTGCTGATCTATTTCCTCATGCAGATCGGCAGCTACGGGGTGGTGTTCTACCTGCCCGATCAGGTCAGCCGCCTGCTCGGCATGAAGATCGGCCTGCTGGTCAGCCTGGTTTCCGCGATCCCCTGGCTCTGCGCGATCCTGTTCACCGCGGTCTGGCCGGTGCTGGCGGCGCGCGCCAACCGGCCGAGGCTGTTCTTTCTGGCCTGCCTGCTGCTCGTGTTCGGCGGCATCCTGATTTCGGCCCATGCGGCGCCGTCGGCCGCCATCGTGGCCCTCTGCGTGGCGGCGTCGGGGATCGTCGCGGCGCAGGCGATCTTCTGGACGTTCCCGACCGATCACTTCGGCGGCACGGCGGCAGCGGGCGGGATCGCCGTGATCAACGCGGTCGGCAACCTTGGCGGCTTTGTCGCACCTACCCTCCGGGCCCAGGCCGACATCCTGTTCCAGAGCCAGACGGCGGGACTGCACGCGCTCAGCATCTCGGCGCTGCTGTCCGCGATGGCGGCGCTGCTGCTGCCGGCGCGGGGCCGCCGGGTGATCGCGACCGCATTGCGGTCCGGTGCCGCCCCGGCCAGGGGGCCGCTCGCCTGACCGGCCGGAGCCGCAGATCGGGGCCTCGTCGCGGCGGCTTGGGGCGTGCACGGCTTTTCCCGGCCGCGCGCTCCGGGTAACAGTGACGTGCGCGGGCAGCCGAGGCGCCATTGGTGTCGATGCCGGCTGGGGACAAAGACCGGATGAGCAGGGCGGGGGACGGAGCGGCACGGATCCGGAGCCTGGCGGGCGGGCTGCCGCTGCTCGCCCTGCTGGCCGGGTGCGGCCACCGCGACGTGGTCGACACGCCGGT
>CAXTZG010000111.1:0-10914 GCA_964248625.1 uncultured Acetobacteraceae bacterium | reverse complement strand
GCCGACAGATTGCGCAAGTCCCGCGGCGACCGAATGCGGTCCAACAGAGGGTATTGGCCGGACATGGTCATCGTGCCTGCGCCTCAGGACCGACGCTCGACCACGTAGCGCGCCAGCGACCGGAGCCGGTCCGCTTCCGGCCCGAACGCCGCCAGCGCGTCCGCGGCCAGCTTGGCCAGCCGCCCGGCTTCCGCCCGCGCGCCCTCGATGCCGAGCAGCGCCACGACGGTCGACTTGCCGGCATCCGCATCCTTGCCCGCGGTTTTGCCGAGCGCCTCGGCGTCGGCGGTCGCGTCCAGCACGTCGTCGGCGACCTGGAACGCAGCCCCCAGGTCGCGCCCATAGGCGGCGACAGCCGCGCGATGCTCCGCCGTCGCCCGTCCCAGGATGGCGCCGGCCTCGGCGCTGTAGCGGATCAGCCGACCGGTCTTCAGCGCATGCAGCCGCTTGACCTCGGGGAGCGGCAGCGCCCGGCCTTCGCCTTCCATGTCGATCATCTGCCCGCCGACCATGCCGGCAGCACCCGACGCATCCGCCAGCGCCGCCACCAGCTCGATCCGCGCCTGCGCGTCCGGATGGGTGGCGGCATCGGCCACCACCGCGAAGGCCAGCGTCTGCAGCGCGTCGCCGGCCAGGATGGCGGTGGCCTCGTCGAAGCGGATATGGGTCGAGGGCCGGCCGCGGCGCAGATCGTCGTCATCCATCGCCGGCAGGTCGTCATGCACCAGCGAATAGGCGTGCAGCATCTCGACCGAGGCCGCCGCCCGCGCCGCACCCTGGATGGGGGCGCCGAACAGCTCCGCCACCTCCATCACCAGGAAGCCGCGCAGCCGCTTGCCGCCGCCGAGCGTGGCATAGCGCATCGCCTCGACCAGCCTTGCCTCGCTGCCGGTCACCGTCGGGATCAGGACCTCCAGCGTCGCCTCGATCTCGCCAGCCCGCGCCGCCAGGGCGGCACCAAGCCCGTTTCCCGGCGTGGCCGTCGCGGACGCGACGTGCGGGATGCTGGAGGGTCCGGACGGGATGCCCGATGCGGTCTCGAACGTGGCGGCGCTGGCCGGCGGCTCGGGCAGGGCGTGGCCGGACGGGATGCCGGAGGCGGTGATGTCGTTCACGCGCGTCTGCCTCCGCCTCAGTCGAGCTTCTGGATCGCCAGCGCGCCGTCGGCCCGCTCGACGATCGCCTGCACGCGGGCCTCGGCCTCGCCGAGCTTGGCCTCGCAGTGCCGGCGCAGGGCCGCACCGCGCTCGTAGCAGGCGATCGCGTCCTCGAGCTTCTGCTGGCCGCCTTCCAGGCCGCGCACGATCTTTTCGAGTTCGCCCAGCGCATCCTCGAAGGAGAGCGACGACAGAGAGTCAGACATCCGGGCTCCAGGGTCCTGAGGGTGGCGGGCAGGGCGGTCGGGTCGAGCGGCCCCGATTAGCCCCAAGCCCTGCCGGGCGAAAGCCCCTCTTGCTGCGAGGCCCGGACGTCAGCCGGCCGGATCGGGCCGGCGGCGGATCACGAAGCTCAGCACCCCCGCCTCGTCCCCGAAGGCGATCAGCGCATGCCCGGTCTCGCGGCAGAAGGCGTGGAAGTCCTGCACCGCCGCCCGGTCGGTCGCCAGCACGCGAAGCCGGGCGCCTTCCGGCATCGAGCGCAGCATCCGGTTGGCGCGCAGCACCGGCAGCGGGCAGCTCAGCCCCTTGACGTCCAGCAGCGTCTCCGGGATCGCCGGACGCCCCGGCGCCGGGGTCGATTGTGAAGACTCGGCCATCACGCCATCATACCGACCATCCTGAAGGCTTTGCGAGGCGGACATGGCGGATTTCCGGATCGGCATCGATTTCGGCGGCACCAAGATCGAGATCGCGGCAATCGCCAACGACGGCAAGGAGACCTTGCGACGGCGCGTGCCCAACCCGCTGGAATACGACGCCGCGATCCGCGTCATCCGCGAGCTGGTCGAGGGCGCCGAGACCGAGCTGCGCGGCACCGCCAGCGTCGGCGTCGGCATCCCGGGCGCGGTGAGCCCCGATACCGGGCTGGTCAAGAACGCCAACTCGACTTGGCTCAATGGACGCGCCTTCGCCCGCGATCTCACCGCCTCGCTTGATCGCGAGGTGCGCGTCGAGAACGACGCCAACTGCTTTGCGCTGTCGGAGGCGGTCGACGGCGCCGGCGAGGGGCATTCCATCGTGTTCGGGGTGATCCTCGGCACCGGGGTCGGCGGCGGCATCGTGGTGAACGAGCGCGTGCTGGCCGGACGCCACAACATCGCCGGCGAGTGGGGCCATGCGCCGCTGCCCTGGCCGACGCAAGACGAGGTGCCCGGCATCCCGTGCTTCTGCGGCAACCAGGGCTGCGTCGAGCGCTATCTGTGCGGGCCGGCGCTGGCGGAGGATTGCGACGGTCCGGGACATCGCGACGCCCACGGCATCCCCGCGCGCGCCGAGGCGGGGGACGCGCGCGCGATCGCAGCCCTCGACCGGCATGCCGAACGGCTCGCCCGCGGGCTGGCGCAGATCATCAACATCCTCGACCCGCACGCCATCGTGCTGGGCGGCGGGCTGTCGAACATGAAGCATTTGTACAGCAAGGTGCCGCCGCTGCTGCAGCGCCACGTGATCAGCCCGCAATGCACCACGCCGATCAAGCCCAACATCCATGGCGACAGCTCCGGCGTGCGCGGCGCCGCCTGGCTGTGGCCGCGCGACACGGTGCGCGTCTATCGCACCAGCGGCAGCTGAGGGGCCGGGATGTTTCCGCAGGTCGGCACGACGAGGAGCCAAGCATGACGACACGCGGACTGGTCGATCCCGAGCTGCTCGCCGGCCTGGAGCTGTATCCCGAACAGACGCTGTCCGCGGAGAGCCTGCCGACGCTGCGCCGGCAGGATGCGGTGACGCGCGCCTTCGCGCCGGCCGCCGATCCAGCCCTGGCCCGGGTCGCCACCCACCGCGCCGGCGAGATCGAGGTGCGGGTGTTCACCCCGATAGGCGACGACGAGGGGGTCATCCATCCGGCGCTGCTGCATCTGCATGGCGGCGGCTACGTGCTCGGCTCGGCCTTCGGCAACGATGCCGCCCAGGCGGCCCTGGCGGCCGAGCTCGCCTGCGTGATCGCCTCGGTCGAATACCGGCTGGCGCCCGAGTTCCCGCACCCGACGCCGGTCGAGGATGCCTACGCGGCGCTGAAGTGGCTGCATGACGAGGCGGCCTCGCTGCAGGTCGACCGCAGCCGGATCGCGGTCGGCGGCGAGAGTGCCGGCGGCGGGCTGGCGGCCGCGCTGGCGCTGCTGGCACGCGACCGCGGCGAGGTGCCGCTGGTGTTCCAGCACCTGATCTATCCCATGCTCGACGATCGCACCGTGACGGCGGAGCCGCATCCGTTCGCAGGCGAGTTCCGCTGGACGCCGGCGCAGAACCGGTTCGCCTGGACAGCCCTGCTCGGGCAGGAGCCGGGCGGGGCGGACATCTCTCCCTATGCGGCGGCGGCGCGGGCGGAGGATCTGTCGGGGCTGCCGCCTGCCTTCATCTCGGTGGGAGCACTCGACCTGTTCATCGACGAGGACATCGAGTATGCGCGCCGGCTGATCCGGGCCGGGGTGCCGACCGAGCTGCACGTGTTTCCCGGGGCGTTCCACGGCTTCGATGCGGTGGCCTCGGCGCGCTCGGCGCTTGTGGCCCGCAACCGGTCGCGGTCGGCGCTGCGTGGGGCGCTGCATCCGCGGCGGTAGCCCTCAAGGCCAGGGGCGCTGCCCCTGGACCCCGCTCAAGGCGGAGCCTTGAGAATCCGGGGGTTTAAGCGTCTACGTCGCTTGCGAGGTGGCTGGCGTTGAAATCGGTGCCGGTGACGATGTCGGTCAGCACGGCAACCGCGATCGAGCGCTCGATGCCCGCGGCCTCGGCCTCGATCAATAGCTGCTCCAGACGTGGCTTGAGCCAGTCATGGGCGGGGGTGTCGGTCATGCGGCGCGTCTCCGTCGGAACAGTTCGTGGCAGGCTAGCACGGCCAGCACCGTCAGGCCGCCCAGCACGATCTGCGGCCGCGTCGCCGGGCTGAACGCCATCGCCACCAGCACGGCGAGGATCACGGCGATGGTGGCCCAGGACAGGCCCGGAAACAGCCACATCGCGAAGCGCGGACGCAGGCCCGCGCGCCGCATCGGCAGGCGCAGCCGGATCTGCGCCAGCGCGATCAGCAGGTAGGCGAACAGGATCAGCGCGCCCGACGCGTTCAGCAGGAACGCGAACACCCTGTCCGGCGAGATCGTGGACGCGATCGCCACCAGCACGCCGACGCCGCTGCCGGCCGCGATCGCCCGCCGCGGCACGCCGCCGCGTCCGGTCTGCACCAGCCAGCGCGGCGCGTCCCCGTGCGCCGCCATCTCGAACAGCACCCGCGACGTCACGTAGAGCGCCGAGTTCAGGCACGACAGCACCGCCACCAGCACCACCAGCGACATCGCCGTAGCGGCCCCGGGAATGCCGAGCCGCTGCATCGCGGCCACGAACGGCGAATGGCCGGGCACCATGGCGCTCCAGGGCACCACGCACAGGATCAGCAGGATCGAGCCCACGTAGAACAGCAGCACCCGCAGCGCCACGGTGTTGGTGGCATGCGCCACGTTGCGGCCCGGATCGTCGGACTCGGCCGCAGCCACCGTGGCGATCTCGCTGCCGGTATACTGGAACACCACCGTCGGGATGATCGCCAGTACCGCACCGATCCCGTGCGGCAGCACGCCGCCATCGGCCCAGAGATGCGCCACGCTCGCCCGGCCCGGCCCGAACGCGCCGCCAAGGGCTGCGATGCAGAGGGCGGCGAACACCACGATGGCCAGGATCTTGAGCAAGGAGAACCAGAACTCGAACTCGCCGTAGCTGCGCACCGACACCAGGTTGGTCGCCGTCATGCCGAGCACGAGCATCAGGTCGAGCGCCGTGCGCGGCAGCGGGATCCACGGTGCCAGGATCGCCGAGCCGCCGATCGCCTCGGCCGCCACCACCACCGCCCAGAACAGCCAGTAGATCCAGCCGGCGACAAAGGCCGCGCGCCCGCCGAGGCCGCGCCGGATATGGCCGATGAACGAGCCCGCACCCGGCGCCTCGATCGCCATCTCGCCCAGCATCCGCATCACCAGCAGCGCCACCGTGCCGGCCAGCACGTAGGACAGCAGCACCCCCGGCCCGGAGCCCGCGATCGCGGCCGAGCTGCCCACGAACAGGCCGGCGCCGATCACGCCGCCGAGCGAGATCATCGTCACGTGCCGGCCGCGCAGGCTGTGCGACAGCGCACCCGGCGGCGGCCCGCCGGCCGCGCCGTCGTTTATCGCGGTCGTCGTCATCTCAGCAGCGGGCCGGCTTGCCCGGCACGAAGCTGGTCAGCGTGCCCCGCATGGTGAAGTCGCCGAAATTCATGTCCAGCCGGTCGGAGGCGCCGCCGTCGAAGTAGCGCATGCCGATCTCGTAGTCGGGCGTGATGGCATTGGGCTTGCGGGCGAAGAAGGCGACATGCACCTGACCCGAGCCCTGGTCCCCCAGCCCCGGATAGCTCGACTGCGACGGGGCCGCGTGCCAGCCGAGGATGGTGACGTAGCTGTCGGTGGGGCCGTCGGCGCTGGTGCCGTCGAACAGCACCGGGTCGATGCTCTTGCGGCCGGCCTGGGCCGCATCGATGATCGCGGCTGTGTGCGCCATCGGGAACAGCGTGCCGCGCGGCAGCGTCATCGTGCTGCGGCTGGGCAGCGTGAAGTGGATCACCCCGTCGCCGTTGGCATCGAGGCTGGCCTCGCCGCGCACCTGCTGCGTCATGCTGCCATTGTCGCGCTCCTGCATGTCGAAGGTGAGGTGCCGGCCGTCCTTGCTTTCCAGCGTCGCGTAATCCGACACCATGTCGCTGGCCTGGCCCTCGCGCGTCACCAGCCGCAGCCGCAGCTGCTGCTGGCTAGCCCAGCCGCTGCAGGCATCGGTCACCTGGAAGCTCATGCTGCCGGACGCCGCCACGGTGTCGCCGCCCTGCGCGGACGCGAGGCTGAGCTCGTAGAGCGCCTTGTGCGCCTGCAGCTGCGCCGAGCCGCCGATCTGGCTGGCACCCTGGTGGCCGGGAACCGGGGCAGGGGCCGCCAGAACGGCGGCCGGGGCGAACAGCGTCGCCGCCACCGCAAGCGCCAGCCGCGACGGTGCTCGGCTCTGGATGGTCGGATGGTGCATGCGACTGACGCTCCGGAACTGGCCGGCGCAGCCTAGAGCATCGCGCGCCCGGGCGGAACGACGGGCCGGAGGTCGGTGCGGTCAGCCCGGCGGCGTTTCCGGCACCACCGGCGAGGTGGCGCCAGGAACGGGCTTTGCCGGCGGCAGCACAATCTGCAGCGACAGCTCCTTCAGCCGCGCCTCCGGCACCGCGGCGGGTGCTCCCATCATCGGGTCCTCGCCCCCCTGGTTGAGCGGGAACAGGATCACCTCGCGAATGTTCGGCTCGTCGGCCAGCAGCATCACGATCCGGTCCACGCCCGGCGCCGAGCCGCCATGCGGGGGAGCGCCGTAGCGGAACGCGTTCAGCATGCCGCCGAACCGTGCCTCGACCTCGCTTTCCGGATAACCGGCAATGGCGAAGGCGCGGATCATCACCTCGGGGCGGTGGTTGCGGATCGCGCCCGACGACAGCTCGATGCCGTTGCAGACGATGTCGTACTGGAACGCCTTGATCGTCAGCGGGTCCTGGTTGTTCAGCGCCTCCAGCCCGCCCTGGGGCATCGAGAACGGGTTGTGGCTGAAATCGACCTGGCCGGTCTCCTCGTTCAGCTCGTACATCGGGAAATCGACCACCCAGCAGAAGCGGAACGCGTTCTGCTCGATCAGCTCAAGCTCGGTGGCGATGCGCGTGCGCACCAGGCCGGAAAACTTCACCGTCTCCAGGCCCTTGAGCCCGTCGCGCGGACCGGCTGCGAAGAACACCGCATCGCCCGGCTGCAGGCCGCAGCGGCTGCGTATGGCCTCGCAGCGCTCCGGCTCCAGGTTCTTGGCGATCGGGCCTTTCGCCCCCTCGGCGTCGAAGGTGATGTAGCCGAGCCCGCCCGCACCCTCGGCGCGCGCCCACTCGTTCAGCTTGTCGAAGAACGAGCGCGGCCGGCTGCCGGCGCCAGGGGCCGGGATCGCCCGCACTTGGCCGCCGGCGGCAGCGATCTTCGCGAACAGCCCAAAGCCCGAGCCCGCGAAGGCGTCGGTCACGTCGCTGATCCTGAGCGGGTTGCGCAGGTCGGGCTTGTCGGACCCGTATTCGGCCAGTGCCGTGTCGTAGGCGATGCGCCGGAACGGCAGCGCGTCCACGCTGCGGCCTTCGCCGAATTCGGTGAACACCCCTTCCATCACCGGCTCAAGCGTCGCAAACACGTCCTCCTGGGTGACGAAGCTCATCTCGAAATCGAGCTGGTAGAACTCGCCCGGAGAGCGGTCGGCGCGCGCCGCCTCGTCGCGAAAGCAGGGGGCGATCTGGAAGTAGCGGTCGAAGCCCGCCACCATCAGCAGCTGCTTGAACTGCTGCGGCGCCTGCGGCAGCGCATAGAACTTGCCTGGATGCAGCCGTGCCGGCACCAGGAAATCGCGCGCGCCTTCGGGGGAGGATGCGGTGAGGATCGGCGTCTGGAACTCGGTGAAGCCCTGGTCGATCATGCGCCGGCGCAGCGACGCGATCACGCCCGCGCGCAGCATCATGTTCTTGCGCACGCGCTCGCGGCGCAGATCGAGGTAGCGGTAGCGCAGCCTGAGCTCGTCGCCATAGGTCTCGTGCCCCGCCACCTGCAGCGGCAGCACCGCGGCGGCGGACTGGACCTCCATCTCTCCGGCCTGGATCTCGATCTCGCCGGTGGGCAGCTTCGGGTTGATCGTGGCACCCTCGCGCAGCACCACCTGGCCGGTGACGGTCAGCACGCTCTCGACGCGCAGCCGTTCCGCCCGCTCCAGCAGCGCCGACCCGGCCGGGATCACGATCTGGGTGATGCCTGCATGGTCGCGCAGGTCGATGAACAGCAGGCCCCCATGGTCGCGCTTGCTGTGCACCCAGCCGGACAGGCGCACGGTCTGGCCGGCATCGGCGACACGGAGTGCGGCACAGCTATGGGTGCGGTAGGCATGCATGATCGGGTGGTCCCACGACGGAGGGCGGCAGGAAGCCGGCGCCCCTGCTGCCTGTCAAGCGCCGCTCCGGCAGGGTGCGGCCGATGCCGGATGCACAGGCAGGGAGGCCATGAATGACGCGACATGACGAGGGCGGGAGCCGGATACCGGTCCGGACGCTGCTGCATTCCGACTGGAGCGTCTCGCCCCCCGGCCGCTGGGTCGCCCAGGCCGACCGTGCGGAGGCCGGCTGGCACGTGGCGGCGCCGCGGCCGGTGGGCGATTGCGCGGCCTTCGTCGACAGCCTCTGGTTGCTGCCGGGGCCGGTGCTGGCGGGCTTTGATTTCCCGATCGGCCTTCCGGAGGCCTATGGCCGGACCACCGGCCTCAAGGGCTTCCCGGCGGCGCTGGAGGCGTTCGGCCACGGCGAATGGGCCGACATCTTCCGGGTCGCCGAGACGGCCGCGGAGATTTCCCCCAGGCGTCCCTTCTATCCGCACGCCTCGTCGGCGGCAGCCAGGCAGCACCATCTGCTGGAGGCGCTCGGTGTCACCCACATGGACGGCCTGCGTCGCCGCTGCGAGCGCGCCACGCCGACGCGGCGCGCGGCGAACCCGCTGTTCTGGACCCTGGGCGGCTCTCAGGTCGGCAAGGCGGCCATCGCCGGCTGGCAGCAGGTGATCGTGCCGGCGCGCCGGCGCGGGGCGCTGCTGTGGCCGTTCGAGGGCAGCCTGTCCGAGCTCGCCGCCTCGGCCGCTCCGGTGCTGGCGGAGACCTATCCCGCCGAGGCCTATGCTCATGTCGGCGTGCGCTTCAGCCCTGGCATGAGCAAGCGGCGCCAGGATGACCGGCGCGCGGCGACGCGCGATCTCGCGGGCTGGGCCGACCGGCACGGGGTTGTCGTCGCGCCGGATCTCCTGGCCCGGCTCGATGACGGCTTCGGCGGCGCCCGCAACGGCGAGGATGCGTTCGATGCCCTGATCGGCCTGCTCGGCATGATCGAGGTGGTGGAGGGACGGCGGCCCGAGCATCCGGCGGCGCGCGAGCGGGAGGAGGCCTGGGAAGGCTGGATCCTGGGCCAGGCGGACGGGCCGCGGACAGCGGGCTGAAGGCCGGCGCGTCCGGTCCTTTCGCGGGCGGGCGGGTGCGTGTATTGCATCTCGCATGTCACGTCCTGCCCGGGCCCGGTTTCCGGAGCCCAAGCTGATCACCGCGAGCGACGAGTTGGCCGCGGTCGTCGAGCGTCTCCGGCACGAGCGCTTCGTCACCATCGACACCGAGTTCGTGCGCGAGCGCACCTACTGGCCGGAGCTGTGCGTCGTGCAGCTCGCGGGCGAGCGCGAGGTGGCGATCATCGACGCCGAGGCGAACGGGCTCGACCTGCAGCTGCTGGCGCCGCTGCTCGACGATCCGGCAGTGGTCAAGGTGTTCCATGCCGCCCGCCAGGATCTGGAGATCTTCCTCTACAAGTTCGGCCGCCTGCCGGTGGCGCTGTTCGACACCCAGGTGGCGGCAATGGTGGCCGGCTTCGGCGACCAGGTCGGCTATGACAGCCTGGTTTCGGCGCTGACCGGCGACCAGATCGACAAGGCGCACCGCTTCAGCGACTGGTCCAGGCGGCCGCTGTCGCCGGCGCAGGTCGCCTACGCCGCCGCCGACGTCACCCACCTGCGCGACGTCTACGCCAAGCTGGTCGAGCGCCTGCAGCGCGACGGCCGGGGCGAGTGGGTCGCCGAGGAGATGGCCTGCCTGTCGGACCCGGCGACCTTCCGGCCCGATCCCGACACGCTCTGGGAGCGGCTGCGGCCGCGCACCGCCAACCGGCGCATGCTGGGCATCCTGCGCGCCGTCGCCGCCTGGCGGGAACGCGAGGCGCAGCGGGTCGACGTGCCGCGCCAGCGCCTGCTCAAGGATGAGAGCCTGCTCGAGATCGCCGCCGCCGCCCCGGCCACCGCCGAGGCGCTCGGCGCCATGCGCGGCGTCAGCCGGGGCTTTGCCGAGGGTCGCAGCGGCGTCGGCCTGCTCGAGGCGATCGCGGCGGCGCAGGCGCTTGCCGAGGACGCGCTGCCGCCAGCACCGCGCAAGGACGGGCCGCGGCCGTCGCCGGCCCTGGTGTCGCTGCTCAAGGTGCTGCTGGCGGCCAAGAGCGAGCAGCACGACGTGGCGCCGCGCCTGCTGGCTTCCTCCGAGGAGATCGACCGGCTGGCCACCGAGGCCGAGCCGCAGATCCCGGCCCTGTCGGGCTGGCGCCGCGAGGTGTTCGGCAACGACGCGCTGTCCCTCAAGGCGGGACGGATCTCGCTTGGCGTGGATGGTCGCCGGATACGCCTGTTGCGCACCTGATTCACAAGTTTTCCCCAGCCTGCTCCACCGCTTTGTCCACAACATTATGTGGTCGTTCGGTTGAGAGACCCCAGCATTTGGATTAACGTATCCCTGCGTCTGAAGGACTTGAGGGAGCACGTTATGGAGTGGACCGACGAGTCGATCATGCGCCTGCGCGGCCTGTGGCAGGATGGTCTGTCGACCGCCGAGATCGGGCGACGCATGCAGATCACCAAGAATGCGGTGGTCGGCAAGGCGCACCGCCTGACCTTGCCGCCACGCCCGTCCCCGATCCGCAAGAGCCTCGAGCTCGCCAGCACCGGCCTGCAGCCGCAGCGCGCCGTCCTCGCCGATAGTCCGCCGTCGTCGCCCCAGCCGCCGCGTCCGGCGCCGCCGCGTGCCGCCGCCGTGACCGAGATCAGGGCGGCCGCGCCGGCCTCGGTGCCGGTCCCGGCGGCAGCCGAACCCGTGCCGGCCAACGTGCAGCCGCTGC
>CAXTZG010000110.1:0-10997 GCA_964248625.1 uncultured Acetobacteraceae bacterium | reverse complement strand
CGTCCAGACCGCACTCGAGGCACTGGGGGTGGGCGCGCTCCGGGAAGGGAGCGGGGACTTGCCTTTGAGCCGGACCGGGCCGACATCGTGAAGCGCATGCATCATCCCTTCAGGCTTCTGACCGGACTCTGCCTGGTTGTGGTCGGTGTCGCCGTGGCTTCGTCCGGCAGCCTCGCCCAGACCGCCATGGCTCCGACGTCGGCTGCGCCGACGAGCGTGCCGGCTGGCGGTGGCGCGGTGGCGTCGGTCCAGGCGCTCTACGCCCGGCTCACCCGGGTCGAGCAGTCGCACGGTTCGTTTGCGCAGCGCGCGCAGCTGCTGGCGCCGACGGTCGACCAGGTGTTCAACCTGCAGACGGTGCTGCAGAACTCGCTCGGGCTGCGCTACCGCACCCTGCCCGAGACGCAGAAGCAGCAGCTTCTCGAGCAGTTCCGGCAGTTCACCGTCGCCCGCTACGTGTCCAACTTCGCCGCCGGCGGCAGCGACCAGTTCAAGGTCAATCCCACCCCCACCGCCTCGCCGATCCCGGGCGACCAGATCGTCCACACCCAGATCGTCGCCGGCGGCACGCCGACCGACATCAGCTACGTGATGCGCCAGGGCAGCGGCGGCTGGCAGGCGGTCGACGTGCTGCTGAACGGCAACATCAGCCAGGTGGCGGTGCAGCGCGCGGATTTCGGCTCCAGCCTGACGTCGGGTGATGCCACCCCCCTGATCGACAGCCTGAGAAAGAAGACGCAGGCCTTTTCCGAGAGCTGAACCTCACCGACACCGGCCAGGGCCCCGACCAGTCTCATGATGCTTTCCCAGACCCCGTTTGCCATCATGAGCATGGCTGCAGGCCTCATGGCCGGCCTGGGCTGCATCCAGGCCGGTGTCGGGGCCACGCTGCTGCACCGGTTCGGCCGGCGCGCCGCGTCAGCCGATCGCGACATCCCATCCTGCCCGCTGCCTCCTGTCACCATCCTCAAGCCGCTGCACGGCGACGAGCCGTTGCTGGAAGCCGCCCTGGCCAGCTTCTGCCTGCAGGATTATCCGCGGCTGCAGATCGTGTTCGGCGTGCAGAGCCATGCCGATCCCGCTGTCGCCCTGGTCGCCGGCCTGCAGGCCCGCTTTCCCGCCCTCGACCTGGTGCTCGTCACCGACCCGACGCCGCACGGCGCCAACCGCAAGGTCGCCAACCTCATCAACATGCTGTCGCATGCGCGGCACGACCTGCTGGTGATCTCGGATTCGGACATCCATGTCGGGCCGAGCTATCTGAAGCGCGTGGTGCAGGCGCTGTCGGGCCCTGGCGTCGGCCTCGTCACCACCCTGTACGGCGGCCGGCCGGCGAGCCGGAGCCTGGCGCGACGTCTCGGCGCCGGCCAGGTCAATCATACCTTCCTGCCGGGCGTGCTGATGTCGCGGCTGCTCGGCCGGCAGGACTGCCTCGGCGCCACCATGGCGCTGCAGCGGCGAACCCTGGAGCGGATCGGCGGCCTGTCCGCCCTGTCTCCCCACATCGCCGACGACTCTGCGCTGGGCCAGCTGGTCCGCAAGGCCGGGCAGTCCATCGTGCTGGCCGACTGCATGACCCTGACCACGGTGGGCGAGACCGGCCTTGGCGACCTGTTCGCGCATGAGCTGCGCTGGGGCCGCACGGTGCGCAGCGTGGAGCCGGTCGGCTATGCGGCGTCTGCAATCCAGCTGCCGCTGTTTTGGGCGGTGATCGCGGTGCTGCTGGCGCCACTGTCCGGCTGGAGCTGGTCGGTCCTGGTCGTCGCCTGGATCGTGCGCGGCCTGTCGGCGGTGCTGATCGACCGCACCATCGGGACCACCCTGGAAGGCCAGACCCCGGGCGGCGCCGGTTCGGGCAGCGGCATGTCGTTCATGCTGCTGCCGCTGCGCGACTGGCTGTCGGCCGCGGTGATGCTGGGCAGCTTCACCGGCCGTCAGGTTGCCTGGCGCGGCCACACCCTGCAGCTTCCCACCCGCGTCGTGTTGACGCATCGCCAGCTCGCGCCGGGAGTCGATGCCGGCGACTGACGCGCCTATATCGAAGAAGGTAATGACGCAGCCGCCCGGGACGCGTATGGAGCCCGGCCGCGTCCCGATCGGCGGTCGACCCGCACCAACGCCCCGCCTGCGCGCTCGAAGGACACCCTGCCCGATGATGAAGACCCTGTTCCTGCAGCCGCCCTCCTTTGACGGCTTCGATGGCGGCGCCGGCTCGCGCTACCAGGCCAAGCGCGAGATCAAGTCCTTCTGGTATCCGACCTGGCTGGCGCAGCCGGCAGCCCTGATCCCCGAGAGCCGCCTGATCGATGCGCCGCCTGCCAGGATCGGCATGGCGCCGATCCTCGCCGACATCAAGGATCGCGACATGGTGGTGCTGCACACCTCCACGCCGTCCTTCGCGTCCGACGTGAAGGTGGCGCAGATGCTCAAGGACGCGAAGCCGTCGCTCCGGATCGGCATGGTCGGCGCCAAGGTGGCGGTGCAGCCGGAAGAGAGCCTGGTCAAGGGACCCGTGATCGACTTCGTGGCCCGCAACGAGTTCGACTTCACCATCAAGGAGATCGCCGAGGGGCGCGACCTCAAGGATGTCGACGGGATCTCGTGGCGCGACGGGAACGGCACCATCGTCCATAACCGCGACCGCCAGCTGATCCACGACATGGACACGCTGCCGTTCGTTACCGACGTGTACAAGCGCGACCTGCACATCGAGGACTACTTCATCGGCTACCTGATGCACCCGTACATCTCGATCTATTCGGGACGGGGCTGCAAGTCGCGCTGCACCTTCTGCCTGTGGCCGCAGACTGTCGGCGGGCACGTGTATCGCACCCGCACGCCCCAGCATGTCGCGGCCGAGATCGCGCACGCGCAGAAGCTGTTCCCGCAGGTGCGCGAGTTCTTCTTCGACGACGACACCTTCACCGACGACCTGCCCCGCGCTGAGGCGATCGCGAAGGAACTGGGCAAGCTGGGTGTCACCTGGTCGTGCAACGCCAAGGCGAACGTGCCGCGCGACACGCTGAAGGTGCTCAAGGAGAACGGTCTGCGCCTGCTGCTGGTCGGCTATGAGAGCGGCAACCAGCAGATCCTGTACAACATCAAGAAGGGCATGCGGATCGAGGTGGCGAAGCAGTTCACCAAGGACTGCCACGAGCTCGGCATCAAGATCCACGGCACCTTCATCCTGGGCCTGCCCGGCGAGACCAAGGAAACGATCCAGGAAACGATCACGTTTGCCAAGGAGATCAACCCGCACACCATGCAGGTGTCGCTGGCGGCCCCCTATCCCGGCACCTTCCTGCACAAGCAGGCGACCGAGAATGGCTGGCTCGACGAGAGCCATGCCGAGCTGATCGACGAGAACGGCGTGCAGATCGCGCCGCTGCACTACCCGCATCTGAGCCACACCGAGATCTTCGACAGCGTCGAGGTGTTCTACCGGAAGTTCTATTTCCGGGCGCCGAAGATCGCCTCGATCGTCGGCGAGATGGTGCGCTCCCCGCAGATGATGAAGCGCCGCCTGCGCGAAGGCGTGGAGTTCTTCCAGTTCCTCAAGGACCGGCACGCCGCCTGAACAAATCCGGGTCCGGGGACGGCCGCCCCCGGCGGGGTCCAGGGGCGGCGCCCCTGGCCTTGTTCTCGGCCGACGATTTCGGCCTCACCGAAGCAGTCAACGAAGGCATCGAGCGCGCCCATCGCGACGGCCTGCTTTCGACTGCCAGCCTGATGGTCGCCGGCCCCGCCAGCGCCGATGCCATCGCCCGCGCCCGGCGCCTGCCCGGCCTGAATGTCGGGCTGCACCTCGTCGTCATCGAAGGTCCGGCGGTGCTGCCGCCAGCCGAGATCCCGCGTCTGGTCGATGCGACCGGCCAGTTCCCGTCCGCCCAGCTCGGGCTCGGCCTGCGCTACGCCTTCCGGCCGGCGGTGCGTCGCGAGCTCGTCCGCGAGATCGCCGCGCAATACGCGGCATTCGCCGCGACCGGCCTGCGCCTCGACCATGCCAACGCCCACAAGCACATGCACCTGCACCCCACCGTGGGCGCGCTGCTGATCAGAGAGGGCCTGCGTCACGGCCTGCCCGCGGTGCGCATCCCGGCCGAGCCTTCGGCGCCGCTTGGCCGGTCGGAGGCGCCGGCAGCGCGCGCGCTGCGTCACTGGACCCGCCTGCTTCGTCGTCAGGCCCGCCGGGCGGGGCTTGCCACCAACGACCAGTGCTTCGGCATCGCCTGGACCGGCCACATGACCTCCGAGCGTCTCCGCACGCTGATCCCCCGGCTGCCGTCCGGCCTGTCGGAGATCTACTTCCATCCCGCCGCCGGCCGCGACGCGCTGCTCGACCGGCTCATGCCCGGCTACGCGCACGAGGCGGAGCTCGCGGCCCTTTGCGATCCGGGCCTGCCCGGCCTGTTGCAGGATTGCGGCGTCGGGGCCGCGACCTGGAGCCAGGCTCACCCGGCGCGACGATAGCCGGAACCCGCCCGCGCACGCATCCGTTCGTCCTGCCATGCGCAAGGCCGAACCACCGCCATTGTCCCCGACCGACACGCTGCGCCACAGCCTGCGCCTGATCGTGGCGGAAGGCCTCGACCATTTCGAGGCGCACCAGGCCGCCGCGCATGACGGCGATGCGGAAGCCCTGCACCAGACCAGGGTCGCCCTGCGCCGGCTCCGCTCGGCCCTCAGGCTGTTCCGCCGGTTTCTCGATCCGGCCGGCGGCGACGGGTTCAACGACCTGCTGCGCGGCCTCGGCCGCACGCTGGGCGCCGCCCGCGACTGGGACGTGTTCGTGCTGGAAACGCTGCCCGCGCAGCCGGACGCGCTGCCATCCCTGCTTGTTCCCGCGCAGCAGCAGCGCGACCTCGCGCATGTCTCGCTGCGAGCGGCCCTGGACGATCCGGCGACGGCGGCGATGCTGCTCGATCTGCGGCACTGGAGCGGCTCGGTCGTCGCCTTCGCCACCAGGTCCGGCGCCGAACGGGGCATCGGCGATGCCGCCGGGCCGATGCTGGACCGCATGGCCAGGACGGCGCGCAGACGCGGCCGCGGACTTGCGCATCAGGACGATGACGAGCGTCACGCCCTGCGCAAGGCGCTCAAGTCGCTCCGCTACGGCATCGAGATGCTGCAGTCGCTCTATGACGGTGCCACGGTCAAGCCGTATCGCAAGGCGCTTGGCCTGCTGCAGGAGGATCTGGGCCGCCTCAACGACGCCATCGCCGCCGCCGAGCTGGCCGGCCGGCTGCCGGAGCGTCCCGGGCGCACGGTGATCCTGCACTGGTCGCAGGACCACAAGCGGGCAGCCCTCGAGGAGCTGCCCGCGACATGGCTTCAGTTCAAGGCAATGCCGACCTTCTGGTAGGTGCCGGCCTCAGGAGGCGAGGCTGGCGCGCACCCAGTCCTTGAGCTGGCTCTTGGGCAGCGCGCCGACCTTGGTGGCGATCACCTTGCCGTCCTTGAACAGCATCATCGTCGGCACGCCGCGCACCGCATAGGTGTTGGGCGTCATCGGGTTGTGGTCGATATCGACCTTCGCCACCGTGAGCTGATCCTTGAACTCGGCGCCGATCTCCTCGAGTGCCGGCGCGATCATCTTGCAGGGACCGCACCAGGTCGCCCAGAAGTCGACCAGCACGGCGTTCTTCGCCTTCAGGACGTCGGCATCGAAGGTTTCGTCGGTCACGGCGACGGTGTTCTCGCTCATCGGGCTCTCCTGTTCGGTCATCGCCAACCGGTTGTCCGGTCACGGCAGATCGTGTTGTCGAGATGGGCGGGACGGACGGACCGGTCAAGCAGGCCCGGGGATCGCCGAGCCGTGCCCGGCCGTCGTCCGGTATGTGCCCGGAGCATGCGCCAGCAGCAGCGCGTCCTCCAGCGCCATGACCGACGCCTCCTCGGTCCAGACCAGCGCGCAGCGGATCGGCCGGTCCGGGTAGAGGTCGGCCAGCAGCGCGCGGTAGGCGCCCATCTGGCGCAAGTAAGGCACCGGCACCTGCTCCGGGGTCGCGGGCGTGCGCCGGTTGGTCTTGAAGTCGCACAGCAGCACCGCGTCCGGCTGCACCCGCAGCCGGTCGAGCTGGCCGGTCACCACGATGCCGTTCACGACCCCCGACACCGGCTGCTCGACCAGTGCGCCGGGCTCGAACAGGGCAGCCAGCGCCGGATGCGTCAGCACCGCCGCCACCTGAGCCGCCACCCGCAGCGCCTCGTCCGGCGGCAGCCCGTCCGGCCCAGCCTGCAGGAACCGCAGCGCCGCCTGGTCGCGACGGTCAGGTGCCACCTCGGGCAGATGCTGCAGCAGCGCATGCACCAGGCTGCCGCGACGGAACGCATGCCTGCGGCCGGATCCCGCCTCCAGCGGCGAGCGCAGCGCCGGAACCGGGCCGAGCCCGACATCGTCCGGCCGGCTCGGCGCCAGCGGACGCGGCAGCGGCGGCTCGACCGGCAGCATTCCGGCATGCCAGCCGGGCGCCCGGCCAAGCCAGTCCGGCAGCGCCGGGACCGGCGCCGGGGCGGCCGGGGAAGCGGGTGCTACGGCCCCGGCGCGATGCTCCAGCACCCGCTGCTCGCCTCCCCAGCCGAGCCCGAACGGCGCGGCGACGGCCCCCGTCGCCTCGAAGCCCCGGCGGCACAGCTCGTACCAGCAGCCCGGCGGCAGCGCGGCCCCGGCCTTGCGCCCGGGCTCCCAGCCGCACACCACCAGCCGGTCGGCCGCGCGGGTCAGAGCGACATAAAGCAGCCGGTTGCTTTCCTGCTCGGCAGCGCTGCGGATGCGGTCGCGCAACCGCCGCGTCGGCGCCGAGCCGAGCTCCGCGCGCGGCACCCAGAACGGCAGCGCCAGGCCGGACGGGCCAGCCTCGCTCCAGAGCAGGGTCTCGTCGGAGGGCAGGATCGCGGTGGTGTCCGGCAGCACCACCAGACGGGCCTGCAGCCCCTTGGCGCCGTGCGCGGTCATCACCCGCACCGCGTCGCCGGCGGAATCGGGCTCGCGGCGGATGGTCTCCTCCGACCGCCGCAGCCAGTGCAGGAAGCCCTGCAGCGAGGGCGGATGCGTTTCGGCATGGCGCAGCGCCGCCGACAGCAGCTCGTCGACCGGCTCGGCCGCTTCCGGACCCAGCCGCGCCAGCAGCCGGGCGCGTCCGCCGAGCCGGCCCAGCGCCTCGCCGAGCAGCGCGTGCGGCGCCACGTAGTCGACGCGCCCGAACAGCGTCGACAGGAAGTCCCAGGCGCGCCGCCAGTCCGCCCGCTCGCCGGCCCGCTCGCGCAGCTGGTCCCAGAGCCCGCGTCCGCCCCGGTCGGCGGCCAGCGCCATCAGGCTGTCGTCGGACAGGCCGCCAAGCGGGCTGGTCAGCACGCAGCCCAGCGTGAGCTCGTCCTGCGGCAGCAGCAGCACGTCGCACAGCGCCATCAGGTCCTGCACCGCGATCTGGTCGACGAGGCCGGTGCGCACCAGCGTCGCCACCGGCACGCCTTCCGCCTTGAGCGCCCGGATCAGCGCGCGCACGAACGCGCTGCGCCGCGGCACCAGCACCAGCACGTCCCCGGCGGCGAGCGGCGCCCCGCCGCTCGGGTGCGCACGGCCGATCTCGCCGGCGATCCAGCGCGCCAGCCCTTCCGCCAGACGCTGCGGCGCCGAGGCCTGGCCGCGATTGCGGGCGGGGGCGGACCAGGGATCGTCCAGGTCCGGTGCTGCCTCCCCCGCCCCCGTCTCGGACGAGGCCGGCACCAGCGGCCAGAGCTCGACGCATCCCGGCGCCTCGGGACGAGCCGAGACGTGGCGCACCGGCAGGTCGCGGCCGGGCTCGATCACGCCGTGCGCCGCCTCGGGGGCCGCGAACACCGCATCCACCAGCGCCAGCACCGGCTCCACCGAGCGGAACGACACGTTCAGCTCCGGCTCGCGCCACAGCTGGCCGCCGGCCTGCACGCGGTCGCGGAAGCGCTCGTGCCAGGCATGGAACGCCTTGGGGTCGGCGCCCTGGAACGAGTAGATCGACTGCTTGTAGTCGCCGACCGCGAACACCGTGCGCGGCAGCGGCCGGCCCTGCCCGGACTCCGCGCCGACGCCTGCGAAGAACTCCTCGGTCAGCGCGCCGGCGATCTGCCATTGCAGGTCGGAGGTATCCTGCACCTCGTCGAGCAGCAGGTGGTCGATGCCGCCATCGAGCTTGTAGAGCACCCAGGCCGAGCCCGGGTCGGCCAGCAGCAGCAGGGTGCAGGCGATCAGGTCGTCATAATCGACCAGGCCGCGCGCGCGCTTGGTGCCGGCGTAGCGGGCCAGCACGGGTCCGGCGAGACGCAGCAGCGCCACCGTCAGGGCCACCATGCGCAGGGCGCGGCAGCCATCCTCCACCGCCGCCACCCGCTCGGCCTCGCGCACCAGCGCGTCGGCGATCTCGGGATGCGAGGCGGCGAGCTTGCCGCTGACGAAGCTGCCGGGCTTTCGCGGCTCGCCCTTCTCGGTCAGGAACAGCGTGCGCCATGCATCCCAGGTACGGTGGCGCTCGGGATGGCCTTGCGCCAGCCAGTCGGCGAGCTGGGCCGCCTTCTTCTTCAGGCCGGGCGGTCCGATCTCGATCGCGAGCCGGAGCAGCCGCACCATCTCGGCTTCCTGCGGCAGCCGGATCGCGGCCAGCAGGCAGGCCGCCTCGTCGGCATGCTCGATGCCGGCGACCGTGCGCAGCCGGGCCTCGACCGCATCCGGGTCCTGCTGCAGCCGCTCGAGCGTCGGCAGCAGCAGCGGCGCCTTCTCCTGCAGCCGCCCGACCAGCCGGACCACGTCGGCCGCGCCGACCTGGCCTGCCAGCAGCGACAGCGCGTCCCGCCCTTCAGGGGTATCGGCGCGGGCGGCCAGGACCTCCTCCCAGGCGCGGTTCAGCGCGATGCGGGAGTCCGTCTCCTCCACCAGCCGGAAGTGCGGGCTGACCGAGGCCTCCACGGGAAAGCGGCGCAGCAGCGACTGGCAGAAGGCGTGGATGGTGCCGATCCGCATGCCGCCGGGCAGATCCAGCACGCGCGCGAACAGGGCCCGCGCCGGCTGGCGCAGCGCAACGCCGCCCGTGCAGCCGAGCTCGGCCAGCCTGCGGTCGAGGGCGGCGTCGTCCAGCGTCACCCAGCGCCCGAGCTCGCGCTGCAGCCGGATCGACATCTCGGCCGCCGCCGCCTTGGTGAAGGTCAGGCACTGGATGCGGGCCGGATCGGTGCCGGCGACCAGCCGGCGCTCCGGGTCACCCGGCACCACGCGCGGCAGCATCAGCCGCAGCAGCCGATCGATCAGCAGCTTGGTCTTGCCGCTGCCGGCCGACGCCGAAACGAAGGCCGACACGTCCGGATCCGAGGCCAGGGCCTGCTGGCGGTTGGCAAGCGCGATCGCGTCGCGCCGGGACGCGTGGCCGCTCACGCGCCGTCCTCCCGGGCAGCGCTCCATTCCGCCACGCGCGCCAGCTGCGCGTAGTCGGGATAGGCCGGCGCCCGGTCCGGCCGCGGATGCGACAGATAGGGCTGCTGCGGGTCGTCATAGGCGGCGACCAGCTCGGCCAGCGCCGTCCAGCAGCGATCCACCAGCGCCCCGAGCTCGCCATCCTGCGCCGGGCGGCGCTCCTCCCCGGGCGTGGCGCCGCCGGACAGGCGCCAGTACAGGATCTCGGCCGCGTCCGCTTCCAGCTCGGGCCCGAAGGCGCCGCGCCGCGCCATCGCCGCCTCCAGCACCAGCTGCGACGACCAGCCCGCCTGCACCGACCGGTCGCTCGGCAGCGTGCCGGTCTTGTAGTCGAACAGGGCCAGCCTGCCGTCCGCCCGCTTCTCGATCCGGTCGGCGCGGCCGCTCAGCACGAAGGCGCCGCCGGGCAGGTTCTCCAGGGTGGCGGTGCCCAGGATCTCGGTGCGCAGCACCTGCGGCGCGCCGTCGCGACGACGCCGGGCCTCCTCCGCCGCCACCCAGCCGGCGATGCGCGCCAGCCTTGGCCGCCACCAGGCGGCCAGGCGCGTCGAGGGCGGCGTCGAACGCCAGCGCCAGCCCCCGTGCCGCATCCTCCGGCCAGTCGCCCTGGCTCGCCTCCAGGAAGCGGGCCAGCGCGTCATGCACGATGGTGCCGTAATCGGCGGCGTCGGCCGCCTGCTCCAGCTCCGGCAGCGGACGCAGCCGCAGCACGTGCCGCGCATGCACCGCATAGGGGTCGCGCATCCAGGTCTCGATCTCGGTCACGCTCAGCCGGCGCGGCCTGAGCGCCGTCGGCGGACGCGGCGCCGGCGGGCGCACCGGCACCGCGGGCCCGTTCGGCTGGTCGAGCCGGCGATGCCACTCGGTGGCTGGATGCGCCGGCAGCACCAGGTTGCGGCCGGCCAGGAACGCGTCGAGCCGCACCAGCCAGCGTGCCGGCACCGCGGGCGCGTTGTCGCGGCGGCCGGGGCAGGACAGCACGATCTCCGGCGCGCTGCAGCAGACCGACAGGAAGTCGTGCGCCGCCTGGCCCACCACCTCCTCCGGGGCGGGCAGGCCGACGCGGGCACGCATCGGCCGGCTCATCCAGGGTCCGGGATCGACCGCCGGCGGCCACACCGCCTCGGCGAGCCCGCCCAGCACGATCAGCTCGACCGTCTGCAGCCGGGCCTCCAGCAGGCCCCAGATGAACAGGCGCGGATGCTCGGCCGCACCGTCCGGCAGGCCGCGCAGCACGCGGCGGCTGCGCACGCTGATGTTGGCGAGCGAGGCATCCAGCAGTCCCGCCAGCACCTGCGGCGACTGCTCCGGCACCGTCTCGCAGGCGCGCTCGAGCCCGGCCAGATGCAGCGCCAGCGCGTTGCCCTCCTCGCCCGACCAGAGGATCGCGGCCCCCGGCTCCGCGTCGGTCGCCGCCAGCGCCTCCGCCGCCTGCAGCAGCGCACGCAGCAGCAGCGGCACCGGCACGGCGCGCTCGGCCATCAGCTCGAACAGCGGCGACAGGCACCCCAGCACCCGGTCCAGGAAGCCCGGCAGCAGCGCGTCGGGCTCGCGCCCC
>CAXTZG010000109.1:0-11053 GCA_964248625.1 uncultured Acetobacteraceae bacterium | reverse complement strand
CGCAGCCGCCCGGCGTCGCTGCCGGAGCGGCGAACTGGCTTTACGGCACGCATCCGGTGCTGGCGGCGCTGCAGAACCCGCAGCGCCGGCTGCGCCGGCTGCTGCTGACCGAGGAGGCGCAGGCCGCCCTGGAAGCGCGCATGGACGGGCCGCTGCCGCTGGCGCCGGAGCGCACCGACCGTGCCCGGCTCGACACGCTGCTCGGCCGCGACGCGGTGCATCAGGGCCTGGCCCTGCTGGCCGATCCCCTGGCGACGCCGCCGCTCGATCAGGTGCTGCTGCGGCCGGGCCCGGTGCTGGTGCTCGACCAGGTCACCGATCCGCGCAATGTCGGTGCCATCCTGCGCTCGGCAGCCGCTTTCGGCGTGGCGGCGGTGATCGTGCAGGACCGCAATGCGCCGGAGGAAACCGGCGCGCTCGCCAAGGCCGCCTCCGGCGCGCTGGAAACCGTGCCGCTGCTGCGCGCGGTCAACCTGGCCCGGACGCTGGCGGCGCTGAAGGCGGCAGGGCTCTGGACGGTGGGGCTCGATGCCGGCGGCGGCACGCTGGACGGCAGCGCCTTCCGGCAGCGGCGCGTGGCGCTGGTGCTGGGCGCCGAGGGCGAGGGGCTGCGCCGCCTCACCCGCGAAAGCTGCGACGAGATCGCCGGGCTGGCGATGCCGGGCGCGATGGAGAGCCTGAACGTGTCGAACGCGGCCGCGGTGGCGCTCTACGAGCTCGTTCGCGGCGGCTGAGCCGGCGCGGGGGCGCCCTTGGCCCGGCAGGCGTCGGAACAGAAGCGCACCTGCTCCCAGTCGCGCGCCCATTTCCGGCGCCAGGTGAAGGGACGGCCGCAGCAGGCGCAGGGCTTGCTCGGCAGGTCCGACTTGGCGATGCCGCGCGGCATCAGCCTGTTTCCATGACGGCAGCGGCGAGGCGCGTCCCCGACAGCCAGGCGCACTCGACATGCGGGCCGAGCAGCCAGTCGCCGCACACGCCCAGGCGCCGCGCGGGGTTCCACAGCAGCCCGTCGCCGGCGGCCCCGGACCGTGCATGGCGCCAGCGATGCGCCGACGCGGCGAGCGGCGCCGGGACGACGATGCCGGTCGCGGCGGCGAACATCCCCAGCAGGGCCTGCAGCACCGCATCCGGCGCTGCCTCCAGATGGGTGGTCGACCAGTCCGGCGCGGCCTGCAGCACCCAGGCTTCGGGACCGGTGCGGCCGGGCTTGGCGGAGTTGCGCGCGGCCCAGTCGAGCGCGCCGCAACACTGCAGCACGTCCGCCGCCACCGGCAGTCGGTCGGCAAAGGCGGCCATCGCGGTCCAGCAGGGCGCCGAGCGCGTGCCTGCGGCCCGGCCTGCGAAATCCTCCTCGACGTCGCGCAGCAGCCCCGCCGCCTGCTCGGCGGGCAGCGCCACCAGGACCGCATCGTATGGACCGGCGGCAGCGATGCCGTCGCCGTGCAGATGCCAGCCGTCGGCCGCCTGTTCGAGGCGATCGATCCGCTGCAGGGACCGCACATCCAGGGCCGCCGACAGCTGCCGCAGCGGCGCGTTCATCGTCGGCACGCCGACGAACCTGTCGGCGCCCGCAGCGAACCAGGGCGCCACCAGCCCCGCCTCCGCCCATGACCGGACCTGCGCCTGGAAGCCGGGATCGTGGGCGGTCAGATACTGCGCGCCGTGGTCGAAGCCGGCCTCGCCATGCGGCGTGGCCAGCCGGCGCGTGGCCATGCGGCCGCCGGCACCCCGGCTCTTGTCGAACAGGGTGACGCGATGGGCGGCCCCGACCAGCCGGGTGGCGCAGGCGAGGCCGGCAAGGCCGGCGCCGACGATCGCAATCCGCATGCAGGGCCTCTTCGTGCTGGCGCAGGGGCGCCGGGTCACCATCTCAACGAGATGGTCGAGCTTCTGGTTTGGTATGACGGCGCCTGTCCCCTGTGCCGTCGCGAGATCGCCCTGATGCGCAGGCTCGATCACCGCCGGGCGATCAGCTTCGTCGACGTGGCGCAGGAGAACGGCACCTGTCCCGTGGACCGCGCGGCGCTGCTGGCACGGTTCCATGCGCGCGAGAACGGAGTCGTGGTGTCGGGGGCGGAGGCGTTCGCGGCGATGTGGCGGGCGATCCCGCTGCTTCGGCCGCTCGGGCTCGCGGCGCGCAACCGGTGGGTGCTGGCGGGGCTGGAGCGGCTGTATGGGCGGTTCCTGCGGATCAGGCCGATGCTGCAGGAGAGGATGCGGGGCGCTGCCCCGCGCCCCGCCAAGGGCTGGCCTTTGGAAACCGATTGATCAGATGATGTAGTCGAGGGGGGGCAGGGTCTGGTCCATGGTGAAGGCGGGCATGTTGGAATGGCGCCGGCCGACCAGGCGCGCGGGATTGCCGACCACGGTGCTGTAGGGGTTCACGGACGCCAGCACGATGCTGCCGGCGCCGATCTTGGCGCCCGCGCCGATCTCGATGTTGCCCAGCACCTTGGCGCCGGCGCCGATCAGCACGCCGCGGCGGATCTTCGGGTGCCGGTCGCCCATGTCCTTGCCGGTGCCGCCAAGCGTCACCCCCTGCAGCATCGAGACGTCGTCCTCGAGCACGGTGGTCTCGCCGATGACGATGCCGGTGCCGTGGTCGATCAGCACGCGCCGGCCGATGCGGGCGGCGGGATGGATGTCCATGCCGAACATCTCCGAGGTCCGGCTCTGCAGGTGCTGCGCCAGATGACGGCGGCCATCCTGCCAGAGATGATGCGCCACCCGGTAGATCTGCAGCGCCTGGTAGCCTTTGAAGTACAGGAACGGCGTCACCAGGTCCGGGCAGGCGGGATCGCGCTCCTTGATCGCCACCAGATCCGACGCGGCGGCGGCGACGATCTCCGGCTCTGCCGCATGCACGGCCGCCGCCATCTCGGCCAGCGCGTCGGCCGGCACCGTCGCATCGGCGAGCTTGCGGCCGATCAGCCCGGCCAGGGCGGCGGTGAAGTCGGCGTGGGCATGGATCGACGACCGCAGCAGCCGGCCCATGATCGGATCGCCGCAGCAGGCCGCCTCGGCGACGAGTTGGCGCCACAGGCCGCCGAGGTCGATGGCGCCGAGCGTGAGGGCCGGAGGCAGGGGCGCGAGAATGGCGGCGTCGTTGTCCATGGCGGGATCCGGCTTCAGCTCCTGATCGAGGGCACATGGGGTTCGGCCGCCGCTTCTGCGAGTCCGGAACGATCGGCGCCGCCGTCCGGCGTGCCCATGGCGGCCCGCATGAAGGCGCGGCGCAGCCGCGGCATCCGGTGGACGCCGGCGATGCCCAGATCGCGCGCCAGCCGGAGGGCGGGGTTGTCGTTGCTGAACAGCCGGTCGAGCACGTCGGTGGCCGCCAGCATGGCCAGGTTGGCAGGCCGGCGCGCCGCCTGGTAGCGCCGCAGCAGGGCAGGGTCGCCGACGTCGCCGCCGCCGGCATGGGCGGCGATGACCAGCCCGGCCAGGCTGGCCACGTCGCGGAAACCCAGATTGAGCCCCTGTCCCGCGATCGGATGGATGCCGTGCGCCGCGTCGCCGATCAGCGCCAGCCGGGTCGCGGCGTAGCGATGCGCGTGCAGCGCGCCCAGCTCGTAGAGCCACCGCCTGCCGACCAGCCGCACCGTGCCGAGATGCGGGCCGAGCCGGCGCTGCACCTCGCGCACGAAGTCGGCGTCGGGCAGGGCGACCAGCCGGCGCGCCAGCGTGTCACGCTCGCTCCAGACGATCGCCGAGAGATGCGGCGCGCCTTCCGTGCCGGCCATCGGCAGCTGCGCGAACGGGCCGCCCGGCAGGAAGTGCTCGAGCGCGTGGTTGTTGTGGGGCACCGGATGGGCCACGGCGCAGACCAGGCCGCTTTGGCCGTAGCGCAGACGCGTGACGGCGATGCCGGCCTGCCGGCGCAGCGGGCTGTGCCGCCCTTCGGCCGCGACCACCAGCCGTGACCGCACGATGCGGCCGTCGCTGGTGCGGATCACGGCGCCGTCCTCGGTGCGGGTCACGGTCGCCTCGGCGGGCGCGATCACCCGGATGGCGGGCGTCGCGTGCAGGGTGGCGTTCAGCGCCACGCGCAGGCTGCGCGCCTCGGTCATCCAGCCGAACGGCTCGCCGACCTCCTGGTGGTCGAAATGCAGGAACAAGGGCGAGGCGGGACGGCCGAGCCTGCCGTCCGACACCCGGATGCCGTCGATCGGCCCGGACGGCAGCGGCAGGTGCGCCCAGACCCCGGCGGCCTCGAGCAGGCGCCGGTTGCCGGACGCGACGGCGTAGGCGCGGCCGTCGAAGTCGGGATGCTCCATCGGCGGCAGCGCCGCGCGGTCGATGATCGCGACCGGCACGCCGGCGGCACCCAGGCGGCAGGCCAGCGTCGCGCCGACCGGCCCGGCGCCGACGATGCACACGGCGACCTCGATCGGCGAGCCGTCATCGGTGCTCATGAGGTGCGCACCAAAGGCACGCATTGCGGGCGGGAAGGCCGGGGTGACGGCCGCTCCTGCTCGTTTTCCGGGCAGAAGCGTCGAGCGGACCGTGTCATCCGGGCCGCATTCGGCGACGTCGTCGCAGGCAGCGACGCCGTGGCATGGTTTTTGGATCGATAGCGTGCCAAATCGGGACGTGCTCCGGCGCGGCGTTGGAGAGATTGTCCGGCCCGGCATGTGCCGATCAGCCGCCGGGTGCGTGTTCGACAGAGAGAGGTGCGATGAAGCTCGTCACAGCAGTCATCAAGCCCTTCAAGCTCGACGACGTGAGGGAAGCGCTGACGCCGCTTGGTGTTCAGGGCCTCACCGTCTCCGAGGTGAAGGGGTTCGGTCGCCAGAAGGGCCAGACCGAGATCTATCGCGGCGCTGAGTATCACGTCAGCTTCCTGCCGAAGGTGAAGATCGAGGTCGCGGTGTCGGATGATATGGTGGACCAGGTGGTGGAAGCCATCCTGCAATCTGCGCACACCGGCAAGATCGGCGACGGCAAGATCTTCGTGAGCGAGATCCTGCGGGCCGTGCGCATCCGCACCCGCGAGACCGGCGAGGACGCGCTGTGAGGAACCACATCCCCATGCATGCACCACCCTTCCGGTCCGGCCTCCGCCGCCCCGCGGCACTCGCCGCCCTGGTCCTGCTGCCGCTGCTGGCGGCCCATCCGGCGCTGGCGGCGGCACCCGCGCCGCCGCCCAAGATCGACACCGGCGACACCGCCTGGATGCTGACCAGCACGGCACTCGTGCTGATGATGACGGTGCCGGGCCTGGCGCTCTACTACGCCGGCATGGTGCGCAAGAAGAACGTGCTCGCCACGCTGATGCAGGCATTCGCAGTCTGCTGCCTGGTCACCATCACCTGGGTGGTGGCGGGCTACAGCCTGACCTTCACCACCGGCTCGCCCTATATCGGCGACCTGTCGCGCTTCATGCTGCACGGCATGGCGGCCGGCATCTCCAAGGGCAGCGACATCGGCTTCACGCTCGGGGCGGGATCGTCCAACGCGACGGTCATGACGATTCCCGAGAGCGTCTACATGATGTTCCAGATGACGTTCGCGATCATCACCCCGGCGCTGATCGCAGGCGCGTTTGCCGACCGCATGAAGTTCTCCGCCATGTGCATCTTCATGGTGCTGTGGTCGCTGGTGGTCTACGCGCCGATCGCGCACTGGGTCTGGAGCCCGATCGGCTGGGTGGGCGCGTTCGGCGCGATCGACTTCGCCGGCGGCACCGTGGTGCACATCAATGCCGGCATCGCCGGGCTGATGTGCGCGATCGTGCTCGGCAAGCGCACCGGCTATGGCCATGACGACATGTCGCCCTACAACCTGACCTATGCCGTGATCGGCGCGTCGCTGCTGTGGGTGGGCTGGTTCGGCTTCAACGCCGGATCCGCGGTGGGCTCGAACGGCCGTGCCGGCATGGCGATGGCGGCGACCCAGATCGCCACCGCCGCCGCGGCACTGGCCTGGATGTTCGCCGAGTGGATGGTCAAGGGCAAGCCGACCGTACTCGGCATCATCTCCGGCGCGGTCGCCGGCCTGGTCGCCATCACCCCGGCCTCGGGCTACGTGCTGCCGGGGCCTGCGATCATCATCGGCGTCGCCGCCGGCGTCGGCTGCTACTTCGCGGCCACCAGCCTCAAGCACGCGCTTGGCTACGACGACAGCCTGGACGCGTTCGGCGTGCACGGCATCGGCGGCATCATCGGCGCGCTGCTGACCGGCGTGTTCGCCTACGGCCCGCTCTCGGCGACCGATGCGGCGCCGGCCGGCGTGGTCGGCTCGTTCGCCCAGTTCATCATCCAGGGCAAGGCGGTCTGCGTCACCCTGATCTGGAGCGGGCTGCTCTCCTACGTGCTGCTGAAGATCATCGATCTGACCATCGGCCTGCGCGTCAGCCACGACTTCGAGGTGGACGGCCTCGACATGACCCTGCACGGCGAGCGCATCAACTAGCGCCTGGTCCGGACCGGCCGATCAGGGGGCGTCCTGCGGGGCGCCCCCTTTTTCGTGGATCGTGGTCATGGTTGCGATCGCGCGCGGTCGGCGGATGCGTGCGGGCGTGGTCCGGACGGGCCTAGCCGATCGTGGCGAGCGACCCGGCGCCGGCGGCGCCGATGACCTCGGCACGCGCCGGCGACACGGCGGCGGGCGGGAGCCTGCCGGGTGTCGCGCACCACCGCGCCACCCGCCCGGATGCGTCGTCGAACCCGCGTCTGGCCCGGCCCGCCAGGCCGTTCGCCATCCTGAGCATCCGGAGCGCCGGGCTCGACCGCGACACGATGTAGCGCGGCGCCGCCTGGCCGCCGAAGCCCAGATAGAACGCGCCGCTTCCCGTCGAGGAGAAGCCGTCGAAGTCGAAGGTCAGCCCGAGCTCGGAGGCTTCCCTGATGGCTGTCCAGAGCAGCAGACTGACCGCGCCGTTATGGCAGTCCTGCTTGCGGGTCGACATGAAGTAGTAGGCGACCTGGTCGTCGCGGAGAACGAAGATCGCGGCGACCGGCTGGCCGGCCTTGTCGCGCGCCGTCAGGATGCGGCCCCGACCCTGCGCGATCGCGCCGCGACAGACCGCGTCCATGCGGCTCGACGCGTAGTAGCTGCGCCGGTCCCGTTCATCCAGGTTGCCCTGGTAGAACTCCAGAAAGGCCGACACGTCCTCGACGCTGCCGACGTCCAGCTGCTCCTGCGCGCGCCGTATGACGTTCCTGGTCTTGTCGCGCATCCTGCGCCAGATCTCGGCCTCCGGCACGGGCGGGAGCTCGTAGGTGATCTCCACCCCGATCTCGTATCCGGCCTCCTGGAACGGCAGCGCTTCCGAGATGCCGCCTGGATCTTCTGGGTGAAGCCGCTGCAGGCCGGGAGCTTGGCCAGCAGCTCCCGTGCGATCCGGTTTCGCCGCACGGCGCGGGTGGTCGGCCCGCCGCTGCCTTCATCGATCGCCGGGCCGAGAAGGTGGGTCAGCCTTGGCTGGCTGATGAGGGTCATCCCGCAGCCGCGCCGGCGCGTGAAGGGAAGCCGTCCCACCACGACCCCGTCCTGCAGGACCTCCACGACCTCGTACTGTCCCTCGGTCGCGGCCTCGAGCAGCCAGTCCTGGTGGAATATCGTCGGCGCGAGCGGGTCCCGCCTTGCTGAAGAACAGCGCGTCGATCGCCCGGTCAGGACTCCATCAAACATGTGAACCCACCGAGATCAGGGAATCGAAGCGGTTTATCACGTGATCGGCTCAGGCAGCGGTTATTATAGTTTTGTGACGCGACCATCAGCTTTCCGATCGGTCACGTCAGAGCCGGTGCAATAAAACGTTGCGACAAACGTTGCAACCGGTTCCCTGGTCTGGAACATCGTCGGCAGCTTCGGTGTGCTGCCCGTTGCTTGCTTCCGGTGCCGTTGTCTGGCCGCATGCTGCGGCATCGGCGATGGAACGCGCGCCGAGCCGTGATTTTCGCGATACACCGGCGGCATTCACGCATGTCGGGAGATGCGGTCATGCAAGACGCTCAGGGCAGTCATGCAGATCTTCGATAGCGGTCGGACGGATCCGCGACGTCTGCGCGGTGAAGGCCGGCGTCATCGTGCCGTTCCCGGCCGCACGAACATCTGGCTGGTCGCATAGCTGATCCACACGTCCCGTGTCGCGAACCAGTCCGCCCCCAGCAGCAGGTCGACCGGCTCGTCGAGCGGCGCCACGGTCAGCACCGGCAGCAGCTGCGTGTCCGATCCGATGGTCAGGCTGCGAAACCGGTGCCAGTGATAGGGGCTCTCATGCAGGTCGACGCCCGCGGTGATGCCGCCCGGATCGACGCCCAGCCGGTCGGCATCCACCCCCAGCCGTCCTGCCGCCCGCACCGACAGGATGCGCGACCGCGCGCCGCTATCGAGCAGCACCGTGATCGGCCGCCCGTCGAGCCGTCCGCTCAGCAGCAGCCGCGCGCCGCGGCGCCGCAGCGGCACGGTGTCGAACCTGCCGCTCCACGCCGGCGGCGGCGCGTAGGCGACCGAGCCTGCCTGCACCCTCCAGAAGCCGATGCGGCCGTGCGGCAGATCGAGCTCGACATCGAAGCGTGACAGCACGTCTCCTCCCAGCAGCCCGGCCACCGGCGGCGTCACCACCGGCAGGCCCGGCAGCGGTCCCAGCGGCATGCTGGCGCCAGGCAGAAGCAGCCGGCCCAGCCGGAGATCGGGATATAGCACGTCCGGCACCATCCGCCCGGTGCCGCCGGTGCCCAGCACCAGGGTGCGATGCTGCGGATCGTGCCGGAACAGCCCGAGGCGCGCAGCACCGTCCTCGGTGAGCAGCCCGGCATCCGATCCGGTATCGACCAGCAGGCTGGCGGTCCGCCCGCCGAACGCGACCGGCATGCTGATGAAGCCGTCATCGTCGCGCAGCCGCGCGGTCGAGATCTCGTCGCGGACGCAGGTGGCGTCGGCGGCGATGCCCGGCCCGGCCGCACGGATTGCCAGAAGTGCCAGGAGCGCCGCCGGCAGCGCCGCAGGCCGGCGCCGACGCCTCAGCACGACCTCAGGCGGCGGCCGCGAACCGGTCCGTCGCGTCCAGCAGCGTCGCCAGGATGCCGGGTTCGGTGGTGGCGTGTCCCGCATCGGCGATCAGGTGGAACGCCGCCTGCGGCCACGCCCGGTGCAGCTCCCAGGCGGTGCGGGCGGGGGTGGCGATGTCGTAGCGTCCCTGCACGATCACGCCGGGCAGATGCGCGATCCTGCCCACGTCGCGCAGCAGCTGGCCGTCCTCGAGCCAGGCGCCATGCACGAAATAATGGTTCTCGATCCGCGCGAACGCGAGCGCGAACGCGTCGTCGCCATGCTGCATGGCGAGCTTCGGGTCGGGCAGCAGCGTCAGCGTCTCGCCTTCCCACAGGCTCCAGGCCCGCGCCGCCTGCAACCGGACGGCGGCGTCCTGGCCGGTGAGGCGCCTGCGGTAGGCGCCGATCAGGTCGCCCCGCTCGGCCTCCGGGATCGGGGCGATGAAGCGCTCCCACTTGTCGGGGAAGATCCAGGAGGCGCCCTCCTGGTAGTACCAGAGCAGCTCGGCGCGGCGCATGCCGAAGATGCCGCGCAGGATCAGGCCGCTCGCCCGCTCGGGATGGGTCTGCGCGTAGGCCAGCGCCAGCGTGCTGCCCCAGGAGCCGCCGAACACCAGCCAGCGCCGGGTGCGGGTCATCTCGCGCAGCCGCTCGATGTCGGCGACCAGGTGCCAGGTGGTGTTGCAGTCGAGCGAGGCGTGCGGACGCGACCGGCCGCAGCCGCGCTGGTCGAACAGCAGGATGCGGTAGCGGGCGGGGTCGAACAGCCGCCGCTGCATCGGCGTGCAGCCGCCGCCGGGGCCGCCATGCAGCACCACCACCGGGATGCCGGCCGGATTGCCGCAGAGCTCCCAGTACAGCTGGTGCCCGTCGCCCGCCGCCAGCATGCCGTGCGCGTAGGGCTCGATCGACGGGTAGAGCGAGCGTCTGCGAACAGGGTCAGCCACCGGCGGCATCCTTCTCGTCGGTGGTCATGCCGGACCGGGGATGGGTGCGACGCCAGACGTCCAGCAGGTGCGCCTCGTCGGCCAGGGTGTAGCGCTGGGTGGTGGACAGGCTGGCATGGCCCAGCAGCTCCTGGATCGAGCGCAGGTCGGCGCCGCCTTCCAGCAGGTGGCTCGCGAATGAATGGCGCAGCGCGTGCGGCGTCGCATGCTCCGGCAGGCCGGCAAGCCGCCGGTAGTCGCGCATCGCCTTCTGCGCCACCGCCGGATCGAGCCTGCCGCCGCGCACGCCCGGAAACAGCGGCGAGTCCGGCGCCGGGTCGGGATGATGGGCGGCCCAGTCATGCAGCGCGCCCAGCACCGCGGGCAGCAGCGGCACCAGCCGCTCCTTGTCGCCCTTGCCGCGCACGATGAGCACAGCACCCCTGAGCACGGCGCCGGCCTTGGGACGCGGCAGGTGGCGCAGGTCGAGCGAGAGCGCCTCGGAGATGCGCAGGCCGGCGCCGTAGAGCAGGGTGAACAAGGCGGCGTCGCGGCGCTCGGCGAGCGGCGTGTGGGCCAGCGCCGCGATGCCGTCCGCAACCGCCAGTGCTGCCGGCACCGGCAGCGGCCGCGGCAAGGTGGGTCGGATTCGCGGCGAGGCCATCAGGCCGGGGGCGGCGTTGTCGACGCCGTGGCGGCGCGACAGATGGCGATAGAAGCTGCGCAGCGCCGACATGCGGCGCACCCGGGTGCGGTTGGCCCGGTCGCGCGAGAAGCCGGGCTGCTCGGCCGCCCGCCTGCCTTCCTCGGCGAGCCAGGCGCGCAGGTCGGCCTGGCGCAGCCCGGCCAGCGCCTCGAGATCGGCTTCCGCGCCGAGATGGTAGGTGAGGAACTGGAGGAAGCGGCCGAGGTCGCCGCGATAGGCGACCACGGTGAGCGGGCTCGCGCGCTTCTCGTCACGCAGCCAGTCGAGGAACTGCTCCAGCAGCAGGGTGGCGGGCGGGCTCGATGCCGCGCTCATGACAGCGTCTCGATGCGCGCGGCCAGCGCCTCGCCGAGAAAGGCCAGCGCCGCCATGCCGCCGCCGCCGGCGGCACCGCCGGTCACGCTGGCCGGCAGCCCCTCGTC
>CAXTZG010000108.1:5807-11408 GCA_964248625.1 uncultured Acetobacteraceae bacterium | reverse complement strand
TCTTGACCTGGCCGCCGCACGCATCTGGCTGTCGTCTTTCGTCAACAGAACCTAGTCAGACCTGATGCCGCGGTGCTCGGCGGATGGTTACTAAGAATTGAGGCTCGTGCCAACATCTAACTGCGGTAAAACCTTGAACGGCGGCTCGGTGGCTCAACGATCCGCAGCCTGCTGTGATGTTTATCTCAGCAAGTCGAACAGCAGGCCGACCGTGTCCTCGACGCTGTCCAATCCCTTCGACCCGCTAGCCCGCCCACCCAGTTCTAGGTCGATAGCACCGTGCAGTGCGGCGTAGATCAAACCCGTCAGGCGGATGGTGTCCACCCGAGGTAAGATGCCGTCCTGCTGGCATCGCGCCACGATGGCGCTGAACGCCTGAAAGGAACCTAGCGCGGCGCTCTTGAGACTTTGTTCCGCTATCAGGCCAGGATCGCTGAACAAGAGTCGGTACCGCGCTTTATGCTTGTGGGCGTAGCCGATCAAGACAGCTGACGCGTCCCGCAGTACTGCTTCGGCGGCATGATCTTCACCTGCCTGGTGCTCGAATGCTTGCCTCAGCCGGTTGAAGTCCCGTTCAGCAACCGCTGATAGCAGCGCGCTTCGGTCGCGGAAATGCCGGTAGGGTGCGTTATGCGACACGCCGACCTGCTTGCCCACTGCCCGCAGCGTGACGGCATTCTGGCCACCGCTGTCGAGAAGTTTCGACGCAGCCGACACGAGCTGCTCCTTAGTAGTCTCGGCCATGGCTGGATATATGCCAGCAACGGTTGACAACGTCAACTTCGCGAGGCACGTTGACGCTGTCAACAACGGAGTGGGCGCATGAGGAACGTGGTTGTCACCGGCGTTTCAACCGGCATTGGCAGGGGAGCCGCATCGGTCCTTGTGAAACAGGGCTGGCGCGTGTTCGGCAGCGTTCGTAAAGAAGGTGACGGCCGCGCACTCCAGAAGGAACTGGGCGAAGCCTTCATCCCGCTCGTCTTCGACGTCGAGGACAACGACGCCATTCTCGCTGCCGCCGAGACGGTGCGGATGCATTTAGCAGGACAGACCCTTGCCGGCCTTGTCAACAATGCAGGCAGGTCCTTCCCCAACCCGCTGTTGGTCCAGAGCGTTGCCGACTTCCGCAAGCAGATCGAGATCAACCTTGTAGGCGTATTCGCCGTAACGCGGGCCTTCGCGTCACTGCTTGGGGCCGACCCGATGCTTGCCGGAACCAAGGGCCGCATCGTCAACATCAGCTCCGTCGGCGGAAAGATGGGCGTTCCGTTTCTCGGTGCCTATGTCGCGGCCAAGCATGGGGTCGAGGGCTTCTCCGAGAGCCTGCGAAGAGAGCTTCAACTGGTCGGTATCGACGTAATTGTTGTCGGACCTGGCTCGGTCGCAACTGCGATCTGGAACAAGGCGGAAGCCATGCCGCTCGACCATCTAGCGGGTACCATCTGGGAAAAGCCGTTCAAGGCCTTCACCAGCTACATGATCAAGACCGGCCGCAAAGGGTTGACCCCCGACCAAGTCGGAGCGGTAATTGCGACGGCCTTGAGCGTAGCCAAGCCTCGGACGCGTTATACGGTGGTTAAGGGCAAGTTCCTGGACGCCACACTGACTTCACTGCTTCCAAGTCGCGCGGTTGACCGCATCATCGGCAAGCAGCTCGGATTGTTGCGGAGATGAACAGGGTCTTGATGCTTAACGCATACGCTTAAGCTATTGACCAGAAGGACTGTACGCCAAAGCAACTTAGATGGACACTTGGCTATGACAGTCCGCTCTCAATCAAACATTCGCGCTCACAACACTTCAAACACCTAACTTAAACCGGTCGCAAATCATAATGTTCTTCTGACTAGCGAACGTAGAAGTGGCTCTTCCGCGCCTTGTGTGGTCGCCACAGCACTGCGGCTCGATCTCTGATCGCGTGACAACGTGATGGAGGATTGATACTACAATCGTTCATGGTTCCTGGATGCCACGTCGATGGGCTTCGACGCGAGAACCGGTCACTGGTCGTGTTGTCGGCACGGCGCCGTCGCGACAGTGCACGGTGTCCGGACTGCAGCTGTCTGTCGAATGCGATCCATGGCTACTACACGCGCCATGCCGCTGATCCGCTGCTTTGTGGTTGGCGAGTGCGCCTGGACCTTCAACTTCGCCGCTACGTCTGCATCAATTCGGCGTGTCGGCGTCGGACGTTCGCCGAGCGCGCATTGCCTCACGTTAATTGCTACCGGCCCGCATCGTTGCCTCAGGTGGTTTGCTACCGGGCAAGTGCGGGCTCGGGAGGCGAAGGATGGCGAGGCGGATCAGCATGGCGACGAGGGCAGAACTCCTGCGGGCAGTCGGTGCACGGTATCGGGATGCGGCTCGAGCAGAGCGATCTCTCATCCTGGACGAATTCGCCGCACTTACGGGCTATCACCGCAAGCATGCGATCCGGTTGCTGGCGGGTAGTGGCAGGCGGGAGGAGGATGCACAGGTCGACGACGAGCCGTTATCCCGCCGGTGCATCTACGGCGTCGAGGTACGGGACGCGCTGATCCAGCTGTGGGAGGTTGCGGACCGGGTCTGCTCGAAGCGCTTGCGGCCAATGGTGCCGATCCTGCTGCCGGCGCTGGAGCGGCATGGCCGCGTCGTGCTCGACGAGGCGACGCGGGCCAAGCTGCTGACCGTGAGCGCTGCGAGCATCGACCGGCTCCTCGCTGGGGTGCGGTTGGTCGCTGGCGGCGGGCGCCGCCGACCAGCGGGATTTGGCTCGGCGGTGCGGCGGAGCGTGCCGATCCGGACCTTCAATGACTGGGGCAACCCGTCTCCGGGGTGGGTTGAGGTGGACTTCGTGGTCCACAGCGGCACGACGGTATCGGGGGCTTTTGCACAGACCATGGTGCTGACGGATGTGGCGACCGGGTGGACGGAGTGCATCCCGATCGTGGTGCGTGAGGCAGAGATGGTCATGCATGCGCTCGGGCGTGCGCGGGAGCTGTTCCCGTTTCCGCTGCGCGGTGTCGACTTCGACAACGACAGCCTGTTCATGAACGATCTTGTCGTGGGCTGGTGCCGGGCGGAGGGACTGGAGGTGACGCGCTCGCGGGCCTACCGCAAGAACGACCAGGCCTGGGTGGAGCAGAAGAACGGCGCCATCGTGCGGCGTCTGGTTGGCTACGGGCGGTTCGAGGGCGTGCTGGCCGGAGAGTGCCTGGGCCGGCTGTATGCGGCGGCGCGGCTGCACGGCAACCTGTTCCAGCCATCGTTCAAGTTGCGGGAGAAGCGGCGCGAGGGTGCCCGGGTGATCAAGCGCTACCACGCGCCGGAACCACCAGCGATGCGGGCGCTGGCGCATGCGGCGGTTTCGGATGCGGACAAGATGCGGCTGCGCGACATGCTGGACCACGCCGATCCGGTGCTCCTGCTGGCGGAGATACGGACGGCGCAGGGAGAGCTGGGCAAGCGGGTGGACGGACGCGGCATGGGTGCTGGGCGCAGCGAGCCGCCGGCACTGATCGATCTGGCGCAGTTCACGGCGAGCCTGAAGGTTGCCTGGTCGGCGGGAGAGCGTCGGCCGACGCACCGGCGCCGTTACGTGCGGGTCAAGCCGGTGGTGCGGACGTCGATGCTGGACGCGGTGCGGGATCAGCTGCTGGCCTGGCTGGAAGCGAAGCCGGCGCTGTCGGCGGTCGATGCGCTGGAGCGGCTGCGCGGCCTACATCCTGAGCGGTTCAGCGCCGACCACCTGCGCACAGTGCAGCGGTTCATGAAGGTGCGGCGATTGACGATGGCGCGCGAGGTGTTGCTCGGGCCGATGCCGCGCGCCACCGCGCTCGTGCTGGACGTGATGGGTAACAACGGTCTCGATGCGGTCGCTGGCGACATCGAAAGGCCGGGTAACATTACGTCGTGAGGCAACACGCCGGATGGGTTTATCCTGTCGCCTGACACAAGGTCGGGTCGAGACGGCGTCTACCAGCCGGCTCGGGGCGCAGCCCGCCAGCGCGGCCCCGGCAAGGGAGACGCCAACCCTGCCTGGTCCAACATCCTTTTCGTCAGGCGTGATCAGTCCAGAGTGGGAGCATGTTCCAACCATCTGGAAAGCCGGTTTGGGCGATGGTGGCGCCTGGAGCTGTGGGAAAGGCTGCGAGCTGATCGCGCAGGCGGGCGGACCAGGTCGTCGTCGGGTTGATCGTGCGCAGCAGGAACCACATCGGGGCTGCGACGCCATACAGACGCGACTGCGCGAATACGTCCGTGGCGATGTGATCAAGCAAGGGCAATTCACCCATCTTGGGCGGCTTGGGCTGGTCGACGAGCGACCGGTTCCACAGCCGACCATGATGCGCGCAGATGTTGCGAACGAGGTTGATACCTCGCATCCAGCTGGCCAGCAGTTCCGGGCGCTGCACCCCGTATTTGGTGCCGATCAGAACCTGATCAGCCACGGCCATGCCGGCGAGGAACGTCGAGAGCATCCCGAAATCCCACAACTCGATGGCGATCCAGATCGGCAACGGCCCGCTATAGCGAGCCGTGAAGTGGCGGACGAACTCGTCTTTGGAGCGGGCAGCGAGCTGGTCGAGACGTGACAGCCAGTCTTGGTGAGCCGTTCGCCCCGTTCTTGGAATGATCCGTCTGGCGAAGCTTCCTGGCAGAAGTGCGGCTTTACGATGGACCCACAGATCGCGCGCGCCGAGCAAGAGCGCGATATCGACCCGCATCGCCACCTCAATGCGTTCGATCGCGTCCAGGAACAACAGACGCAGCCGCTTGTCGAAGACGTAGAGATCGACGGCTTGGCCGAAGTTCGTGCCAGCACGGAAGCCGTCAACCACCTGGGTGGCAGGCTTACCGTTGGCACCGAGAATAATACGGCTCTGCTGAAGCGGATACCAATACCCGCTGAGGCGGTAATAGCCGATGCGCTCCAGGTAACCCGCCGCCTTTGCGAGGTCGGCGATCTCCATGCCGCGGCTGCGAAGCAAGGCGATCTGGCCGGCGATGTCGAGATAGGGCTTGCGGTAGGGCGGGAGCATCAAGTCACACAAAAGAAAACCGGCCCGTACGCCTCCGGAGAGACGCAGAGGGACCGGCCGTGTTGGGCACTAGATAGTCTTTTTCAGGTTCAGGCACAAGGATGAGGTGGCAGGTCCGTCGCCCAACGCCGTGGTGATCTCTTCGATAAGCACGTGAGCGCGGGCGTGCTGGTCAGGAACAAACTCCGGTTCGGCGGCCCGGCTCCAAAGGATTTGTCTTACCTGGTGGAGCTGGGACCGCCACTCTGCCGTGGGCAAGCGAAGCAACCGGTCCGCGGCGGTGAAAATCTCGTCAGTGATCGTAGTCGTCATGCAAGGGGCCTCCTCTGCCCCATAGCAGGATGGCGTCACGACCGAAATTCGTCTGGCATTGAGCTGCCGAGGACCTATGGGCTCACCGGCGTTTGGGTTCCTTCCTATCAGCGGGCGAGAGAGAGAACCTCACCGGATGCTGGTTCTCCTAGGCGGTCCTCCCTCAGCGAATCGCACCTCGATGTCGCGGGCCAGACCCGCTAGGTGATCCGGGTCGAGCAGATCGGGCGTGTCGTCGTCTCCCAAAAGGTCGAACGGCTCGTCGTTC
>CAXTZG010000108.1:0-5794 GCA_964248625.1 uncultured Acetobacteraceae bacterium | reverse complement strand
GCCGCGACGTAGGGCTTTGCTTCCGGCGTCTTGACCCAGCTCCAGAAGGCCGGCCCCCGGCCGAACTCGAACATCGAGATTTCGGCCGCGTCGCTCATGCCGCCGCTCCTTGGCCGCCGCGGCGCGCCAGCTCCCGCAACGCTAGCTCGCGATCGACGAGCAGCGGCGGCGGCATGAGACGCCACATCAGGCGCTCGCTCCACGAGGGGGTGCGCGCGTCGCACCACTTGGCAGTGCCGCCCAATCGGTCGATCCAGTAGGCGCCCTCGGTCTCGAGGTAGTCGTCCACCTTTGCCTGCGGGATGAAGATGACGCCCTGCTCGAGCAGCCGACGGCGCACGACGCGTAGCCAAGCCGAGTCTGCCAGATGCTCGGGGTCTGGCTCCACCGCGATGCCATGCAAGTCAGCGTAGGCGCCCGCAACCCAGCCGTCGGTTTCGTACTCACCGAAGAAGCCGGAGATGGTGGCCGAGTAGCCGGCCCCGTGCCGGGACGGCAGGAAGTCGATAGCCGTATGCTGCATTCCGATGCCGTCGTTGGCCAGGTGCTGCTCGGTGCTGATCTGGAGCAGCTCGTCCGTGCCGATCAGGCGCGTCAGCGCGTCTGCCTGGGGAAGGCGAGCCAGATCGATCTTCGGCCACTGCTGCCGTGCACGGTTCAGAAGCGACGGGTTCGGCCGCAGATCGGCTCGCATGAGGTCCAGCACGTCGAGCATGATGTCGGCGGTGAAGCCGATCGGGTGCCACTCATCGGGCCCCTCGTCAAAGCGGGTGGCGGCGCCGTGCAGCAGCTCCTCGGCAAGAGCTTCATAAGGCGGTCGGAATTGGGGCCGTCCCGTGTCGGGTTCCAGCCCAAGGGCTCGACAGGCCATCCGGAAGCTTGGGGTGTCCCAATGGTAGTGGCCAAGGGTGGTCGCCTGCTCCAGCAGCGGGTGAGCGTCAGCAAGCTCGCGCCAGGTGGTGCCGGCCGTCATGACCTGGGTGGCCAGCACCGGCAAGGTGCGGAACGCGAACAGCTTGACGCCCATGGCCTTGCGCTGGCCGTCCTTCTCGGTCTCGAATAGCGCCATCTTGCCCGGTACGGAGAGGAACGAGTCCACCAGCGTCTGTCGGGAACGGTCTACCAATCCAGCGATGTAGTCGTCTGCGACGTCCAGCCGGTCCGCCTTGGCCCCAGCGCTGGCCTGCGCGATCATCCAGCTCTCGGTGTCCGACACCCAGACAGCAACTTGGCGCAAGCCAAGCTGCTTCAGCCGCTGAGTGTGCTCTGCTTGCCGCTGCTTGCCTTCTTTCATTTCGCCCTCGCAGTCACTAGTGACATTTACCTCTTCTGCAAGGTGGGATCAAGGCGGACGAGATGCAAGCAGACCAGCTTGGCGCGCGTGCCTTAGTCGCCTTGGCTGGAACAGCCGCGACGCGACAGCACCGGCACGTTATCAGCCGAGCGTGCGGTAGAGCGTGGTTCGTCCACGCTATGCTGCGTCCAGTGGATTAAACGTTGGCAGGATTTTGTTTGCGCTTTTTGAGAACTCGGCTGTTTGGTATGTGGAGATTAGCTGCCCACTCTGTCCCAGTTGAACTCTCGCCGCCGGACGACCTGTAAGGCCCTGTTCCTACAAGGGCCTTGATCGTAGCTGACAGATTATACTCCAACTGGGGCATTTATTGACTCGTTGCCGACCCGTGTGTGAGAAGGCCATCCCGCAACGCCAGGGCTCTCCGATCCTCGACGAGCGCGGTTCACCAACCGCAGCAATGCGCCAGGCCGGGGAGGAACGCCTTGTTCAAGGAATTGCTCGCCTTCTTCGGGGTCGGCGCAGAAGCCGGACCGGCATCCGGTCACCGCGGCCTGGCGTTCTTGCTGGTTATCCCCGGCGTCGGGCTCGTCCTCCCCGGACCGAAGGAGGCGCTTGTCGCGGTTGCGAACAAGTGGGCCAGTCTTCAGCTGCCGCTGGACGCGCCTTGGTATGCCGGGTTGTTCCTCATCATCGCCGGAATGGGGGTGTACGTTTACGGCGAGCAGGGGCTACGGCGGGAGCGCTCGATTGCGGCGACCGCGCCGCCGGGCACGTTCGTCGCTCTACATCATCAGTCGTTCGACCCGCCGACGGCACTTCTCCCGGCTGAAGCGGTTCCAGCTCGCCTCGGCCGTCGCACCATTCGTCATATCGAAATCGACCAGTCGCAGTTTCTCAGCGGCGGAACGACCGATCCGGCTGGCGCGGTGCGGCAGCAACACCGCATGATCTCCGACTTGGCGGCAATCCGCCGAGCTGATCCCGAAGCGGCGATCGGCTATTACGGCATCGTCCATGTGCCTCTGCAATTCCTCGCCGGCTGCGCGGTGTCAACATGGCACCAGGTTGCCTTGTTCGACCTGAGCCGTGACACCCAGCAGTGGCGCGAGCTGAGGCAGGGGAGTGGGCCAGACCTCGGGCTGGCCGTGACGACGGTGAGCCGTCCCAAGAATCCGGTGGCCGCGGATCGATGCCGTGACGCACTACGGCCAGATCGATGCGGTGTGCTCGGCTTTCCGCCATATCCTCGACGACTTGCAGACACGGCTGGAGAGGGATTCCGTCGTCCACGTCTTCTATGCCGGACCGGTGGGCCTTGGCTTCAGTCTCGGGCGAACCATCAGCCGGACGATCCATCACAGCGTCCAGGTCCACAACTACAATGCCCGTGTCACCCCGCGGTACGCGTGGGGTGTCGAGGTCAACGGCGATCCAGGCACCGTGCCGCGCATCGTGCAGGCTACCCAGTCCAGTGCCCCTCCCGCCGGAAACTCCTGACGATTATGTTCATGTACGACCTCGCCGCAGAATTTCAGAGTTTCTACAACACGCACGTCCGGCTTGGGACGGACCGGCGAAAGGACCTCGGCAATTATCGCGACTTGAACATCAACCGCCTGAAAGGCGGCCTCGACGACCTAGCGGCTGAGACGGGGAGGGCGCGCCCACACCCCTACGACACCAAGGACCAGGGCGGCTATGCGATGCATACGCTCAACCAGGACCCGGACGGCGACAATGGTTATGACATCGACGTCGCCTTGCTGTTTGAAAAGGATGACCTGCCAGACGACCCGCTTCGGGCACGCCAGCGGGTTCGCGATGCCCTAGCCAAGCGCTGCACTAACTTCACTCAGGAGCCGGAAGCCCGAACCAACGCGGTGACCGTATGGTATGCTGAGGGATACCACGTCGATTTCGCCATCTATCGCACCTACACCGATACCTACGGACGGTTGTGCATTGAGCACGCCAGCACCGAGTGGAAGCGGCGCGACCCGATGGAAGTGAACAACTGGTTCGCCAAGGCGGTCGCCGACAAAAGCCCGAAGGCCGACCCGTCCATCGGTTATAATCCCAAGGTCGCAGCTGGCCAAATGCGGCGCATCGTACGCTTCGGCAAGTGGTTTTGTCGCTCTCGTTCGTCATGGAGCCTGCCGGGTGGCATGATCATGTCGACGCTCATAGCGGAAGTCTATCGTCCAGAAGCGGACCGCGACGACCGCTCGCTGTACAACACGTTGTCTGCGTTGAAGACGCGTCTCGACATCTCCTGCCAGGTCTACAATCCAATCCCGGACTTGCCGGAGCTCACGGCAAACGAGGAGGTACTTCACCAGGTCGAGCGCTTGCGGGATAATCTTGGCACCGCCATGAGCCGCCTGGGCGTCCTGTTCGACCAGCAGACTTGCACTCGAGAGAAGGCGCGGTCCGCCTGGGACTGGGTGTTCAATCACACTTTCTGGGGCGAGAAAGAGGCCGTCACAGAAAGCCTGGCCGAGGACACCGCAGCCTTGACCAGCGCCTACAGCGTGGTGATCCGCTGCGATCTCGCGAAGAAGCAAGGTGGACCGACTTACCGGCGGTATCTGAGCGGGGCGACGCTTCTCCCGAAGAACGTGCACCTGCGGTTCACTGTCGTTGAGACGACGGTGCCGCCGCCCTATTCAGTCCAATGGATCGTACAAAACCAAGGGGATGAGGCAAAAGAGGCCAAGCAAATGCGCTGGAACGCGCTTGCTTCCGAGCGTTGGACGGAGACCCTGTTCAAAGGTCGTCATACGATGACATGCGAGATCGAGCGCAACGGAGTGGTGCTGGCTCGTGCAGTGCACGTGGTTCGGGTCGCGCCGGGCGCCGGGTGGCGACGGTTCGCGTAGGGACGGAGGGAGGGAGCTAACTACCGCTCTCGTACTGCCGTAGCTGCGCCTGATAGTTCCTGTCATTGTTGTTCATTTCGGAACTGCTTTGCAAGCCAGGTGGATCACCTTACTTATTCGGCGAGAATAGTGTGGCAGTGGAAGCGCAACATAAAGACGTTATGTTGGACACAACGACACATGGTCAGGGGCGATTGCCGCCACGACGATCTCGATTTGCGTATCTAAGTATCGACGCCAGGTGGACGGCGTCCTTTCCGGCTGATGCATTTGAATGTTGAGCGAGTGCCTGCCTTTGTCGTAAGGCACGCTCAGAAGTTGAAACTATGGCGCGTGTGCGGCAAGCCACCCATACATGGAATGAACGGTCTTCACTCACTCCACCTTCTCGACTTCGTCATCTTTGGCCTGAACCGTTTCAGCTTCAGACACTTTGATGTAATATGGATAGAAATGTCGCAAGCCAATATGCTCTATTGTGCCGGACTTACCATTATGATTGCCCGAGATAATCTTTACTAACGTTCCGGGGCGGAAGCGGCACTTATCTAGTGTCGCGTTATCTAGAGCTGCGTTCCAATCAACTTTTATTTCTTCCACTATTGGTGCGTCAGCTCCCAACATCCTGTCAGAAAACACCCACGCTTTTCTAAGCGGCTCAATAGCTGCCTGGTTTTGCCCTGCCGCAAGCAGTCGTCGTCCTTCCTGCCAGCTCTCGTCACGAATGGCGATCAATGCCAGGTCATCAAAGGGGTAGGTGAACCTGACCCAATCAGAGGTTTGCCCTGTTGGATTCTTGACCTGAAACTCAAAGCCCCGCCATGACAGCGCCGATTCCGGCTCGTTGTCTGACGATGCCAACTCTAGATAGTCACCAAAGTAAATACTGGGTATTTGCCAAAAGTAGTCTGTATTCCCGGCAGGGAACCCCCCACCAATCCGGCGATAGGCAATGGTAACTCCAGGAATGAAATCGGACCCCTTGAAGATAATTCCACCTTTATACCCACGGTGTAGGTTCTTCTCCAGGTAGGGCAGTTTAGACCATGTGATTTCTTTTAGAACCGGGACCACTCGTCCACCTGCAGCAGCATGATACCCACGCATCGCCACCTCAGCTGTATTATGAAACGGAACCCTGCCGGGCTGTTTGGGCATCATCGTGCTCCTTACAAGTTCGAGCCACCTGATGTCGCGGACAGCTGCCATAGTGAGCATCATACGGGACTTTTTCTCTTGCTCCTGCAGTTCTGCAATCCTGGCATCAAGCTGCTGTTGTTCTTCCGCCGAAGTACGAGAGGCTTCATGTACGCCTGCAATCTCCTGCCGCAGCGTGTCGCGGTCCTGGCGAAGTTGATCTAGCTCTGCGGTCAGATCTTGGCTCAGCTGAGACTGCACAGCCTCTCGGATGTTCGGGGCAGCACTTAGTATTTTCTCTAGTAAATACTCGGCCTGATCACGGCTTTCTGCCTCTTGATCTTTGAGGGATGCATATATTTCGTTGATCAAATTCAGTCGAAGAGATGCCACGACATCAGAGGCATCCTCAAAACTCTCGATATAGGGGGTCCGGTAGCAGCGGAACCGAAACTGCATTCGGCTTGGTTCAGATCAGCAG
>CAXTZG010000107.1:0-11459 GCA_964248625.1 uncultured Acetobacteraceae bacterium | reverse complement strand
GCGTGCCCGGCAGCACCACGTCCGTCAGCAGCAGATCGATCGCGGCGGCATGCGCACCGAATACACTTTCTGAGCATCGTGATCAGTAAGTAGGAATGCTAAGCTAAGCTTAATCGACCGGTCTATGTGTCATCCAGATAAGGCGGACAGCGCCTGCGGCGACGACCGCTCCGAGTAGCGGTCCAACCGTATAGAAGAACCATACGGGCGCGGTTCCAGAGACCAGCATCGGCCCGAGCGCACGGGCCGGGTTGCCGGCTCCGCCACTGACTGGGCCACCCAAGAGAACGCCTGCGGCAAGCGAGAAGCCGATCGCAACTGGCGCAACGCCAGCAGGCACCCGAGGATCGGTGGTCGTCAAGATGACGGTGAATACGAGGATGAAGGCGATCAAGCCCTCGACAAGTAGCACCTGCAACGCGCTGGCACCATTGGACGGAGACGGGGCCCCAAGGTGGGAGATCTGGTAGGCCTGGTGGCCATAGGCGGCCCAGATCACGAGTGCCGCCACAACCGCACCGACCAGCTGGGCAATCCAGTAGGGGATCACGTTGCGCCAAGGAAACTTGCCCGCAACGGCAAGGCCGAGCGTCACCGATGGGTTTACATGGGCGCCGCTGATCTGCCCGATCGATGCAACGATAGGGATCAGGATCAGACCGAAGGAAAGGCCGACCGCGAGGGAGTTGTAGGCAGGGCCGGCCGTATTCTTTCCCAGAACGGCGGCTGTCGCCACCGCCGTGCCGACCAGGACCAACAGGAGCGTGCCGATAGTCTCCGCCAGGCAGGCCTGCAGAAGGTTGGCTGCCTGTGTCTTTGTCGATCCTGGGGGGCCGCCGAACAGCTGGTCAAGATTAGATCGCGTTTTCATCCTTGGTTTCCTCTTCTTCCGCACGCCGCGCCAGTGCTTGGCAGGATTTCTACAGCTGGCCTTCGTCCGGCAGCTGACCGTTTGGCGTCATCCCGTGCACGGCGTTCGGCAGGTGCTGGCTGAGCTGTGACAGGAAGTCGTTCGGCTCCATGCCGGCTTGTCCGGCCATACTCTGGACTTGATCCTGTCCGAGGACGCCTTGCAGCTGTTGCGGTGACACTGCGTGATTAGGACCGTTGCCAACCCACGACTGGGCGATGTGCCCAAGACCCCCCTGCTCGAAGCTGGACATGAGGCCACTCAGGCCCCCGCCCATTCCCGCGCCGCTTATGCCCATCCCACCAGCCTGGTTGCTACCGCCAAGCATGCTCGACAGGACGCCGCCCATTGGTGAGGCGCTCCCACCGCCACCCGTTACGCCCCCGATGATAGAGTCAAGAAGACCCATAGTTGCTGCTCCTGAACGAAAAGGCCTGGTTGATAGGTTCCCGCATGGGAGCGTGACCGTATTGCTCGTGCATCGATTCTTTTCTGCAGGGGCCCAAGCGGGCAATCGCCCGCCCAGGCCGGTCGCCTGACGCTCGTTTCAGGAGACGCGACTATACCGGGTCCGCTCAGCGGCAACTTGATCCGGGGTGTAGTGCGGAGCGGTGTCCTCGAACTTCTCCCAGCCGGTCGACGTGTAGGCAGCACGACGCGCTGTCATGTCGACGGCCGCCGCCGTGCGCCCCTCCAGCACGCCTTCGATGGTCGCAGCCTGCGTGTCATCGCCACGCACGCTGACGAGCGTGCCACCGCGACGCACGCCCTCTGTATAAGCGTGTGCATGATCCTCCGGCACGCCGGCATGGATCAGCGAGCCGAGCACGCCACCGCCTGCCGCGCCAAGGCCGGCACCGGTCACGGTCGCGATCAGCCAGCCGGCCGCCACCACCGGGCCGACACCCGGGATGGCCAGCAGGCCGATGCCCGTCAGCAGGCCGAGGCCGCCGCCGAGCACGGTGCCAGTGGTGGCGCCGGCACCGGTCTTGGTTACGTCAGGAATGGCACCCGTTGTCGTGCCAGTAGTGCTATGGGCGCTGTCGGCATTGTTGCCGACGATGCTGATATCCGTATGCGGCACACCGGCTGCTTCCAGCGCCTGAACGGTGCGCAGAGCCTCGTCATAGTTGTCATAGAGGTGGGTGAACGTACGGACCGCCATTGGAAATCTCCGGCTTTGAGGTTGGGTGCTTAAATGGTGAGAGCTTACTGCTTGCCGACGTTGCCCTTGTAGTCGAGCCAGACGTTGGCCTTGCTGCTCTGCATCATCGCCGTTCCGTGCCAGACGCCGTTCTCGTCCTTGCGCAGGTCGGCGACCTGCGTGAAGCCGTGCATGGCGATCCGCCGGCGGGCCTCCCTCTTGCTGAAGGAGTTGGCGCCGTGCGCCGGCTGCATCGCGTTGGCTTTGGTGGTGGCGACGGCTTGGTTGTCGTTGCCACTGGCTGCTGCCTGCCCGTTACCGGATCGCGTCATGGCCATTCCGGCGGGAGCCATCGAGTTGCCGTTCGAGGGTGAGGTGCTTGGTGTGGTTTGGGCTACGGCGCCGGACGCGAGCAACGTAAGCACGAGTGCGGTCGGTATATACTTCATGGCGCAGTTCTTTCTGAGGATCTGCTTATGCAGATGTGAACTCAGGAAGCGCCCTTGACGAGGCACACCCTGTGTTCGAATTCAGCAAACCGATGATCCGGGCGGCAGGAACTTCCGCTGCCCGGACCTGCCGGATCTCAGATCTTCGGGGTCTTGTTGACCACCGTCTGCGTGGGGACCTGCTCGATCTCGACATCCTCGCGCCGCACGGTGTCCTTCACCGTCTCGACGCGATCCACCGCTTCCTTGCGAAGGCTGACCTCCTCGCGCACATGCGCAGTCTTTCCGACGACCGCCTCTTCGCCGGTCTGGGTCATCTCGATGGTCTGGTTGGTGAAGGCGGTGCCGGACACCGGACGATCTCCCGTTACCGCGTGACGCTCGATCTTCACCGTCTCCTCGTGCAGCTTCACCTGCTCCTCGACCGGAACCTCGGTGACGAAGCGGCGGATGCGGGTGGTGCCGCGGTTAACCAGACGCTTGCCGACCACCAGCTGCTCCTCGGAGAGCTGAAGGACTTCATTGCCGGCTGTCGTGTCTCGCGCCACGCCTGCGCCGTAAGGCTGCGCGGTAAAGGTCGCCGCAGTCGGCTGCGTCAGGCCATAGCTCGACGCCCGCTCGTCGATGTCGATCGGGCTGTGGCGCTCGAGGATCGATATGACCGACGCGACGTGCTGGTCCGGCGCCTTGATGGTCACCACGGTCGAGCCGCTCTGCATGCTCTGGCTGTAGACGGCCGTGTCGTGGTCCGGCTCGCCGCCAAAGATGCTGGCCCACAGGCCGGGCTTCTGGGTCGGCATGGCCGACCCCGTGGTGGCCGACCTTGTCGACGTCGTGTTGGCGTGCGTGCTGATGGCGTCGCGCGGTACATTCGCAGTCAGCAGGTCCTGGACCGCCGCCTCAGCGTGGGCGGCCGTGTCGAAGATTACAACGATCGTTTCATCAGGCATCTTGTCGTCTCCAATGATAATGCGAGCACCAAACCGCTCAACGCTTCGCATTTTTTGCCATGCACAAAGCTGTGGTGACCGAACCAGAGTTCGATCATCCGACGTCGGCCTTGCTCAGAAGGAAAAGTATAAAGCTCGGTGATCAAGCCGCTGCCTTACAAAAATAGGGCGCCGGAGCACAGAGCTATTTGCATCAATTCGTATGATGCAATTGTACTTCTGTTCGCTTTCGCGTAAGTTTAACGAACCGTTCAGATAATGGGATAGGCCGCCTGATCAGGTCGAGACCATTGGAAGCCGCTCGACATTGGCTTCTTCGAAACGCAGCGCCACGATCTCCTTATACTCTTCGCTTGTCGTGACCGTGCGGATCCGCACTTCCTCCTTGAGCAGAAGTCGCCGCTCAGTGACGACAACCTCCTCAACAACCGAGACGATAGTCACGTCGCCATCGTAGCGGATGGGTGGAGCCTGATCGATGTAGGTGCCGATCTGGATTCGCTCTACCTCGACCCGTTGATGCTGCAGCGTCTCCTGGACCAAGTGGTCACGGTTCTGGATGACCTTGCTGACGCGTACGGTACCGCGTGGAACCCTACGCCTTGCAACTGAGATTTCTTCGGCATGAAGGGCAAGGACCTGGTCCTGCTCACTGGAAGAAGACACTTGTACGTCCGTGATGTTGGTCATTGTCGGCTTCTCGATCATGCTTTTAATCCTCCTCTATGTTGCGGATTTGTCTGACATATTTGCGCAGGCCTTCACACCGCCGGTTCTGCTGTGGGTCTACTAGCCGGTCTTAAACCAGGATTCAGTGCAGAAGCGTGACAAGGCAGGTCAGCACACCGATGAAGTGAGTTCGACCAACCAGGGCCGTCAGGCGATCAACGGTAGGCTGCAGCGGGGTCGCCGCCTGGTAATGCTCGGCATGAAGCCAAGCGATTGAGCGGATCGTGTCCTCGATGTGCGTTGGCAAGATCGGCTTCACAGTGTCCACGGTCGCTCCCCATCCGGACCCCGACGAGCACTGGACCAACGTGAGTGCTTTGGATAGAGCTGCCTTACCTAGAACGTATGGGTCATCTGCATCAGGCATGGTCTGAGGAAGTCGGATAATCTGAGGCTACAACACAGGTCGGAACATGAAAGCGCGCCAACCACCCACCGACCGTCACCAGCTGCAACAGATCGTCGCCGGTCTGACGGAGGGCGTCATCCTGGTCGACGATCGCCAGGATATCATCTGGGCTAACGACGCCGCCTTGTCCATGCACGGCGTCAAGACGCTGTCTGAACTCGGAGCCACGGTCGACGAGTATCATGACCGGTTCCGCCTGCAGTATCGTAACAACCACAGGCTCTCGAAGAGCGACTACCCAATTGAGCGCGTCGTTGGCGGCGACGTCTTTCGCGACGTCGTGGTCGAAGTCACGCCTCCGAATGCTGCGGTCCCGCAGTGGGTACATCGCGTCCGCAGCCTGGTCCTGACGCACACGACCGGCGAGCCGGACTGCCTCGTCCTTATCCTCACCAACGTGTCGGAGCAGTATCAGGCGGAAGAGCGATTCGAGTCTTCCTTCAACGTCAATCCGGCCCCTGCCGTGATCTGTCGGCTGGCCGACATGATCTACATCAAGGTCAATCGAGGTTTCCTTCATCTGGCCGAGCTCACCCGGGACCAGGTGGTAGGCCATCCGTTCTCACAGATCGACTTGTTTGCGGACGCCCATCACCGAGAGGATGCGCTGGCACTCGTCGCCCGTGGACAACCGGTACCGCAGTGGGAAACCCGCCTGGTCGGTGCCAGCGGTTCCCGTGCCGTCATCGTAGCCGGGCAGCCGATCCAGATCGGCGACAAGCCGTGCATGATGTTCACCTTCATGGACCTCGAGCCGCGACGTGAGGCCGAGCGGGAACTACAGGAGGCTCATAAGCAGACCCAGGCGGACTTCGAGGCGCTCTACACCGAGACGCCCGTTGCGCTGCATGCGCTCGATGCGCAAGGACGGATCATCACGGTCAGCAGCCGTTGGCTCGAGCTGCTGCAGTTCGACCGTCGGGAGGTCGTCGGCCGTCCGATCACTGACTTCATGACCTCGGCTGCCAAGGCATCGTATCGCGACAACAAGGAAGCCTCTCCGCAGCCGGGAGGCGTGACACAGGACACGGAGTACCAGTTCGTCAAGAAGTCGGGTGCCGTCGCGGACGTGGTGGTCTCGACGCGGACCGGTCAGGATCGGCAAGGGACCCTGGTCCGTACGACCGCGGTCCTGACCGATGTCACCGACCGGAAGCACAGCGAGGAGCGCTTCGCCAAGACCTTCAGCCTTGCTCCAATCCCGATGATGCTGGGCAAGCTGGACCACTGGGAGGTCGTGGACGCCAACCAGGCGTTTCTGACGATGATCAGGCGCCCGGCGGCGGAGGTGCTCGGCCGACACATCGATCAGCTGGATTTGTGGCATGACGACGCCGACCGGGCCAGAGTTGATGACGTCCTCCGCAAAGAGGGTAGCCTCCGCAACCTGGACGTGACGATTCACGCGGCCGATGGGACCACAATCGACTGCCTGCTCTCTGCCGAGCTCGTCAACCTGACAGGGCAAAGCTGCGCCCTGGTCGTGCTGCAGGACATCACGGACCGACGCCGGTCGGAGACCCAGCTGTTCGAAGCGCTGGAGACAGTCATGCGGGACACCTCCTGGTTCAGCCGGAGCGTCATCGAGAAGCTGGCGCACCTCCGCCAGCCTGGTCATGCAACACCACAAGGACCGTCTCTCGACGACCTGACCAAACGCGAGGTGGAAATCCTTTCTCACCTCAGCCAGGGACACAAGGACGACCAGATCGGCAGCGTCCTGGGGCTGTCCCGCAGCACGGTGCGCAACCACATCGCGGCCATCTACGCCAAGATCGGCGTGCACAGCCGAAGCAGCGCCATCGTCTGGGCGCGGGAGCGTGGTCTGACGGGATCGATGAACCGCTAAAGCAACGGTAAAGAGCTGTAAAAGTACATCTGCATCATACGAATTGATGCAGCTGCTTCTTACTCAGGGCGCAGACCGAGCGCAGACCCGAGACCGACAAATCTCCCTGTGTCTTACGGTATCAGGCTGACAACGTCTACGACGCCGTGCGACATCGTTTCAAGGCCTGCTAGACCTGGAGATAGTTATGACAATCAAGAGGTCGCCCGGCGCGGCGAAACGCGTTGAAGGTTCCTTGACCGAGGCGTTGGGCAAGCTGACAGGTGACAAAGACGGTGAAGCCAAGGGCGCTGCCAAGAAGCTGGAAGGCGAGGCCGAGGAGGCGGCGGCTGCACGCAAAAAACTTAGCAGAAAGTAGACGCTGCGCCCGAAGGGCACGAGCCAGACGATTTATCTTTCGCCTTTCCCAAAGAGCTCCGCAGGATTTGCCCATGCCTCAAGAAACGCTAATCGCCGTGTTTGACGCCGGCACTCAGGCCAATGCTGCTGTCATGGCTCTTATCAAAGAGGGCGTCGTGGCGGGTGATATCGAGCGTCACGCCACCGCCGCGCCGACCAGGTCGATGTCCTCACCAACTGGCGAGGGTAGCTTCTGGAACACCCTTTTCGGGAACGAAACGTCGCAGGTACAGAATCAAGTCTACGAGCGCACGGTTCGGGCAGGTGGGGAGGTCATGACCGTCCTGATGGACGAGCGCGATGCTGACCGCATCATGACGATCCTGGAGCAGTTCGGACCGGTCGATGTTGCCGAGCGCGCGGCCTCGTATGGCCTCGCGCCGTCAGCGGGCCAGGCGCCAGTAGCTGCCGGAACCTTCGAGCAGACCCTGCAGCTGTCGGAAGAACGCCTTGCTGTCGGCAAGCGCGCGATAAGCCGTGGGAATACGCGCCTGCGTCGCTTCACGCGGACCCAGGCCGTCGAGCAGACCGTCACCCTCCATGACGAAAGGGTCTCGGTCACTCGGCGAGCTGCGTCATCAGACCGCGCTGTTGGTTCAGAGGCCTTTGTCGACCAGGTCATCGAGATGATCGAAACCGATGAAGAGCTGGTGATCACCAAGACGGCACGAGTTCGCGAGGAGGTGGTCATCCACAAGCAGGTCATCGAGCGGGTCGAGACCATCCATGAGAACCTCAGGCGTGAGGAGATCGAGGTCGACAGGGTCGAGGCATCAACCACCGCCGTCATCCCCCAGGCTGCCACCTGATACTTCCATTACACGCCTGTGCTGCAGCAAGCAGCTTCAGGCATCTCCAGGAGACGACCATGTCCACGTCCACGACGGCCTATGAACCCGATCCGCGTCAACGACAGGATCTCGTCAGCGACTACGAGCGCCACTACGACACAGCCCTGCTGCACAAGCGGGTCTCGTGGCCGGCGATCTTTGCCGGTGTCGTCCTTGCCATCACCGTGCAGCTATTGCTCAGTATGCTGGGGCTCGGCGTGGGGTTGGGAATGGTCAACACCAATGCCGGCAACACGCCCAACGCGTCCAGCTTCGGCATTGGCACTGGCCTCTGGTGGCTGGTCAGCAACCTGATCGCGCTTGCGGTTGGCGGCTTTGTCACCGCCAGGATGGCCGGCGTCACACAGCGTGGCGACGGCCTGCTGCACGGGCTGGTGACCTGGGCCATCGCCACCCTGTTCACCTTCTACCTGCTGTCGACCGCCCTTGGTGGCTTGATCGGTGGTGCCTACAGCGTCGTCGGCGGCACGCTCAGCGCAGCTGGCTCTTCGGTCAAGGCGGCAGCGGGACCAGTGGCGCAGATCGCCGGGGTGTCGCCCGACAGCGTGCAGCAGCAGCTGCAGGGCTATCTGCAGCCGACCGACCAGGATCCGGCAACGATGAGCGCCCAGGATGCTCAGAAGGAGGTCGGGGCGCAGCTCGTGACCTATGCCCGTGGCGGTGCCGATGCGCCGGCAGCACGTGAGCGGATCGTCACCATCATGGCAGCCCAGATGCACGTCAGCCACGACGATGCAGCCAAGCGCTTCGACGATCTGCAGGCCAAAGCCACGCAGACAAAGAACCAAGCGGTCCAGACCGCGAAGAGCGCGGCCGACCAGAGCGCGCAGGCCGGCTCAACTGCGGCCTACTTGGGCTTTGGCGTCCTGCTGCTCGGTGGCATCGTCGCCGCGATCGCTGGTTCGTTGGCGACCCAACGCCGCATGCTGACTGCGGAGCGTCGGGTCAACGCCTGACGCTTCCGGGGCGCTGCCTCGACAAAGCGGCGCTTCTCCTCTTCCACATCAACAATGAAAAGGAACACCATCATGGACAGCAGCGAAGCCGAAGGCACAGCTCAGGATCTCGGCGGAAAGGTCAAGGACGCGGTCGGCGGCCTGACCGGGGACACCAGCTTGCAAGCCGAGGATAAGGCAGATCAGGGCCTCGGCCAGCTCAAGGAGTTCGGGGGCAAGGCGATCGACTTCGCGAAGAAGCAGCCGCTGTTGGCGGCTGGCATCACCCTCGTCGTCGGCGTGCTGCTCGGACGCGGCAGCAAGCGCTGATCGCCCTACCTGGACGCCGCAGCGATCCTTCGACCGCGGATCGTGGCGGCGTCGACAGGCTCGAAGGTTGAATAGCCATGGAAGGGCAAGCGGTTGAAGAGACGCCGGGTCGCTTCGTGTGCAGGCCTCCTCGGGTTGATCACGGTCGTGGGTGGATGCGCATCATCCGTGGTCCCGCCGACGGTGACGGTGCTCCAGGGACGTCTTGTCGGTGCGGGCCTGCTCGACCAGCAGCTGCAGATGGTATTGTGCATCTCGAACCCGAACGACCGGGAAATCGCCCTCTCGCACGTCGGCTTCCAGTTCCAGCTTGAGGACGACGTTCTGGCGAAGGGGAAGAGCGAGGCACCGCTGCTGCTTCCTCCCCATGGTTCGATACCGGTCCCCTTTGCCGTCGACACGACACTGCGCAATCTCGGCTCGCCACTCGAGGCGATCGTGACCCGTGAATCGGTCGACTATGTCGTGTCGGGAAGCGTCGTGCTCCGCGACTTCAGCCTGATTGGCATTCCCTACTCGATCCGTGGCCACGTCACCGCAGCGGCGGTTGCTGGAGACCTCCTCGAGATGCAGGCGAGCGCACCTGCTCCGTCTGCCTGTTCTGGGCAGGTGCTTCCCAGCGCAAGCGCAGCGTTGCAAAACCGACCAACTGCAGGCGCACAAGACGGATTCATCTTAGATCGCGTAGTAGCGATCCGCCGCCGGATAAGCCGGAACTGACCTCAATTTATGCGTCTTCCAATTACGCTCGCCTTTGGCCAGTACATTGAACACCTACTCAACCTCATTTTGGAGATAAGTTATGTCGATCCTCGGATGGCTGATCCTCGGGCTGATTGCTGGCTTCATTGGAAGCAAGATCGTCAACAAGAGCGGTGAGGGCCTGATGCTCGACATCGTTCTCGGCGTCGTCGGCGCCATCGTCGGCGGCTACCTGTTCTCGGTCCTGGGCGCATCACCGGTCACCGGCTTCAACCTCTACAGCATGTTCGTGGCGGTGGTCGGTGCAATCATCGTGCTGGTGGTCTACCACGCAATCGTCGGTCGGCGCTCGATCGGACGCTGATACGGAACGGTCCGTCGTCCGCCTGCACGACGGACCGTTCCAACATAAACCCAAGCAACCCATGATCCCGGCATGATCGTCGTCGCCTGAGGTGGCAGATCGTCGGGCGAACAGGACGAAGTCATGCCGGAAGACAAGGGGCGGCCGGTACCGCCGCCAAAGGCCGTCGCACAGGCGCCGGCACCCGACGCATCCCGCGTCATGACCCTGTTCGTCATGATCGTGGCGACGCTGTACTTCGGCAAGGAGGTGCTGGTCCCGGTCACCCTGGCGCTCCTGCTTGCCTTCGTGCTGGCCCCGCTCACAACGCTGCTGCGTCGGCTCCACCTCGGCAAGGTGCCGTCCGTTCTGCTGGGCGTGATCCTGGCGCTGGGCCTCATCGTAGCGATCGGCGGCGTTATCGGCTCCCAGATCGCCGAGCTCACCTCCGACATCCCGAAATACGCCACGACCGTCGAGACCAAGGTCGCCAACGTACGCAGCTACACCGTCGGCCGTCTGGCGCACCTCGCCGATGCCATTGGTCCGCACCGCTCGCATGGGACAGCCGGCGTCGCCGCCAGCACCACCGGCGCCCCAGCGGGTGCAACCATGACCGGCCAGGCAAGGCCCGCGCCGGTGCCGGCCGCACCCGCCGACACCAGCTCGCCCCTGCAACTGGCCAGGACCTATCTGTCGCCGATCCTGTCGCCGCTGGCGACGCTCGGCATCGTGTTTGTGGTTGCGGTGTTCGCGCTGCTGCAGCGCGAGGACCTGCGCGACCGGCTGATCCGGCTGGTGGGTTCCGACGACTTGCACCGCACCACGCTGGCGATCGATGACGGCGGTCGGCGACTGAGCCGCTACTTCGTGACCCAGCTTAGCATCAACACCGTGTTCGGCGTGGTGATCGGCATAGGCCTGCTGATCATCGGTGTGCCCAACCCGGTTCTGTGGGGCATCCTGTCTGGCCTGCTGCGCTTCGTGCCCTATGTTGGCTCCTTCATCTCGGCCGTACTGCCGATGGGCCTGGCCGCCGCGGTCGAGCCTGGTTGGTCGATGGTACTGTGGACCGCGGGCCTCTATGTGGTGGTGGAAGGCGTCACCGGGCAGGTGATCGAGCCGATGGTCTACGGCCATGCAACCGGCCTGTCGCCGTTCTCCGTGGTGGTCGCGGCGATCTTCTGGTCCTGGGTGTGGGGTCCGGTCGGGCTGATCCTGTCGACGCCGCTGACCCTGTGCCTGGTGGTGATGGGCCGGCATGTGAAGCGGCTCGAGTTCCTGGACGTCATGCTTGGCGACCGGCCGGCACTGACGCCGGTGGAAAGCTTCTACCAGCGCATCCTGGCCGGCGACGCGGACGAGGCGCAGGACCATGCGGAAACTCTGCTTCGGGAATGCTCGCTGACTGCCTACTACGACGAGGTGGCGCTCAAGGGGATGCAGCTCGCCGCCAACG
>CAXTZG010000106.1:9328-11622 GCA_964248625.1 uncultured Acetobacteraceae bacterium | reverse complement strand
CCATGCCGCCGCCATGGCCGCCTCCGCCAGGGCCGCCGCCATGGAAGCCGCCGCCGCCACGGGCGCCGGTCGGGATGCCGGGCGGACGGCCACCGCCACCGCCGCCAAACCTGCCGCCGCCGCGGTCGCCGCGATACGGCCCGACCCGGTAGCCGCCCGGGCCCCCGAAGTCGCCGCCATAGCCGCCGACGGATTCGTAGTAGCCGCCGCCAAAGCCGTCATATCCGCCGCCGCCATATCCGCCGCCGCCATCGATGCAGCCCGCCAGCGGGATCGCCAGCAGACCCAGCACGGCGCCCGCCGAAGCCAGGCCCCTGAGGGAGGCGATCACTTCGCACCTCCCGACGCCGCGTCGTCCGTCCATTCGAGCAGCCCGAACAGCGCGCCCTGCGGATCGGCGACGATGGCGATCTCGCCGCCATGACGATCGATCCGGGGCGGCACCACCACACGCCCGCCCAGCGCCGCGGCCCGGGCCGCCATCGTCTTCATGTCGCCGACGCGCACATAGCTCAGCCAGCGCGGCCGGCCGGTGGTCCAGCTTGCCGGGATCGGGTTGACGCTGGCGCGCGCATAGTTGCCGGAAGCGAGGATCAGGTGCCGCGCGTCCTGCGCATCCGGCAGGTCGAACACGTCGTAGCCGAACACCGCCTTGTAGAATGCGGCATCCGCGGCCGGGTCGCTGGTGATCAGCGAGCTCCAGATCCATTCCCCCGGCTGGGCCAGATCGTCGGCGGGATCGCCGCTGCTCGATGCCAGCACCGCGAACACCGCACCCTGCGGATCGGCCAGCACGGCCTCGCGCCCGAGATTGGCGACCGGATGCGGCTCGAACAGCAGCTTGGCCCCATGCTGCACGGCAGCCGCGTCCGCCGCCTCCACGTTGACCGCGGAGATGAAGGACAGCCAGGCCGGTTGACGCCCCGCCGGCAGCGGCCGCTGCACGATCCCGCCCACGACCCGCCCGCCGAGGGAGGCCTGCGCGAACAGGCCGGTGCCCTGGAACGTCCAGCCGAACAGGCCGCCATAGAACTGCTTCGCCGCGGCGAGATCCGGCGTGACGAGCTCGGCGAACACCATCTTGCCGGCATGGCGCTCGGTGGTGGCGGGCGCCACCAGGCCCGGGAGATCGGACGAGGCTGCCCATCCGGGGCCGGCGGCCAGACCACAGCCGGTGGCCGCCGCCACGGCCAGGACCAGACGCCACCGCAGGCCGCCTGTTCTCGCCGACGGCATGATTTCACCGGAGTCCGGTCGCTGCGACATCGCGCTTCTCCCGCCAGGCAGGTCCCGTGCGGAAGGACGAGCGTCGTTCTACGCGGCCGGCCCTTGCCGGGTTGCCATGCGACAGGCCGCACGACGAACCGGTCGCCGGCCAGGGCGTTGCCGGGCAGGCGCACCGGGGAGAGTGTCATGGACTGCCGCCTGGACCACCAGATCGCGATCGTCACCGGCGCCAGCTCGGGCATCGGCCATGCCGTGGCGCGGGCGCTCGCCATGGCGGGCGCTGCCGTGGCCATCAACTACAACAGCCAGGCGGAGCCTGCCGAACGGCTCGCCGACGAGATCAACGCCGCCGGCGGCCGCGCCTTCGCGTTCGGCGCCGACGTTTCCGACGAGGAGGCCGTGGCGCGCCTGTTCGCCGCCACCGTCGAACGCTGGGGCGGCGTCGACATTGTCGTCGCCAACAGCGGCATGCAGAAGGACGCCCCCTCGGCCGAGATGAGCCTCGCCGACTGGAAGCAGGTGATCGACGTCAACCTGACCGGCCAGTTCCTGACCGCCCGCGCCGCGATCCGCCAGTTCACCGCCCAGGGCGACCGGGGCGTGTCGGCGGCGCGCGGCAAGATCCTGCACATGAGCTCGGTGCACGACGTGATCCCGTGGGGCGGCCACGTGAACTACGCCGCCTCCAAGGGCGGCATCGACATGCTGATGCGCACGCTGGCGCAGGAGGTCGGACCCGCCCGCATCCGCGTCAACGCGATCTCGCCCGGCGCCATCAGCACCGCGATCAACAAGGAGGCCACCGAAGGCGAGGCGGCGGAGAAGCTGTTGAAGCTGATCCCCTACAAGCGCATCGGGAAGTCCGAGGACATCGCCAACGCGGCGGTGTTCCTGGCGTCCGACATGGCCGACTACGTCACTGGCGCCACGCTCTATGTGGATGGCGGGATGACGCTGTATCCGGGGTTCGAGGATAACGGCTGAGGCAAGCCGGGCTCTGCCCGGACCCGCCAAAGGCGGTGCCTTTGGAAACCATCAATTGGATTCTCAAGGCTCAGCCTTGAGCG
>CAXTZG010000106.1:0-9318 GCA_964248625.1 uncultured Acetobacteraceae bacterium | reverse complement strand
CAGTCAGGCCCGTCCCGAACCGGCATGTCGGCGACAACAGTCCAGCCGATCACCCCAGCAGCCGCCCGATCACCCGCGCAGTGTAGTCCACCACCGGGATGATCCGCCCGTAATTGATCCGCTGCGGCCCGATCACGCCGATCGCGCCGACGATGCGGTTGGCCTCGTTGCGCGCCGGCGCCACCACCATCGATACGCCCGACGCGCCGAACAGTCCGCTCTCGGCGCCGATGAAGATCCGTACCCCGTCGCTCTGCTCGGCCAGATCGAGCAGCTTGAGCATGGTCTCCTGCGTTTCCAGCCGATCGAACAGCATCTGGATCGTCGACAGCCGCTCGATCTGGGTCACGTCCTGCAGCAGGCGCGACTGGCCGCGCAGGAACAGCGCCCCGCCCCGCCCTTCCCCGCCCCAGATCGCCAGCCCGGACTCCACGACGCCGGCGGCGAGCTGGTCGAGCTCGGTCTGGTTGGCGGCCATCTCCTCGTCCACGTGCCGCCGCAGCTCGGCCAGCGACAGGCCGCGCAGGCGGGCGTTCAGGTAGTTGCCCGCTTCCACCAGTGACGAGGGTGGCAGGCCGGGCGGCGTCTCGATCACCCGGTTCTCGACCTGCCCGTCCGAGCCCACCAGGATCACCAGCGCCCGGCCGGCACTGAGCGCCACGAACTCGATGTGCCGGATCTGGCCGTCGCTCTTCGGCGCCAGCACCAGGCCTGCGGCCGAGGACAGGCCCGACAGCATCGCCGACGCGTCCGCCAGCGTGTCCTGCAGCGAGCGGCCGCGGATCTCGAGCGTGCGCACGATGGTCTCGCGCTCGTCCTCGGTCAGGCTGCCGAACTGCAGCAGCCCGTCGACGAACAGGCGCAGGCCCTTCTCGGTCGGCATCCGTCCGGCCGAGGTGTGCGGCGCGTACAGCAGCCCCGCCTCGGTCAGGTCGGCCATCACGTTGCGGATGGTCGCCGGCGAGAGCGGCACCGGCAGCCGGCGCGACAGGGTGCGGCTGCCGACCGGATCGCCGGTCTCGACATACTGCTCCACGATCTCGCGCAGGATCGCGGCTGCGCGCGGATCCAGCCCTGGCGGCAGGGCCGGCCGCAGCGTCGGCCTGTGTCGGTCCTTCATGCGTTCCACATCAGGCAGCCTAGGAAGCCCACGGCTGCAACACAACAGAAACGCCGGTCCTGGCGGTGCCGCAGCCGGGTCGACTGGCCTTCGTGATGAGGCTCGGGCTATCTGCGGCACACGCTGACGAGGACCCAAGCCATGCGCCCAGACGGCCGCGCCCCCGATGTCCTGCGTCCGGTCTCCATCGAGCCGGGCATCTCGCATCATGCCGAAGGCTCGGCGCTGATCCGCATCGGCCGCACCGAGGTGCTCTGCGCGGCCAGCGTGGAGTCCCGCGTGCCCGCCTTCCTGCGCGGCCAGGGCCTGGGCTGGATCACCGCCGAATACGGCATGCTGCCGCGCGCCACCCGCAGGCGCGGCGAGCGCGAGGCCGCGCGCGGCAGGCAGTCGGGCCGCACCCAGGAGATCCAGCGCCTGATCGGCCGCTCGCTTCGGGCCGCCACCGACCGCCGCGCCATGGGCGAGCTCACCATCACCCTGGATTGCGACGTGCTCAACGCCGATGGCGGGACGCGCTGTGCTGCCATCACCGGCGCCTGGGCGGCGCTGCACCTGGCGTTCGACAAGCTGGTGCGCAACCGCGTGCTGCCCAGGGTCCCGCTCGTCGGCCAGGTCGCCGCCATCTCCTGCGGCCTGACCGAGGCGGGTGCGGTGCTCGACCTCGACTATGCCGAGGACAGCGCAGCCCTGGCTGATGCCAACTTCGTCCTCGCCGATGGCGGCGGCATCGTCGAGATGCAGGCGACCGCGGAAGCGGCGCCGTTCTCCGAGGCGCAGTTCCAGGAGCTGCTGCGGCTCGCGCGCCACGGCGCCGAAACCCTGTTCGCCGCCCAGCGCTCTGCCCTGGCCACCGTGTCCGGAGCGCCCCGCCCATGATCCGCCTGTCCCGCGGCGACCGCCTGGTGCTGGCCAGCCACAACCAGGGCAAGCTCGCCGAGTTCGAGGCGCTGCTGGGCGGCACCGGCATCACCCTGGTCTCGGCCGCCGCACTCGGCTTGCCGGAGCCGGACGAGACCGCCGACAGCTTCGCCGGCAATGCCCGCCTCAAGGCGCAGGCTGCCGCCCGCGCCAGCGGCCTGCCCGCCCTGTCCGACGATTCCGGCTTCTGCGTGGCTGCCCTCGACGGCGCGCCCGGCATCCACTCCGCCCGCTGGGCTGGGCCTGGCCGGGATTTTGGCGTCGCGATGCAGCGCGTCCATGACGAGGGCGGCGAGGCGCTGCAGGCGGACGCGCAGGCCTGGTTCGTCGCCGTGCTCTGCCTGGCCCTGCCGGATGGCGACGACGCCACCTTCGAGGGCCGCATCAACGGCCAGTTCGTTTGGCCGCCGCGCGGCACCGGCGGCCACGGCTATGACCCGGTCTTCATGCCCAACGGCGAGGCCCGCAGCTTCGCCGAGATGCTGGAGGCCGAGAAGAACGCCATCAGCCACCGCGCCCGCGCCTACGCCCAGTTCCGTGACGCCTGCCTGCCCAACGTGGGCACCGGCGCCGGGGAATAGCGCGTCGGTCCGGCGTCAGGCCGGACGCGCTGCACGCCGGCCAAGGGCACCAACCAGCCAGCCGGAGCCGATCACGCCCAGCACGAACGGGGCGAACCAGAGCGAGCCCCACGCAGCCAGGGTGGCGGTCCGGGCCGGCGCATTGACGCTCTAAAGCACGCTCGCAGGCTGCCCGACGCGATAGCCGAAGATATCAGCCCGCCGCCGCTGAACAGCGCGGCCCGTCCGTCGGCGGTCCTGAAGCTCACCCTGGGATGACTGCCCCCGGCCGACAGGGCGACCACGGCGCCATCGGCATGGCTGGCCGTGTGGATGAAGCGCTCGGTCGACAGGCCGGTGACGAGCGCTGCCAGCAGGAGCGCCAGCCCGACCAGTCCGCCCAGCCGCCACATCGCGTCGCTTCGCTCCGCTGTTGGGGCAATTCCAGCACGGTTGCCTCACGACAGAACTGTGCCTCAGCGCCCGGTGAGGATCCGCTCCACCAGCTGCTTCACCGTCGGCACGAAATTGTTCGAGTAGAACGGGTCCGAGCCGAAGCGGTAGGCATTGTGGCCTGAGAACATCAGGTTGCGCTCGGTCGCCTCGACATCGTCGTCGGCGGCATGGCCGATCGCCTGCAGCGTCTTCTGGATGCAGAAGGAGCGCGGGTCGGCCTTGTGGCCGTTGGTGTAGCTCGGCGCCTTCTGGCTCCAGGACGAGAAGCGGCATTCCGACAGGCAGCCCATGCAGGCGGTCTGGTCGGCATTGATCTGCGCCGCAGCCGCCCGGGTCTCGAACACCAGGGTGCCGTCCGGCGTGCGCAGCGCCTCGGTGAAGCCGTCCTGTTCCCAGGACTGCGCCCGGCCCAGGTCGGGCTGGGTCAGATACACCAGCCGCCGGCCGCCGATGTAATAGGCCGCCACGTGGTCGCCGACCTGCTCGGGGCTGAAGGCCACCTGCCGCTCGCTGCGCGCCCGCAGCTCGTGCAGGAAGCCGTTGCTCACCGCCGAGGAATAGAAGCCGGTCGGGCTGAACCGGTTGAGATAGATGTCGCCCTCGTGCAGCTCCAGCAGACGCTGCTTCCAGGCCTCCGGGATCGGGCTCTCCCGCGTCAGCAGCGGCCTTGTGCCGAACTGGAAGGCGACCGGACCCAGCTCGGGATTGTCGATCCAGTCCTCCCACTCCTCCAGCCACCAGACACCGCCGGCCATGATGATCGGGGTGTCGTCCAGCCCGAAGCCGCGCAGGGTCCGGCGCAGCTCCAGCACGCGCGGCAGCGGCGCTTCCGGCCGGTCCGGGCTCTCGCTGTTCGACAGCCCGTTATGGCCGCCCGCCAGCCACGGATCCTCGTAGACCACGCCGCCCAACAGCTCGGCGGTCTTGGAGTAGGACCGCTTCCACAGGGCGCTGAACGCGCGGGCCGAGGACACGATCGGGTAGTAGTGGATGCCGAACCGGGCCGCGATGTCGGACAGGCGATAGGGCATGCCCGCGCCGCAGGTCAGCCCCTGGATCAGCCCCGGAGCACCTTCCAGCACGCCGGTGATAACCCGCTCGGCTGCTCCCATCTCCCACAGGATGTTGGCATGCAGACGGCCCCGGCCGCCGGACAGCTCGTGCGCCTGCCGCGCCTGGGTGATGCCGCCGGCGATGGCGAAGTTCACCATCTCCTCGTGCCGGTCGCGCCGCGTGCGGCCGGCATAGAGCTGCGGCACGACCCGGCCGTCCTCGTCATAGCTGTCGGCATTGACGACGCTGATGGTGCCAGCACCGCCTGCCGCCGCCCAGTGGCCCGAGCAGATCCCGGTCGAAACCGAAACCCCCTTGCCGCCTTCGATCAGCGGCAGGACGTCCACCCCGCCCATCCGGATCGCATTGATCGTCTTCATCGCTGCCGTCGTCGCCTTCAGCCTGGGGACCGGCGTCATGCGACGCAGGGCCGTTCCGACACGATCCGGGAGGACTGTGCCTGCTGCCGGCGCCAGGCCGTAACAGCGTGTATCAGTTCTCTCTAGATTGTCAGAATGGTCCGGGCCGACAAGCCCGGACCGCGCCGAGAGTTCAGTCGGCGGCGTCGGTGCGCTCGCGGCGCGGCGCCCGGTTGTCCCGGTCGCGACGCTCGCCCCGCTCCTCGCGGCCGCCATCGCGCTCGCCACCGCCGCCCTTGGCGCCGACCTGCTCGCTGATGTCGGCGCCCGTCGCCTGATCGACCTGGCGCATCGACAGCTTCACCTTGCCGCGGTCGTCGAAGCCCAGCACCTTCACCTTCACCGCATCGCCGTTATTGACCACGTCGGTGGTCTTGTTGACCCGGCCCTGGGTCAGCTCGGAGATGTGCACGAGCCCGTCGCGGGCGCCGAGGAAGTTCACGAAGGCGCCGAAATCGGCGGTCTTCACCACCTTGCCGGTGTAGATGGCGCCCAGCTCAGGCTCGGCGACGATGCCGCGGATCCGGTCGATCGCCTTCTGCGCCTGCTCCTCCGACGTGGCCGCGATCTTGATCGTGCCGTCGTCGCCGATGTCGATCTTGGCGCCGGAGAACTCGACGATCTCGCGGATCACCTTGCCGCCGGTGCCGATCACGTCGCGGATCTTCTCCTTCGGCACGCTGATCACGGTGATCTTGGGCGCGTTGGCCGCCACCCCGCCGCGGTTCTCGGTCAGCGCCTTGCTCATCTCGCCCAGGATGTGCAGCCGGCCGTCACGCGCCTGATCGAGCGCGATCTTCATGATCTCCGGCGTGATGGAGGTGATCTTGATGTCCATCTGCAGGGCGGTGATGCCGTCCTCGGAGCCGGCCACCTTGAAGTCCATGTCGCCGAGATGGTCCTCGTCGCCCAGGATGTCGGACAGCACCGCGAAACCGCGATCCTCCTTGATCAGCCCCATGGCGATGCCGGCCACCGGACGCTTCAACGGCACGCCCGCATCCATCAGCGCGAGGCTGGTGCCGCACACGGTCGCCATCGAGGACGAGCCGTTGCTTTCGGTGATCTCCGACACGACGCGCAGCGTGTAGGGGAACGCCTCCTTGGCCGGCAGCAGCGGACGCAACGCGCGCCAAGCCAGCTTGCCGTGGCCGATCTCGCGACGGCCGGGCGAGCCCATGCGGCCAGCCTCGCCCACCGAATAAGGCGGGAAGTTGTAGTGCAGCATGAAGTTGGAGCGGTACTCGCCTTCCAGCGCGTCGATCACCTGCTCGTCCTGGCCGGTGCCGAGCGTGGTCACCACCAGCGCCTGCGTTTCGCCGCGGGTGAACAGCGCCGAGCCGTGCGCGCGCGGCAGGATGCCGACCTCGGACACGATCGGCCGCACCATCCTGGTGTCGCGGCCGTCGATGCGCAGGCCGGTGTCGAGCACTGAGCCGCGCACCACGTCGGCCTCGAGCTCCTTGAGCATCAGCTTGGCCTTCTCGGGGTCCAGCCCCTCGGCCTTCAGCGCCTCGCCGATCGCCTTCTTGGCGGCACCCACCTTCTCGTAGCGGTTCTGCTTGATCCGCTCCTGGTAGGCGGACGCGATGCCCTCGCGGCCGAGCGCGTCGACGCGGGCCTTGAGCGCCACCTCGTCGGCGGACGGCTCTGGCAGCGTCCAGGGCTGCTTGGCGGCATGCTCGGCCAGCGCGATGATCGCCTCGATCACCGGCTGGAACGCCTTGTGGCCGAACTCGACGGCGCCGAGCATGATCTGCTCGGACAGCTCGGCCGCCTCGCTCTCGACCATCAGCACGCCCTCGGAAGTGCCGGCCAGCACCAGGTCGAGCTGGCTCTCCTTGGTCTCGGCAAGCGTCGGGTTCAGCACGTACTCGCCGTTCGCGTAGCCGACGCGGCAGCCGGCGATCGGGCCGAAGAACGGAATGCCGGACAGCGTCAGCGCGGCCGAGCAGCCGATCATGGCGACAATTGCCGGATCGTTCTCGAGGTCATGGCTGAGCACGGTGGCCACCACCTGGACCTCGTTGCGGAAGCCGTTCGGGAACAGCGGACGCAGCGGACGGTCGATCAGGCGCGAGTTCAGCACTTCCGCCTCGGACGGACGGCCTTCGCGCTTGAAGAAGCCGCCCGGGATCTTGCCGGCGGCGAACGCCTTTTCCTGGTAGTTCACGGTGAGCGGGAAGAAGTCCTGGCCGGGCTTAATGCTCTTGGCGCCGACCGCCGTGCACAGCACGATGGTGTCGCCGTAATGCACCATGACGGCGCCGTCGGCCTGGCGGGCGATCTTGCCGGTCTCGAGCACGAGCGTGCGGCCGCCCCACTCAAGTTCCTTGCGAAAGAAATCGAACATGGATGGTTCCTCGTCTGGTTGGACGAGGCGGGTGGCGACGCTTCAAACGGCATGGAGGGAGCCCCCCATGTGGCCTGAAACGCCGGGCTGACCGCCTCGCAATGATGATCCAGGGCGCTGCCCTGGACCCGCCAGAGGGCAGTCGCCCTCTGGACACCCAATCGATGACTGGGTTTCGGAGCCAAGCTCCTAGCGGCGCAGACCCAGGCGGCCGATCAGGCCGGTGTAGCGGGTCTCGTCCTTGCGCTTCAGGTAGTCCAGCAACCGGCGACGGCGACCGACCAGCATCAGCAGGCCGCGACGCGAATGGAAGTCCTTGGCGTGCGTCTTCAGGTGCTCGGTCAGGTTGGTGATGCGCTCGCTGAGCAGCGCCACCTGGACCTCGGGCGATCCGGTGTCGGCTTCGCCTGTCTTGTAGTCGCCAATAAGCGTCGTGCGACGCTCTGCGGTGATCGACATCGTGGTTCTCCGGGAACGACAGTTAAAGAAGGCGTTCCGGACGCAGCCACCCATCCTCGAGTCGGCAGAGCCCGATCACGCGCCCTCCGTCCATGGCCCGCGCGACCCCTCCAGCGGGGTCCGCAGTCTCAGGAATCCGGCCCATCAACTCGACCAGGCTGATCGCCTGGCCTTGGCAAAGGCCTGCCGCTTCACTGTGGGTCAAGGCCAGCGCCGGGATGTCGGCCAGCGCGGTCGCGACCGGCAGCAGCAGCTCCGGTGAGGCCGGCGCGTTGTCCTCCCCGCCCAGGCATTTGTCCAGGGAAATCGCGTCCTGCTCCCCGAAGGGACCCACCCGCAGCCGCCGCAGCGCCGACACGTGCCCGACCGTGCCGCAGGCGACGGCCAGATCGCGCGCCAGCGAGCGCATGTAGACGCCCTTGCCCGACTGCACCTCGAAGATCGCGGTGTCGGCCGACGTCCGCTCCACCAGCTCGAACCGGTCCACCCGCGCCGGCCTGGGCTCCAGCACCGGCGCGCGGCCCTCGCGCGCCATGTCGTAGGCGCGCTCGCCCGCGATCTTGATCGCCGAGAAGATCGGCGGCACCTGCATGATCTCGCCGCGGAAGGCGGGCAGGGCGGCGCGGAACTGCTCGTCGGTCGGCCGCACGTCGGAGGTGGCGATCACCTGCCCGTCCGCATCGTCGGTGTCGCGCGCTTCGCCGATCGTGAGAGTGAAATGATACAGCTTGGTGCCGTCCATGATGTAGGGCACCGTCTTGGTGGCGGCCCCGAACGCCACCGGCAGCAGTCCGGTCGCCAGCGGATCGAGCGTGCCGCCATGGCCCGCCTTCTGCGCGTCGAAGCCGCGACGCACCCGGTTCACCACGTCGGTCGAGGTCATGCCGGCCGGCTTGTCGACGATGAGCCACCCATCCAGGGCGCGTCCGCGCTTGCGTCGCATGATCCAGCCGCCTCGAGGTCGCTCGACCGCGGCCTGTCCGCGGGAGGCGAGCCTTTAAACGAGCGGGCCCGACGGGGCAATGCGACGGGGCCATGCGACGGGAGGACGGGCGGTCAGGCCTCGAACAGCACCGTGGCCGTGCCGTCGCCGCCCAGACGGGTGACACGCCGGACGAAACGCGCCGCGTCCGGGACGCCGTGCCCGACCGCGAGCTCAACCACCCGCTCGCCCCGCGCTCGCCGGCTGCGCCAGGCCGCATAGGGGTACGCGTCGATCGGCAGGAACGTTGCCAGCCCGCGCCGGACCGGGAAGGGCCGGGTGGCGCCGCTGTTGATCGCAGACAGGGTGATGGCGTTGCGATGGGCCGCGACCAGGGTACTGGCATCCAGCTCCAGCACGTCCTGCGACAGCCCCCGATACGGACGCGCCTGCATCAGCCGCGTCAGCCGAGCCCAGGTCAGCCAGAAAAATACCCGGCTGTTCAGCATCCGGTACCAGTCGCCGGGCGTCAGGCCGTCGTCGAGGCAGCGGAGCAGCCCGGCATCGTCCATCGGCTTCTGGTCGCGCAGCACGGCACCCTCCAGCCCGTCGCGACGCAACGCCACGCCGTTCGGCCGGCGCTGCCCTTCAAGCACGTCCCGCTGCGCGTCTTCGACGTCATACAGATCCAGCAGCGCCGACGTGCTGAGCAGGCCGTGCCGCCGGATCGACGGCCAGCTGCCGGGCTCGGCCATGTGGTAGAGGGTCGGACAATCCCGCAGCAGTTCGTCCAGCTCGCCGTCGGTCATCCGTCGTGCGGCCGCACTTGGATCGGTCGCTCAGTGCGGCCGGCCGCGGGGCACGAGGATGGGGGGGACGGTGGCGCTGGGCACGCCGGTCACCGGCTGGGTCGCGCCGAGACCCGGTGTTGCCGTCAGGCCGGCACCCGGACCGACCGCGCCGGGAGCGGCGATGCCGGCACCGACCGGGCCCGAGCCGCCGACGGCGTTGCCGGTCAGCGGCTGCACCCCGCCCCCGCCCGCGTTCGGACGGCT
>CAXTZG010000105.1:0-11937 GCA_964248625.1 uncultured Acetobacteraceae bacterium | reverse complement strand
CCACGCTCCTGCCCGCCGCCGGCGATCAAGGGCGGCAGGTGGAAGCCGTCGACGGTGCCGGCCAGCAGCAGCGCGCCGGCACCCTTGGGCCCGCCCAGCTTGTGGCCCGACACGGCGAGGCTGTCGGCGCCGAGCTCGGGCAGCGAGACGGCGACCCGGCCGGCGGCCTGCACCGCGTCGACATGCAGCCGCGCGCCATGGCGTCGGCACAGCGCGGCCGCCTCGGCGATCGGGTGCAGCACGCCGGTCTCGTTGTTGGCCAGCATCAGGCACACCAGCGCCGGCGGTCCCGGCGCCGCCAGGGCTGCCTGCAGCGCCGCCAGGTCGAGCGTGCCGCCGCCATGCACCGGCAGCACCGGCGCTTCCGGTGCGGCGGCCCGAATCGCCTCGTGCTCGGTGGCCCCGATCAGCAGGCGGCGTCCTGCTCCAAGCGCCTGCACCGCCAGCGCGTCGCTTTCGGTGCCGCCCGAGGTGAAGACCAGGCCGGCCGGATCGGCGTCGAAACACGCCGCGATCCGCTCGCGGCAATCCTCGAGCAGCCGCCGCGCCTGCCGTCCGGGTCCGTGCACCGAGGCCGGGTTGCCGGGCAGCGTCAGGGCGGCCAGCACCGCATCGCGGGCCTGCGGACGCAGCGCCTCGCTGGCATTGGCGTCCAGGTAGACGCGCTCGCTCATCATCGTCCTCACGCTTCCGTGTGATCCCGCGATACGGCGCCGTGCGACGTGCAGCGGTATTCCGTTGTAATTGCTGGAACCGTCTCGTTATAGAGTTCAGGCGGCACCGGCAGCGACACCTCGCCACGATGCCGCTCCGCGACCTGGCCGGACGTGCCAGGACAGGGAGATGGACGATGTGCCCGAGACTCGGGAAATCAAGACGACCCTGTCTGCCCGCAGTCCCGCGCTCGACGCACGCGTGATCTGCAGGCCCTTTGAAGCAGAGGCGGTTCCACGTCATATGAATGTCATTGATGACCGCGGCTGCCAGGCCATCTACGCCTGGAACAAGCCGGCTCCGGTCGATGCCGACATATTGCTGGATTGACCATGGGACTCACCCGGCGGGGCATCGCCGGGTGCCGATCGCGTCGCAACAAGCTGCCATCCATGCCACCGGATGCAGCAATAAGAATCGCGGGAAATTATGCCTGAGGTGATGTTCGCCGGTCCTGACGGCCGACTCGAGGGACGCTACCACCATTCCGGCGAGAGCAACGCGCCGCTCGCCCTGATCCTGCAGCCGCATCCGATGCATGGCGGGACCATGAACAACCGCATCACCTACACGATGTATCGCGCCTTCGAGCGGCTCGGCTTTTCGGTGATGCGCTTCAACTTCCGGGGCGTCGGCCGCAGCCAGGGCCGCTATGACGGCGGCATCGGCGAGATCTCGGACGCGGCGGCGGCGCTGGACTGGATGCAGATGGTCAACCCGAACTCGGGCGGGCTGTGGATCGCCGGCTACTCGTTCGGCGCCTTTGTCGGCATGCAGCTGCTGATGCGCCGTCCGGAGATCTCCGGCTGGATCAGCGTGGCGCCGCCCGCCAACCACTATGATTTTGGCTTTCTCGCCCCCTGCCCCTGCGGCGGGCTGATGCTGCACGGCGACTCCGACGAGCTCGTGCCCGAGCCTGCCGTGCGTAAGCTGGTCGACAAGCTGAACACCCAGAAGAACGTTTCGGTCGACTACCGCGTGTTCGCCGGCGCCGACCATGTGTTCGCCAACCATGCCGAGCCCGTTTCCGACGCGGTGGAGGAGTATGTCGGCAAGGCCGTCGCCCGCAAGGCGATGGCCCTCGCCGCCGACTAGAACCCGGTTTCCAAAGGCGAGCCTTTGGCGGGGTCCAGGGGCAGCGCCCCTGGCCTTGCTACCCGCCCGCCAGAAGTCGCAGCCGGTACTCCCGTGGTCCCCGGCCAGGACAGCGGCAGTCCCGCCTCGACCCGGGCTGCAAGAAAGGCGAAGCACTGCGCTTCCAGTGCGTCGCCGTCCCAGCCTTCGGCCTCCACCGGCTCGACCGGAACCCCCAGACGCTGACGCAGTGCCTGCATCAGGGCCGTGTTGTGCCGCCCGCCGCCGCAGACCAGCCAGCGCGCCGGCCGCTCCGGCAGCCGGGTCGCCGCGACCGCGGCAGCCGTGAAGGCCGTCAGCGTCGCCGCTCCGTCCGGCGCCGACAGCCCGCTGATCATGTCCAGCGTGGCATGGAACTCCTGCCGGTCGAGCGACTTCGGCGCCGCTCGCGCGAAGAACGGATGCGCCAGCAGCCGTGCCAGTACCGCCTCGTCCACCCGTCCCGCCGCCGCCAGCGCTCCGTCCCGGTCGCACGGCACCCCGGTGTGGCGCATCGCCCAGTCGTCGAGCAGCGCGTTGCCCGGACCGGTATCGCAGGCCAGCAGCGCCTCGCCGGTGCCGATCAAGGTCAGGTTCGCGACCCCGCCCAGGTTCAGCACCGCCAGCGGCCGCGCCAGCCCCGCCGCCAGCGCCGCGTGATAGGCCGGCACCAGCGGCGCCCCTTCCCCGCCCGCCGCGACGTCGGCGCTGCGGAAGTCGAACGCGACCGGGATGCCGGTTTCGCGCGCCAGCCGGGCCGCGTCCCCGATCTGCCAGCTCCAGCGTTCGCGCGGCCGGTGCAGGATGGTCTGGCCGTGGAAGCCGATCAGCTCGGCAGCGACGCCAAGCGCGTTGACCGCCGTCACGTGCACGTCGGTGAGGCAGCGTTCGAGCCGCTGCAGCTCCGGATCGGTTGCGTCGATGTCCGACGCCCGGTCGAGCAGACTTCGCAGCGCCGTGCGCAGAGGGGCCGCATAGGGGATCGTCAGGGACGGCCCGAAGCCTGCGACCCGCACGCCATCAGTCTCGATCAGCGCCGCGTCCACCCCGTCGAGCGAGGTGCCGCTCATCAGTCCGATCACCTGGCGCATGCCCGTCTCCCGTCCGGCCCGGCGCGGCGGCTTCGGAAACCGGACGCTGCATGCTACAGCACCGCCCCCGCAGGACCAGGACAGGCGGCGGCCGAGCCAGGTGGACCCCATGCCCAGCAGCGATTTCCTCGCCGAGGCCATAGCCCGCGGCTTCGTGTTCCAGTGCACCGACGAGGCCGCTCTCGACGCCGCCCTGCAGGCCGGGATCGTGTCGGGCTATATCGGCTTCGACCTGACCGCAAACAGCCTGCATGTCGGCTCGATGGTGCAGATCATGCTCGCCCGGCTGCTGCAGCGGCACGGCCATCGCCCGGTGCTGCTGCTGGGCGGCGGCACCACCAAGATCGGCGACCCGTCCGGCAAGGAGGAAGCGCGCCAGCTGCTGACGCCCGAGCGGATCGCCGAGAACGGCGAGGCCATCCTGTCGATCCTGCAGCGCTTCGTGCGCCGGGGCGACGGTCCGACCGACGCGCTGATCGCCGACAACGCCGACTGGCTGGACCGGCTCGGCTATATCGAGCTGCTGCGCGAGGTGGGCCCGCATTTCCCGATCAGCCGCATGCTGTCCTTCGACAGCGTGAAGCTGCGGCTGGAGCGCGAGCAGGGCCTGAGCTTCCTGGAGTTCAACTACTCCATCCTGCAGAGCTACGATTTCCGCGAGCTGGGGCGCCGGCACGGGGTCAGCCTGCAGATGGGCGGCTCCGACCAGTGGGGGAACATCGTCTCGGGCGTGGAGCTGGTGCGCCGGACCGACGGGCGGCAGGTGTTCGGGCTGACCACGCCGCTGATCGCCACCGCGTCCGGCGCCAAGATGGGCAAGACCGCGGCGGGTGCCGTGTGGCTGTCGGCCGACCGGGTGCCGCCGTTCGACTACTGGCAGTTCTGGCGCAACACCGAGGATGCCGACGTGGGCCGCTTCCTGCGTCTGTTCACCGACCTGCCGCTGGCCGAGTGCGACCGGCTGGCCGCGCTGCAGGGAGCGGAGATCAACGAGGCGAAGAAGATCCTGGCCACCCAGGCGACCACGCTGTGCCATGGCGCGGAGGCCGCCCTCGCCGTCGCCGAGACCGCGCGGCGCAGTTTCGAAGCCGGCGAGCTGGTGCAGGCGGGGCTGCCGTCTCGCACCATCCCGGCCACTGAGCTGGCGGCAGGGATTCCGGCGTTCCGGCTGTTCGCCGAGGCGGGTCTGTCCGCGAGCAATGGCGAGGCACGCCGGCTGATCCGCGGCGGGGGCGCGCGGATCAACGACGAGATCGTGGCCGACGAGGCCCGGATGGTGTCGGATGCGGACCTGGTCGAGGGGGCGGTGAAGCTGTCCGCCGGACGCAAGCAGCACGTGCTGCTGCGCCCGGTCTAGACCGGGCCGGCGGTGTCAGGGCAGGTGGTTGCCGCCGGTGACGCCGTAGACCTCGCCGGTGACATAGGACGATTCCTGGCTCGCCAGCAGCACATAGATCGGGGCCAGCTCCGCCGGCTGTCCCGGACGGCTGAGCGGCGTCTTGGCGCCGAGCTCGGGGATCTTCTCCTGCGGCTGCCCGCCCGAAGGCTGCAGCGGCGTCCAGACCGGACCCGGCGCCACCGCGTTCACACGGATGCCCTTCTCGGCGACCTGCTTGGCGAACGAGTGGGTGAAGCTGACGATCGCCGCCTTGCTCGCCGCGTAGTCGAGCAGGAACTCCGACGGCTGGTAGCCCTGGATCGAGGTCGTGTTGATGATGGTGCCGCCCGGCGGCATGATCGGCAGAGCCGCCTTGCACAGCCAGAACATCGCATAGACGTTGGTGCGGAAGGTCGCATCGATCTGCTCGGTGGTGAGGTCGGCGATGGCCTTCACCGCGGTCTGCTTGCCGGCGACGTTGACCAGGATGTCGAGGCCGCCGAGCTCCTTCTGCGCGGTGGCGACCAGCGTCTTGCAGAACGCCTCGTCGGAGATGTCGCCCGGTGCCGTCACCGCCGTGCGACCGGCCTGGGTGATCAGCGCCACCACCTCCTGCGCGTCCGGCTCCTCGTCGGGCAGATAGCTCAGCACGATGTCGGCGCCCTCGCGCGCGAAGGCGATCGCCACGGCGCGGCCGATGCCGGAATCTGCGCCGGTGATCAGCGCCTTGCGGCCGGCGAGCCGTCCGAAGCCCTTGTAGCTGTCTTCGCCATGGTCGGGCTTGGGATCCATGTCCTTGGCCAGACCGGGAGCCGATTGTGGCTGCTCGTCGAACTTCGGCTGCGGATACTGCTTGGTGGGATCCTGCATGGCATACTGGTTCTGCGTGCTCATCGGTCCTGCTCCTGGTCGATCGTCAGTGTCGGCAAGCAACGTCGCCCGTTGCGCAGCCGTTGCCAGCCGTTCCGCATGCGCAAGGTCGCCCTGCGGTCCGCCGGGGCGACGATCAGCCCGGCTCGGGCAGGGCGATCGCCGGCGAGGGCAGTGCCGCGTTCCAATCGCGCGACCGCACCCGCAGGCGAGCGATCATGTCGGCGATCGAGGTGCCGGCCAACGCGCCGCGCATCGCGGTCTCAGCACCCGAGAACGTTTCGGTCAGCAGCCACGGCACCTGGCTGCCGACCGGGCAATCCGGATCGGGCCTGGCATGCAGCGGCAGCAGCGGCGGCGCCGGAGTGGGGTTCATTGCCCGCCAAACGTCGTCCAGCGTGATCCGCTCCGCTTCGCGGCCGAGCGAGGCACCGCCCTGGCCGCGCCGCACCCGGACCAGCCCGGCGCGCGCCAGCAGGCGCATGATCCGCCGCACCACGACGGGATTGGTGTTCACGCTGCCGGCGATGCGCGGGCTGGTGAGACGTCCGACGGGGTCGGAAGCCATCAGCAGCATGATGTGGGTGGCGACCGAGAACCGTGTTGCGATCATGATGGTGCTGAAAGCCCTGGCGGCGCGCTTGGTTCGCCGGCCTCGCAATTCCACTTGCGACGGCAGCCCGGAAGGCGGCAGAACCCGGCCATGGACAGCATCCCTCCCGACCTGTCTTGCGGCTTGCGTCCGATCGCGCTGCCGGAGAACCAGCTCGCCATCCGCCGGGCGGCAGCCCGTCTCTGCGGCCAGCTCGGCTGGGTGGTGCTGCACGAGGTGCCGCTGCCGAACGGACGGCGCGCCGACATGCTGGGGCTGCGACCCGATGGCGGGTTCGCCTGCATCGAGGTCAAGTCCGGCCCGCGCGACTTTCTCGCCGACGGGAAATGGCCGGAATACCGCCCGTTCTGCGACGCGCTGTATTTCGCGGTCGATGACGGCTTCCCGCAGGCGCTGCTGCCCGACGATGTCGGGCTGATGGTCGCCTGCATCGGGCCGCACTGCCTGCCGCAGGGCGTCACCGCGGAAGCCGACCTGCTGCGCGAGGCGCCGGTGCACAGGCTGGCCCCGGCGACGCGGCGAGCACTGACCCACCGCTTCGCCACCCTGGCCGCCGCCCGCCTGGCGGCACTCGAGGATCCGGCGATCACCGCCTCGCTGCGGGCAGCACTCCGGGTCGAATAGCGCCGCCGTCCGGGGGGTCTGGCTCGCGTGGGGCATCGCGTGCGAGGCTGCCTCCCATGGTTCCAGCGTCCGATCCGTCCGAAGCACTTTCCCGCCGTTTCGAGGCGGCCCAGTCCATCGTCGCCGAGGCGGCAGCACTGGCGATGCGCATGCGCCCGCCTTCCGGCGGTCCCGCCGCCACCCAGAAGAGCGCACAGGACTGGCTGACCGAGGCCGACGGCGCCGTCGAGGCGATGATCGCCGAGCGCATCGGCGCGCTGTTTCCCGAGGACGGGTTCATGGGCGAGGAAACCGGCCGCACCCGGAGCGGCGCGCTGCGCTGGGTGGTGGACCCGATCGACGGCACCTCGAACTACGCCCGCGGCCGCAACCGCTGGTGCGTGTCGCTCGGGCTGCTGCAGGACGACCGCCCGGTGGCCGGCATCCTGGCGGCGCCTGCGCTGGGCGAGACCTTCGCCGCCCTGCAAGGCGCCGGCGCCACCCTGAACGGCCAGCCGATCCGGGTCTCGTCGATGACCGATCCCGCGCGGGCGATGGTCGAGGTCGGCTGGAGCCCGAAGGTGTCGCGGCAGGATTTCGTCGCCACCGTCGACCGGGTGATGGCGCTCGGCGCGATGCCGCGGTCCGGCGGCTCGGGCGCCATGGCGCTGGCCGACGTCGCGGCCGGCCGGCTCGACGGCTACATCGAGCTCTACATCAACCTGTGGGACGTGGCGGCGGCGCTGAGCATCCTGTCGGAGGCGGGGGCGATGGTTTCGCCCTTCCTGCGCAACGGCGGGCTGGAGCGCGGCATCCCGATCCTGGCCGCAGCCCCTGGCGTGGCAGCGGCGCTGTCGGAAGCGGCCCGCATCGCGCTGAACTGACCGCAGATGCGAGCGCGCGCGAAGCTCGTAGCGCAGACCATTGTTTTGACGTAGTTTCCCCGTCGAGTCGTGCGACACGTCAAGGGACACCGGAATGCGCTTGCGAAACGCAGCCAACAGGCTGCTGCTGGTCCCGGCCCTGTTCGCCGGCACGCTGCTCGGAGCCTGCGGCGGCGATGCGGTGGCCCAGTCCGAACGTCAGCAGCAGCAGCAGGAACTCGTCGACCGCGCCACCCTGGCAGCGCAGGACGTGCTGGCCTGGCGTCAGAACGGCGGCGAAGCGCAGCATTTCCTGTCGCGCGCCAAGGGCGTCATCATCTGCCCCAGCATCTTCCGCATGAGCTTCATCTTCGGCGGCTCCGGCGGCGGCTGCGTGCTGCTGTCGCGCGACGCCAACGGCTCCTGGTCGGCGCCGGCCTTCTACTCGATGGGCTCCGGCAGCTTCGGGCTGCAGGCCGGCATCCAGGACGCCGAGATCATGCTGTTCATCATGACCCACAAGGGCCTGACCGCGGTGCTCGACAGCCAGTTCAAGATCGGCGCCGACGCCTCCATCGCCTTCGCGACCCTGGGTGCGGGCATGGAAGGCTCCACCACGGCAGCGCTGCGCGCCGACATCGTCGCGGTCGAGAAGACCAAGGGACTGTTCGCCGGCATCTCCCTGCAGGGCAGCATGATGAGCGCCGACAGCGTCGGCAACCGCGCCTATTACGGCCAGTCGGTGGGACCGGAGGACATCGTGGTGACGATGCGGGTCAACAATCCGGGCGCCGACCCGCTGCGCTCGGCGCTGATGCGGTTCGGGCCGCAGGGCGCGGCGCCGGCGGCGCCGGGCTATGGGGCGTCGCCGGGCGGGGATAACGGGCCGATGCAGCTGGCGCCGACGGGGCCGGTGCAGGAGCAGGCGCTGCCGCCGCAGCGGCGATAAGGCCAGGGCGCTGCCCTGGACCCGCCTGGGGCAGGCGCCCCCCGGACCCGCGCTTGTTCTGATCTAGGCGGCGTCTTCCTGCTTCAGGGAGGCCATGTCGATCACGAAGCGGAAGCGGGCGTCGCCCTTCTCGACCTGGCGATAGGCGTGGTTGACCTCCTGGATCGGGATGATCTGGATGTCGGGGCCAATCGCATGCTCGGCACAGAAATCCAGCACCTCCTGGGTCTCGGCGATGCTGCCGATCAGCGAGCCGGCGACGCTCTTGCGATGCATCGCGCGCTCCTGGTTGTTCTCGGGCGCCAGCGGCTCGATGGCGCCGACCACCGCCAGCGTCGCGTTGCGCTTGAGCATCGTCACATACGGGTTGACGTCGTGCTTCTCGGGAATGGTGTCGAGCATGAAGTCGAAGCTGTTCTTGGAGGCCGACATCGCCGCCTTGTCGCTCGACAGCACGGCCTTGACGCCCAAGCGCTGCGCCTCGGCGAGCTTCTCCTGCGTGCTGGTGAACAGCGTCACCTCGGCACCCATCGCCCGGGCGAGCTTGGCCGCCATGTCGCCGAGCCCGCCGAAGCCGACGATGCCGACCGCGTCGCCCGCCTTCACCCCCCAGTGCCGCAGCGGCGAGTAGGTGGTGACGCCGGCGCACAGGATCGGCGCCGCGACCTCCGGCTTCAAACCCGCGGGGATCTTCAGCACGAAATCCTCGGCCACCACCATGACGCTGGAATAGCCGCCATAGCTGTTGTCGTGGCCGTACATGTTGCTCTTGGTCGGCGCCATCTTGGCCGGCACCATCGGGCCGTTATAGGTGGCGAGCCAGCTGTTGGGGCCTTCGCAGTAGTTCTCCTCGTGCTCGTGGCACGGCTCGCACTGGCGGCAGCTGTCGATCATGCAGCCGACACCCACCAGGTCGCCCACCTTGTGCCGGCTGACGGCACTTCCCGCCCGGGTGACGCGCCCGACCACCTCGTGTCCCGGCATGCAGGGATAGACGGTGTTCGACCACTCGTTCTTCACCTGGTGGATGTCGGAATGACAGATGCCGCAGAACAGCACCTCGATCTCGACCTCGTTCGTCTTCGGGTCGTCCCGCTCGAACTCGATCGGCTTGAGGCGGCTGAAGGAATGCTGGGCGGCGTAGCCTGTGGCCTTGATCATCGCGTGTCCTGACTGGAAAAAGGTCGCCGGCCTCAGGCCGGATGGAAGCGGAACAGCTGCGTCTGCGAGATGCCCGGCCCCTGCCAGGCCTTCATCTCGGGGATGTGCGAGGCAGTGACGTAGATGGCGCCGTCCGGGCCCTCGGCCATGCTGTCCGGCCAGAGCAGCCGCTGGTCCTGCACCAGGGTGGTGGCATGGCCATCTGCGCCGATCCGCCTGACCGCGAAATCCTCGGCGGCGGTCACCAGCATGCCGCTCCGCCGGCTGAACCAGTAGCCGTCGGTCACAAAGGTCTGTGCCGCCACATGCACCTGCGCGCCGAGCTGGCTCGGGCTCAGCGAGCGGTCGAACAGAGCAGCCACCGGGACCCGGTACATCGTCCTGCCGGTCGTCGCCTGCCAGTACGCATACTGGTCGTGGCCGTCCAGCATGATGCCGTCGGCGGAGAAATGCGCGGGCTCCCCGTCGAGCCGGCGCAGCGGCTTGCCGCTGACGGTGATGGTCACGCTCTTGTCGAACTGCGTGCTCGGATGACCCACCAGCACCCGACGGGCCACGCCGCTCTCGACATCGAAGGTGGTCAGGCAGCCGGGCGCGCCGGAGTTGGTGAGCACCGCGCGCCCGCCGTCGGCGGTGAAGCGGATGTCGTTCAGGTAGCTGCCCTGCGGCGCCACGTCGGGGCCGAAGCGATACACGCGCTTCACTGTGTTGGTGGCGAGGTCGATGCAAAGCAGCTTCGGCCCGCCCGTCACCTCGAAGCTCAGGCCGGGCGCTGCCGGATCGAGCACCCAGAGCCGGTCCTGCGCGTCGACCGTCACGCTCTGCACGCAGACGAAGCTCTGTCCGGGCTGGGCCGCCGCCGCATCGCCGGCGCGGAACGCGTTCCAGCCCGCATCCGGATAGGGCTTCAGCGCGCCGCCGGTCGACACCTCGGCAACCGAGATCGCGACATCCTCCTCCCAGCGCGGGAAGTTGACGAAGATGCGGCCGGTCCTCGACACCGCGACGCCCGTCACCTGCCTGGGGTTGGTGAAGGTCGCGACCAGCTCGAGCGCAGCGCCGCCCGCCGCCCGCGCGCCCGTCGCCGCCGCGAGGGAGGCGGCCGCCGCTCCGGTGAGCAGGGTCCGGCGTCGAAGTGCTGACGAGAGGTCGGGCATCATGGCGTCCATCAGATGAGGGTGCATAAGGGCCCGGTGCTCCCGTGGTTCCAGCACTCTGGCCTTGTGATCCCGATACGGGCGCGCCGTCGCACGGACGCCCGGGCTCAGGCCGGCACGAAGGCGCCGAGCGCCTGCGGCCACGGACCGCGGGTGGTGTCGAGGCCGCTCACCAACGGCAGGGTGACGACGCCGCCACTGTTCGCCGCCTGGTAGATCGCGGCCATGATCTTCATGTCCTGCAGGCCCTCGGCGCCTGGCGTATGCGGCTCCTGCCCGGCATGCAGCGAGGCGGCGAACGCGTCCATCTCCTGCGCGAACTGGCTCTTGGGCGAGAAGCGCCGCATCTCGTTGCTGCTCGCCTTGCCGGCCTTGCGGCTGATGGCCAGGGTCAGGTTGTCGTAGCCGAAGGCCGGGTCCATCCCGAACCAGCCGGTCTCGGCATGCACGCGCAGGAACCGGCTCTCGTGGAAGCTGTAGGCCGAGGTGCCGCTGGCGACGACGCCGCTGGGAAAGCGCAGGCTGAACATCGCGATGTCCTCGACCTCGCGGAAACGCGGATCGTCCGCCGGCCGGGTCATGCGCGCGGTGATCTCGACCGGCTCCTCGCCGGTGATGTAGCGGAACGCGTTCAGGCAGTAGAGCCCGACATCGGGCAGCGAGCCGCCGCCGGCCAGCGCCTTGATCTGCCGCCACTGGCCGTTCGGCGCGTCGTTCTGCCCGTTCACCGCCTCGATCATCCGCACCGGGCCGAACGCCTTGTTGCGGGCCATGTCGATGATCGTGCGATGCTCGGGCGTGTATTGCAGCCGGTAGGCGATCATCAGCCTGCGGTCCGCCTGCCGGCACGCATCCACCATCGACTGCGCTTCCGCCACCGTGGCGGCCATCGGCTTCTCGCACAGCACGTGCTTGCCGGCGTGCGCGGCACGGATGGTGAACTCCGCATGCAGAGCGTTGGGCAGCACGATGTAGACGATGTCGATGTCGGGGTTGTTCCGGATCTGGTCGAAGCTGTCGTAGGTGTAGAGCCCCTTCTCGGGCACGCCGTACTGCGCGGCGACAGCCCGGGCCTTGTCCATGCTGGCGCTTACCAGGCCTGCGAGCCGCACGGACTTGGCTTCGCCGAAGCCGGGGATGATGTTCTCGAGCGCCAGCGCGCCCAGCCCCACCACCGCGATGCCGAGGCGCCTGCCCGGCGGCATCGGGTTCGGCACCTGGCCGTTCTGCTCGCTCGCCTGGTGCAGCGGCGGCAGCGTGACCTTGCCGTCCTGCAGGCTGCCGCGCAGCGCCTGCGGCTCCTGCTGCGCGCCCGCCGTGGCGGCCAGCGCCGGCGCGATCAGCCCGACGCCCGCGAGCCCCACACCGGTGCCAAACAGGGTGCGGCGTGTGACATCGGTCATGCGTGGCTCTCCGGCATGCCCG
>CAXTZG010000104.1:0-12255 GCA_964248625.1 uncultured Acetobacteraceae bacterium | reverse complement strand
AGGTGGCCTGCGCCTCTTCGGCACTGGAAAGATCGATAGGTTCTGCTCGGAGAGCCCTGGTAGAAGGCCTTCTTTCGCCCGGCTAAAGCAACTGTGGGCTTCGAGCCTGATCAGGTCGCAATGGGGTGCCACGACTTCTATCCAAGGACGATCCGCACCGTGCTGGGCAAGGGGGCCCGGCATCGCACCAGCGCCTACCTTAACAACCGGCTCGAGCAGGATCATCGCGGCATCAATGGCAGGATCCGCGGCATGCGCGGCTTCAAGAACCATGACGCGGCTCGTTGCTTCTGCCGCGAGCGCGGCGAATTCCAAGATCTCCCCCTTTCTGCCGTCGTCATAACCAGTTTGCCTCCGCGTTCATCCACCGCTTCCGCTTTGCGAGAGGCGCCCGAGCTTGGGATCGTGCAAACATGTGTTCCAGCAGGTTCTTATGAAGATCAATCGGAACACTGGCGCGAGTGCTGACAGAACCGTTAGACGCTGCGCTAAGAGATCCGCCAGCAGGCCACCTCCTGTGGTGCGAGCGGGTCGGTCCCGAACAGGAGCGCCGGCGAGCCGGATATGGCCCACGGCTCGTCGCCATAGTTGAACGCGAAGCACAGGCTGTCGCGCCGACGCAGACGAACGCCGACCGGAAGCTCCACGACCGGCAGCCCGGCCAGGTCGCGCAGGACGTGACGCACCAGGGCGGACAGGAGCGGCTCGTCCGCCCATGCGCCGCAATACAGGACGCGGCCGTGGCGGATGATGGCGGGATTGCCGTCGTCATAGCGAGCGATGCAGGCCGCGCCGTCGCGGGGCTCCAGCCATTCGCGCCAGCGCTCAGCCTGTCCCTGCACCCCTTCGCCCGCGACCCGATAACGCAGCCCGTACGGCAGCGAAGCCACCTGCGTCACCCGGGCCGGCAGCAGGGACTGGAGCGGACCCGGCGGCAGGGTCTCAGGGATCGCGAAGTCTGTCGTCTTGGACCCGCTGCGCGGCCCGAACAGCAGAACGGCCTCCGTGGCGGCGAAGGCCTGTATCGCGTCCGGCGTGATGGCCATCAGCGACGGCACCAGGATGGCCGCATAGCTGTCGAGCGGCGCGCCGGGCGGCAGGATGTCGACGTCGAGGCCGAGGCAACGGACCGCCTCATACCAGCGGTAGTGCAGCAGCAGCGCGTCAAAGTCGGCCCCCTGCGGCTGGATCTGAGCCATCCAGAGGCTCTCGTAGTCAAGCACCAAAGCCACCGTCGCACGCTGGCTGTCCGGCAGGGCTTCCGTGCCCAGGCTCATCAGCAGGTCGTGCAGTTCGCGTCCCACGGTCCCGACCTCGCCACCGCCGGCCGACAGGCTGCGGTCCGGCCGTTGCAGCCCGGCATGCATCTGCTCCTGCGCGAATGGTGTCTGGCGCCAGCGGAAGTAGCTGACCACCTCGGCCCCGTGCGCCAGCGCCTCCCAGCTCCACAGGCGGACCATGCCCGGCTTTGGCACCGGGTTGTGCCGGGCCCAGTTCACCGGCCCGGGCTGCTGCTCCATCACCCACCAGCGGCCGCGCCCGACGCCGCGGTAGAGGTCGTGATGGAACGGGGCGATGTCGGGCAGGGAGGTTTCCGCCCATCTGGCGCGCTCGGCGTCTTCGAAAGAGAACCGTTCAAGGAAGCCGAGCGGATAGGAGTCCCAGCTGACGACGTCGTAGTCGCGCCCAACCTTCCAATGGTCGAACTCGGCGAAGAAGCCCATGAAGTTGTGGGTGACGAAGCGGCCGGGCGAACGGGCGCGCAGGATCTCCGCCTGCATGGCGCCGTAGGCCGCGACCTGATCCGAGCTGAAGCGCCGGTAGTCCAGCCGGGCGATCGGGTTGGTTTCGGTCACCGCACCCACCGGCGCGTCGATCTCGTCGAAGCTGCCGGCTTCCATCGACCAGAACACGTTGCCCCAGCGCGCGTTCAGGGTGGCGACCTCGCCGTAGCGTGCGCGCAGCCAGTCGCGAAAGGCCGCGACGTCGTGCGGGCCGTAGGACAGCACGGTGTTGTGGCAGCCGAACTCGTTGTCCACCTGCCAGCCGACGATCGCCGGATGCTCGCCGTAGCGCTCCGCCAGCAGCTCGACGATGCGGCGGGACTCGCGCTGCCAGTCGGGCGAGGAGAAGCTGGTGTGGCGGCGCGAGCCGAAGCCGCGCACGCGCCCGTCGGCATCGACCGGCAGGATGCCGGGATGGCGCAGCACCAGCCAGCGCGGCGGCGTCGCGGTCGGGGTGCCCAGCACCACGCGCAGGCCGGCTTGGCCCAGCACGTCGAGCGCGCGGTCGAGCCAGCCCCAGTCGAGCCGGCCCGGCTCCGGCTCGATCCGGCTCCAGGCGAACTCGCCGATCCGGACGTGGGTGATGCCCATTGTGCGCATCGCCCGCGCGTCCTCGGACCACCAGGCCTCGGGCCACTGTTCCGGGTAGTAGCAGATGCCCAGCATATTGACTCTCCTGGATCTCGGGCGGCCCTAGTCAGCCCTGGCTGCCGTTCAACAGCGTGCGGCCGTCCGGCGCGAACAGGTGGCAGGCTTCCGGCACGACCAGGACCTGCACGGCGTCGCCCATGGTTTCGCGTGCCAGCCCCTCGGTGCGCAGCAGCAGCGCAGTGCCGTCGGACGCGGTCAGGTGCAGGATGGTTTCCGCGCCCAGGTGCTCGGCAAGGTCCACCGTCGCCGACAGGACCAGGCCGGCGCCCTCCTCTCCGCGGCGCAGCAGACGCAGGTGCTCGGGCCGTATCCCCAGGGTCGCCTCGCCGCGCGGCGCGTCCGGCAACGCGAAGCTCAGGCTGCCCCCGGCAAGCCGCGCCGCGACGCCCGCCTCGTCCGGCACCAGCGTCGCGGCGAGGAAGTTCATGTGTGGCGAGCCCAGGAAGCCGGCGACGAACAGGTTGTCCGGCCGGTGGTACAGCTCCAGCGGCGTGCCGACCTGCTCGATCCGGCCGGCGCTGAGCACGACGATCTTGTCGGCCATGGTCATCGCCTCGACCTGGTCGTGGGTGACGTAGATCATGGTGGCGCCGAGCTGGCGGTGCAGGCGCAGGATCTCCACCCGAGTCTGCAGCCGCAGTGCCGCGTCGAGGTTGGACAGCGGCTCGTCGAACAGGAACACCACCGGCTCGCGCACCATGGCGCGGCCGATCGCCACCCGCTGCCGCTGACCGCCCGAAAGCTGCGACGGGCGGCGCTTGAGCAGCGGCGTCAGCTCCAGCGTGCCGGCGACGGCGGCAACGCGGCGCTCGATCTCCGCCTTCGGCATGTCGCTCATGCGCAGGCCGAACGAGATGTTCTCTCCCACCGTCATATGCGGGTAGAGCGCGTAGGACTGGAACACCATGGCGATGCCGCGATTGGCCGGCGGCACGCGCGTCATGTCGCGGCCGCCGATGCTGAGCGTGCCGTCGCTGATCTTTTCCAGCCCGGCGATCATGCGCAGCAGCGTACTCTTGCCGCAGCCAGACGGCCCGACGAACACGCAGAACTCGCCCGGCGCCACGTGGAGGTCCAGGTCGTGGATGACCTCGTGGTCGCCGAAGCGCTTGACGATATGGCTGAGCTGGACGTCCGACATCGGTGCTAGTCCTCGGCGTCCAGGGTGAGCACCAGGGCGCTCTCGGCCTGCATCTGCGGCAGCACCAGGCCGACCTCCTCAAGCAGCGCGCCCGGAACGACCAACCCGTCCTCGAACAGCTGCCGGTGCGCCTCCGTGGCCCGCGCTGGGAGCGCTTGCGGCCGGGGCGCCCGGATCCGGTAGCGGGCTTGGCGGTCGAGGCCGGGCAGGCGCAACGGCGCCGGGATGCGCCGGTCGGCGCTCGCGGTCTGCATCACGCACCAGGCGGCGCTGCGGCGATCCTCGGCCACGACCCCGCGCGTCTCGCGGCCGGCCCGCTTCGGCACCGCGACGTGCAGGCCCCCGTGCAGCAGCGGGCGCAGCCGCTTGTGCAGCGCGATCCAGCCGGCGAGCTCGACGCGCTCGGCCTCGTCCATGCGCAGCGGGTCGAGCTCGACCCCGAGATGGCCGAACAACGCGACGGCGGCGCGGAAGCCGAGCGCATGCACACGCCCGGTCTGGTGGTTGGGGCTGGCCGACACGTGGGCACCCATCACCTCGGGCGGATACAGCCGCAGGAAGCCGCGCTGGATGGCGATGCGGTCGAGTGCGTCGGTGCAGTCCGAGGTCCAGACGCGGTGGGTGCGACGCAGCATGCCGAGGTCTGGTCGGCCGCCGCCGGACGCGCAGCTCTCGATCTCCAGACGAGGATGCGCCGCACGCAGGCGGTCGATCATCGCGTGCAGCGCCAGCACGTGGCGGTGGTAGGCGGGGCGCCCATCACGGCTCGCGGCCGCAACGAGGTCGCGGTTCATGTCCCATTTCAGATAGCCGATCGGATGGGCACGCAGCAGCGCGTCGATCTGGCTCTCGATCCGCGCCGCGACCTCCGGCCGGGTGATGTCGACCACCAGCTGCCGGCGCGCGGTGCGCAGCGGGCGCCCCTCGACATGCAGCACCGCGTCGGGAAAGGCCCGATGCAGGTCGCTGTCCGGGTTGACACATTCCGGCTCCACCCACAGTCCGAATTGCATGTCCAGACCGACGACGTGCTCGGCCAGCGGGCCGATGCCGTCAGGGTACTTGCCGGGATCGGGTACCCAATCGCCGAGCCCGGCGCGCTCGTGGTGGCGGCCCTGCATCCAGCCGTCATCGAGCACGAAGCGCTCGATGCCGAGCGCGGCGGCGGCATCCGCCTGCGCCCTGAGCGTGGCCAAGTCGTGGTCGAAGTAGTTGCCCTCCCAGGTGTTCAGCGTCACCGGGCGCGGGATTGCCTCTGCCGAGAACGGCAGCACGTGGCGGCGGATGTGGCGGTGGAAGCGCTGCGACAGCCCGTTCAGCCCGGTCTCGGACAGGGTGGCGTAAACGGTCGGGGCGTCCAGCAACTCTCCCGGCTGGAGGATCTGCTCGCCCGGATGCAGCAGCAGGCCGGCCAGCACCAGGCTGCGCCCATCCTCCAGCCGCTCGGCGGTGATGCGGTGGTTGCCGCTCCAGCCAAGCTGCACCCCGTGCACGAGCCCGGCATCCTCGTCGAAGCCGGGCCAGCCGCCGATCAGGGCGGGAACGTGTTCGTGCGAGCCGCGGCCGCGTCGGCTTTCCACCGTGAAGCGGCCGCCCTCCAGCATCATGCGCCGCTCGGTGAACTCATGGCCCCAGTGGCCGTCGAAGCACAGCAGCTCCGTAGCACCCTGCGGCCACAGAACGCCGCCGGCGGCGAGATGCTCCACGCGGAGCGGGGCGTCGCCGCGGTTCACCACCGTGCAGTTCTGGGTGAGCACGTCGTCGTCCGGCGCAAGGCCGAGGCGGATCACGCAGCCGAGCCGCGCCACCGGGTCCTCCAGCCGGAGCGTCAGCGTCGTCCCGTCATGATCCGCCGCCTCCAGCCGGAATTCCGCGGTCCAGTCGCGCCCGTCGTCGCGAACCGCGGCGAAGGCCGGCTGACGCATTGGCCCGGCGCCGAGTGTGGGCAGCAGCAGCGCGTCGGTATGGTCCTGGTCGAGGGCATTGTTGGCGACCGCGCGGCTGCGCAGCGCCGGCAGGACCGAAAGGTCCAGCCCGTCCGGCAGGCGCGGCCCCCAGTACGCGATCTCCGGGCTGGAGCCGCGGGGCAGCAGCAGCAACGTCACGTGCGCGCCGTCCAGGCGCAGAACAGGTGGCATGGTCATCCCTTGGTGGCTCCCAGCGTCAGCCCGGTCACGAAGTGGCGCTGCATCAGGAAGAACAGCAGCACCGACGGCGCCGCGGCGATCAGGGCGCCCGCCGACATCAGCTGCCAGGAGGCCAGCCACATGCCGCTCAGCGCCTGCAGCCCGGCGGTCACCGGGCGGGCGCTATCGGACTGCACCAGCACCAGCGCCCAGAAGTAGTCGTTCCAGATGAAGGTGAAGACCAGCACGGCGAGTGCCGCCAGCGCCGGGCGCACCAGCGGCAGCACGATGTGCCAGAAGATGCGCAGCTCGCTTACCCCGTCGAGCCGCGCCGCCTCGGCCAGCGCGTCAGGCAGCTCGCGCATGAAGTTGCGCATGAACAGCGTGCAGAACCCGGTCTGGAACGCCATGTGGAACAGCACCAGCGCCCAGATGGTGTCGTAGAGCGGGATCACGTGGATCATCAGGTCGCGGACCGGGATCATCAGCACCTGGAACGGCACGAAGTTGCCGCCGATGAAGATGGCGAACAGCAAGATGTTGCCACGGAACCTGAACTTGGCCAGCGCGTAGCCCGCCATCGATGACAGGGCGAGCGTGCCGGCGACGGCGGGTATGGTGATCATCACGCTGTTGAGCAGGTAGCGGCCCATCGGCGAGCTGGTGAACACCGCGCGGTAGTTGTGCACGGCCATGATCTTGTCGGGCCAGCCCCAATAGTTGCCGCGCGACAGATCCTCCAGCGAGCGGATCGATGTCAGCGCGATCGCCAGCAGCGGCAGCAGCCAGATCACCAGCACGACCGGCACCGCCAGCTTGTAGCCGAAGCGTCCGAGCGGACCGGCCTCCTCGATCGGTGCGGGAAACATGGCTATGCCCGCTCCCGCCGCAGCAGCGACCACAGGAAGAAGGCGATGTAGACGTCCATCAGCAGGAACAGCACGGTGGCGATGGCGGCGCCGTAGCCGTAGCGGAACGAGTGGAAGGTCTGGTCGTACATGTAGTAGGCCAGCACGGTGGAGGAATCGAACGGGCCGCCCTTGGTCATGATCGACACCAGGTCGAACGAGCGCAGCGCGCCGACCACGCACACCACCACCGCAATAAAGGTCGCCGGCCTGAGCTGCGGCAGGATGACGTGACGGAACAGCCGGAAGCCCGATGCGCCGTCCAGCCTTGCCGCTTCCACCAGCTCCGGATTGATCGCGGTCAGGCCGGTCAGGTACAGGATCATGCAATACGCGGTCTGCGGCCACAGCCCGGCGATGATCACCCCGACCGTGGCCCAGTTCTCGTTCTCCATCAGCGCCACGCTGGGCAGGTGGACGGCGTGCAGCACGACGTTCAGCAGCCCGAACTTGACGTTGAAGAACCAGCTGAACACCAGGCCGACGACAACTTGGCTGATCACGAACGGGAAGAAGAACAGCGACTTGTAGAACCGCATGCCGCGGATGGTCTGGTTCAGGAACAGCGCCAGCAGCAGCCCGAATACCGGCGCCAGCATGTATGCCAGCAGCCAGTACACGTTGTTCTCGAGGGCGGTGTAGAAGGTGTCGTCGTGCAGCAGCTCGGCGTAGTTGCCGAAGCCGACGTAGCGCATCGGGTGGATGCCGTCCCAGTCGTGCAGGCTGATCCAGAGCGAGTCCAGGATCGGCCAGATCACGAACACGGCGAAGAACAGGCAGGCCGGCGCCAGCAGGATCGCTGGCGTCAGCGTCATCTGGTGGCGGCGCCACCAACTCTCGCCCACGAACGGCGGAGCGCGGAACGAAGAGGCCGTCGTGGTGATAGATGATGCCATGGGAGCCTGCATCCTGTCGTTGCTCCTGCCTGAGCCGGCAGCTCAGCTCGGCAGCGGGCCGTAGATGCGCTGGCGGGCGCGCTCAATCCCGTCCAGGATCCGGTCGAGCCGGGCCGGGCGCACCATGAACTCCTGGAACCCCTTCATGGCGATGGTCGCCAGGTCCTCGCTGGTGTCGCGGTCCAGGAACTGGGTCAGGTCGGCGGCGCTGTTCAGCATCGTCTGCCCCTGCTGCAGGAAGCGGTCGTCGAGCACGGTGGCGTGCGTGTTCTCGGGGATCTGCTTCTCGATGCGGTTGATCATGGTCTGCACGTCGGCGCGCATTATGAACTGCAGGAACTTGCGCGCGTCGGCCTTGTTCTTGGCGCCAGCTGGGATGTGCACCGACTCCACCGGCGCCTCCTCGGCACGCGGCAGGCCCGGGGTGATCGCGGGGAAGTCGCTCAGCGCCATCTTCGGCGCCATCTCCGGCGGGAAGCTCTGGGTGATGAAGTTGCCGATCAGCATCATCGCCCCGGTGCCCTGGTAGAGCTGCGACTGCGCTTCCTGCCAGGACAGGCTGGTATGGTTGGGAACGAAGCACTTCTTGTCGAGCAGCTCCTTCCAGTGCGCGAACACCGCCTTCACCTTCGGGTCGGTCCAGGCCACCTTGCCGGCCATCAGGGTCTGGTGGAAGTCGAAGCCGTTCGTGCGCAGGTCGAGGTAGTCGAACCAGCCGGCGGTCGGCCACAGGTCCTTGGTGCCGATCACGATCGGATCCAGGCCGGCGCCGCGCAGCTTGTCACAGGCCGATAGCATGTCGGCCCAGGTGCCGATCGGGCTGATGCCGTTCTTCTGCAGGATGTCGGCGCGGTAGTAGATCCCCCACTGGTAGGTGCTGTAGGGGACACCGTACTGCTTGCCGTGGTCGGTCGTGTTCTCCACCGCTTTGGCCGGAAACTGCGCCTTCATGTCCGGCGTCCACAAGTCGCTCACATCGGCCAGCAGGCCGGCACCCGAGAGCTGGCGCATCCGGTTGCCGGTGTACCAGAGCACCACGTCCGGCGGCGCTGAGGTCAGCCAGTTGCGGATCGACTGCTTGTAGCTCTCGTGGTCGTAGACGTTGAACTGGACGTCGATGCCGGGATTCTCGGCCTTGAACTTGGAGACCACCGCCTCGAACGCGGCGCGTGGCGCGGCATCGGAAGTGTCGGCGTTGAACACCAGAGTTGCGGCCCGCGCCAGCACGGGGGTCGCGATGCCCAGAGCAGTGATGGCAGCCAGCCAGATTTTGGCCGTGGCTGAGGATCGACCGGATGTCCGGTAAAGCATAAACGCTCCTCCCAAGCTGGTCCCTTATGCGGCGAAGGCCGGTGTTCCCCGGCAACCATGAAAGCAACATTAGAAAGGAACGGCTTTCCTGTCATCCGCTTTCAGCATAGATTTATCCTGGATCCTAAGGTCCAAATGATCGGGAGGATGATGGGCAACGAGTTCGACCCATTTCGGGTGCGGGAAGACGGGTTCCATGCCGGACCGTCGAGATCCATGCTGCCGATGGCGCAGCCGCACACGCACAGCCAGGTCGAGCTGAACCTGCTGCTGTGCGGCGAGACGGTCTACGCCTTCCAGGGCCGCGAGCTGGCCCTGCGCAGCAACGACTTGGCGCTGTTCTGGGGCGCGTTCCCGCATCAGACGGTGCGCGTGGCGCCGAAGACCCGCTTCATCTGCATCTACGTGCCAATCGAGATGTTCCTCGGGCTGAAGATAAGCACGCGGCTGCAGTTCGCGGTCCTCGCCGGCGGCATGGTCGTCGCCTGCCGCGACGGCAAGAGAGCCGCTGCTGCGCTGCGCCTGGACCTCGCGCGCCTGGACGTGCTGCACCACGCCCTGGTCGACGGGGACGCGCAGATGTCTGAGCTTGACCACGCTGAGCTCGACCTGTGCCTGCGTCGCATCGACCGCCGCGGTTGGACCGACTTGACGCGGCCGGATGTCCGGGCCGACGCGATCCCGTGTCCGATACAGTCGGCAAAGGTGATCGCCATGATCCGCCACGTGCTGGCCCATGCCGCCGGCCCGCTGCGCGTTGCTGACGTCGCCAAGGTGGTCGGACTGCACGAGAACTACGCAATGTCGGTGTTCCGGCACGCGACCGGCATGACCATCGGTGGGTTCCTGACCCGTTGTCGGCTGCACAAGGCGCAGGAGCTGCTGCTGTCGACCAAACGCGATGTCACCTCCATCGCCCTGGAAGTCGGCTTTAACTCGCTGTCGCGCTTCTATGAGTCCTTCAGTCGGCAGGTCGGTCAGTCCCCACGCCAGTTCCGGAACTCGGCGCAGGTGCGCGATCCGGCGTCCCTTGCTTCACTGACGACCTAGCCGCCAAGCTCTTGTCGGACTCCGGGGTGGAAGAAGCCGAGGTAGTCCCGCAGCTTCTTCTATGAAACCCGAATGCAAAGTGGTCATCACACACGAAGCAGCGGTGGAGGTGGCCGGCCGGCGGAATGGCGGCATCGAACCGGACCTGCCTGCCCAGCGACATCATCGCCTTGGTGGTGTTCTGCCGGCTCTGCTATCGGCTGACCCTGCGAGGTCTGAGCGAGATCATGGCACTGCGTGGAATTGAGGTCAGCTACGAAGCCGTCCGGGCCTGGGAGGCGAAGCTCTTGCCCATCATGGGCAATGAGCTCCGCAAGCACCGGTTCGCGAAGCGCCGTGAACCGCGTCAAGCTGATACGTCGACGAGACCTACCTGAAGGTCCGCGGCCACTGGTGCTACTTCTACCGGGCGGTCGACCGAGACGGGAACCTGATCGACGCGATGCTGAGCGAGCACCGCGACATTGCGGTCATGGGGTACAGGCCTGACCTGGTGACGACGGACGGCCATAGTTCCTACCCGAGAGCGATCCGCACCGTGCTGGGCAAGACGGTCCGCCACCGCATCAGCGCCTACTTCAACAACCGGCTCGAGCAGGACCATCGCGGTATCAAGGGTAGGATCCGATGCATGGCTTCAAGAACCACGACGCGATCCATCGCTTCTGTCGAGAGCACGGCGAACTCCCTCCGTCCCCGCCGTTGTCACAACCAAGTCGTCCCCGCCTCCCTCCGCCGCTTCCACTTCGCAAGAGGTGCCTGAGTTACACTCGGGATGATGCAGAACGCGTGATCCGACAGCCTCCTGTCATGAACGATCAGAACTTTGGCGCGGGAGCTGACAGAACCCGGTGGATGTGGCATGCCGCGATGACGAACAGCCTGTCGGCTTGTCGTTTTATCCCAACAAGGTGCCTGACAGGCGGACGATCCGTAGACGGGTTGATCGGCGACCGGAAGACCATTGATGGAAGCACGGATGAGCGGGCCGGCGCCGTTCACCCAAGGATCCGCCCGATCGAGAACCGGGTCTGAGCTCTGACCCGGCCTTGCCCTGGTCCTGCTGCCCTGCTCTGGTTGGCAACCATGCCAAGGCAGCCGAACGTGCTGTGGGCTAGGGAGGTCACCATGGCGATCGAGACCGGTTTTAGGGCGAGGCAGGGCCGCTACACGGCGACCGCGATGTGGTTCCACTGGATCACCGCCCTGTTCATGGCGTCGATCCTGCCGATTGCCTGGGTCATGACCAACATGGACGACGGCAACGCCTGGCGGGGCCTGCTCTACACCCTGCACAAGTCGATCGGCCTGACGATCGTCGCCATCATCGCGCTGCGGCTGATCTGGCGTGCGACGCATCCGGCACCGCCGCTCGCCGGTCGAATCGGTGCCGCAGTCGCCGTGCTGGCCAGGACGAACCATTGGCTGCTCTACGCGGTGCTGCTGGTGATGCCGATCAGCGGCTACCTTTTGAGCGCCACGGGAAGGTTCCCGATCAGCTACTTCGGGCTGTTCACGGTGCCGGGCCTCGGCGACCATCCAGCACTCCGTCACACGGCTACCAGCGTGCACTTGGTCGGCCAGTGGTTCGTCTACGGCCTCGTCGTGCTGCACCTGCTGGGTACGAGCTATCATGTCGTGGTCGCCCGTGATGGAACGCTGGGACGCATGCTGCCGGAGCAGGCATAGCGCGAGCGACGTTGACCGCTCGGTTTTAGAGCGCGTTTCAAAACCCATGTACTGCCTGGCAAACCATCCACGTGCGCGGCAAAGGTCACAACCAAGGCTGTGTGAAAAGATAGCCGGTGGAGTGCCTATACGTCGGCGACAGGATGCGTTGTTGCTCTCGGCCCCATTTCTGCAATCAACGGTCCCCTTTGCCATGGCGGCTTGCATCGGATCCTGCCCTTGATGCCGCAAGGGTCCTGCTCGAGACGGTTGTTGAGGTAGGCGCTGGTGCGATGGTGAACCGTCCTGCCCAGCACGGTGCGGATCGCCATCGGGTAGAAGCCATGGCCGTCCATCGTCACCCGGTCCGATCAGAAGCGCGTGGTGTGGCTTTGGCCGAGCGGAAGAACGCCTTCCTGGCCCGCATGTCCCGGTGCTCGCTCAGCATCGCGTCGATCAGGTTCCCGTCCCGGTCGATTGCCCAATACAAGCAGGTCCAGCGACCGCGGATCTTCGGGCAGGTTTCGTCAACATGCCAGGTCACGCCGGATCCGTGTCGGGAGCCATGCCGGCGCTTGCGCAGCTCATCGCCCATGACAAGCAGCAGCTTCGCCCCCAGTCGCGAACGGCCTCGTAGCTCACCTCGATCCCACGCAGTGCCAGGATCTTGCTCAGGTCGCGCAGCGTTAGAGCATTTTCGGTTTAGTCAAACCCGTATCC
>CAXTZG010000103.1:0-12350 GCA_964248625.1 uncultured Acetobacteraceae bacterium | reverse complement strand
TTCGCGCCTGGCGGCTTGCGGAAGCGCGCGGCCAGGCGGTGCCTCCCTACGTCATCTTCAGCGACGCGACCCTGCGCGACATCGCCGCCGACTGCCCGGGCAGCCTGGCCTCGCTGAACGAGATCAAGGGCGTCGGCGCTTCCAAGCTCGAGCGCTACGGCGAGCGGGTGCTCGAGATCCTGTCCGGCCGCGCCGGCTAGGCAGCGCGCCGCGGGTCTGGATCGCCGGCGGCTTCGCGTTCATGATGTCGCCAACGGCGATCAATCCGAACATCAGGACGCGCCGGTCGGAGGGAGCCGCCGAACCATGCCGCAGCTGGACATAGCGGTGCAGGGGCTGTTTGCGACGCCGGTCGCGGCCGTGCTGCTGCCGGGTGCGGAGGCGCGCAACCAGGCGCTGCGCGCCACCATCCTGGAGCGGCGGGCGCAGACCCCCTCGGTGCAGGCCTCCAACGCCGGCGGCTGGCATTCCGATCGCGACATCGCCGGCTGGGGCGGACAGGAGGCGAGGGAGGTGCTGGAGCTGGCGCAGCAGGTGGCGACGCAGATGGTCGCCGACCGGCAGGGCCGCAAGCTGCGCCCGCGCTGGGTGGTGCAGGCCTGGGCCAACGTGAACGGGCCGGGCGACGGCAACATCTGCCACTACCATCCGGGCGCCTTCTGGTCGGGCACCTACTACGTCGATGATGGCGGCTGCGCCGACGATCCCTTGCTTGGCGGCGAGTTCGAGATGCTCGATCCGCGCGGGCCGGCGCCCGGCATGTATGCGCCGGGCATGAAGTTCGCCGGCACCGACGGCGCGTCCGCCGGCAGCGGCGAGACCATCCGGCCGCGGCCGGGGCTGCTGTTCCTGTTCCCCTCCTGGCTGTTCCATCAGGTGCGCCCTTATCGCGGCAGCCGCCTGCGCATCTCCATGGCCTTCAACCTGGGTGTCGCCGATGCCGGCTGAGCCTGTCGCCGGGCCGGCGCTCGTGCTGCCATTGGCGCGCAGGTGGCGCTGATCGACGAGCAGGCGCTGCGCGGCCTGTCCCGCCGGCAGCAGGACATCGCGGCCCTGCTGCGCGAAACCGGCCGCATCGGCGTCGAGGAGCTGGCGCTGCGCTTTGCCGTCACGCCGCAGACCATCCGGCGCGACCTCAACGACCTCGCCGACGCGCGCCTGGTCACGCGCGTGCATGGCGGCGCGATCGTGGCCCAGGGCGTGCAGGCTCTGACCTACGAGGCGCGCAAGCAGGTGGCCCAGGCCGCGAAGCGCCGGATCGGCGAGGCCGCCGCCGCCCTGATCCCCGACAACAGCTCGATCTTCCTCAATCTCGGCACCACCACCGAGGAGGTGGCGCGCGCCATCGCCGGCCATCTCGGGCTGCTGGTAGTCACCAACAACATGAACGTGGCGCTCGAGCTGTATCGCAACGAGGCGGTGCAGGTGATCATCGCCGGCGGCACCATGCGGCCCACCGACGGCGGCATCATCGGCCAGCTCGCCGCCGACGCGTTCCGCCAGTTCAAGGCCGACGTGGCGGTCATCGGCACCTCGGCGATCGACGACGACGGCACCCTGCTCGATTACGACCTGCGCGAGGTGCAGGTCTCGCGGGCGATCATCGAGAACGCGCGCCAGGTGGTCCTGGTGACGGATTCCTCGAAGTTCACCCGCCGGGCGCCGGTCCGGATCGCCCAGCTCCGGGAGATCGACATCCTGATCACCGACCGGCTGCCCTATCCCGGGCTCGCCGCCCTCTGCCGCGACGCCGATGTCGAGGTGATCGAGACCGGAGCGGACGAGACCGACGGCGCGGTCTGACGCGGCCGACGCGAATGCGCGCTTGCAGGTTCGGTTCTCCCATGCGACGGTTGCAAACGAAACAAGCGCGGCACAGAACGCGCAGGGTTCGGGGATGACGTCGATGGCCTTGGCGCCGGAAGATCAGCTCTACGACATCGCCATCATCGGCGGCGGCATCAATGGCTGCGGCATCGCGCGCGACGCCTCCGGGCGCGGCCGGTCGGTGTATCTGTGCGAGCAGAACGATCTCGGCTCCGGCACCTCGTCCGCCTCGACCAAGCTGATCCATGGCGGCCTGCGCTATCTCGAATATTACGAGTTCCGCCTGGTGCGCGAGGCATTGCGCGAGCGCGAGGTGCTGTGGAGCATCGCGCCGCACATCGTCTGGCCGCTGCGCTTCGTGCTGCCCTATCACGCCAAGCTGCGGCCGCGGTGGCTGCTGCGGCTCGGCCTGTTCCTGTATGACAATATCGGCGGCCGCAAGCGTCTGCCCGGCACTCGCGTCGTGGATCTGCGCACCGATCCGATGGGCGGGCCGCTGAAGCCGGAGTTCGTCCGCGGCTTCGAGTATTCCGACTGCTGGGTGGAGGATTCGCGGCTGGTGGTGCTGAACGCCGCCGCCGCCGCCGCGATGGGTGCCGTGATCGCCACCCGGACGCGCTGCGTGTCGGCCGAGAAGGCCGGGGGAGAATGGCAGCTCTCGATGCAGACCCCAGGCGGCGGCATCTCGCGCATCCGCGCGCGCACGCTGATCAACGCCGCCGGCCCCTGGGTCGACGAAGTGGTGCAGTCGGTGGTGCGCGACAACAACCGCGCGCCGATCCGGCTGGTGCAGGGCAGCCACATCGTGGTGCGGCGCCTGTACGATCATGACGGCTGCTACATCTTCCAGAACGACGACAAGCGCATCTTCTTCGTCATTCCCTACGAGCAGGACTTCACCCTGATCGGCACCACCGACCGCGACTACGAGGGCGATCCGGCCAAGGTGCACGCCTCCGACGAGGAGATCGCCTATCTGTGCCGCGCCACGAGCGACTACCTGAAGCACGCGGTGACACCCGAGATGGTGGTCTGGACCTATTCCGGCGTGCGGCCGCTTTATGCCGAGCACGAGCAGGCCTCCGGGTCGGCGGCGCAGGCCGCGACCCGCGACTACGTGCTGAAGCTGGTCGCCGAGGCGGGCGACCCGGCGATGCTGACCATCTTCGGCGGCAAAATCACCACCTATCGCCGCCTGGCGGAATCGGTGCTGCAGAAGCTCGATCCGCATCTGCCGGCGGCGACCAGCCGGGCGGCCGGCTGGACCGGGCAGACGGCGCTGCCGGGCGGCGACTTTCCCAAGGAAGCGTTCGGCGATGCGCTCGACGCACTGGCGCGGCGCTACCCGTTCCTGCCGCGCGCCCAGCTGCAGCGCCTGCTGCGCGCCTACGGCACGCGCGCGGGCGTGCTGCTCGGCGACGCCGCACAGGCGGCCGACCTCGGACGCGACTACGGCGCCGGCCTGACCGACGCCGAGCTCCGCTACCTCGCCTCCCACGAATGGGCGCAGTCCGGCGACGACGTGCTTTGGCGCCGCAGCAAGCTCGGCCTGCGCCTGGATCCGGCGGGCCGCGCGGAGGTGGCGACGGCGATGGAGGCGCTGCTGTCCGGGCCTCTGCACGAGGCAGCCGCATGAGCATCGCGCTGGAGCGGGTCACGCTCACCGCCGGCAACGCCGTCGTCATCGACGATGTCAGCCTGTCATTCGAGCGCGGCACCATGAACGTGCTGCTCGGGCCGACGCTCAGCGGCAAGACCACGCTGATGCGGCTGATGGCCGGCCTCGACAGGCCGACGCATGGCCGCATCATGGTGCATGGCACCGATGTCGCCAGCATCGCCGTGCGCCGCCGCTCGGTGGCCATGGTCTACCAGCAGTTCGTGAACTACCCGTCGCTGAGCGTCTACGAGAACATCGCCTCGCCGCTGCGGGTCGCGGGAACGTCGCGTGCCGAGATCAAGTCGCGGGTGGCGGAGGCGGCCCGGGTGCTGCGGCTGGAGCCCTACCTGAAGCGCCTGCCGGCCGAGCTGTCCGGCGGCCAGCAGCAGCGCACCGCGATCGCGCGGGCACTGGTCAAGCAGGCCGACCTGGTGCTGCTCGACGAGCCGCTCGCCAATCTCGACTACAAGCTGCGCGAGGAACTGCGCGAGGAGCTGCCGCGGCTGTTCGCGGCTTCCGGCGCGATCCTGGTCTATGCCACCACCGAACCGGCCGAGGCGCTGCTGCTCGGCGGCCGCACCGCGACGCTCTGGCAAGGACGGCTGACCCAGGAAGGTCCGACGCCGTCGGTGTATCGCCAGCCCGACACGCTGGACTCCGCCCGCGTCTTTTCCGACCCGCCGCTGAACGAGCTCGACATCGAGATCGGCGGCGGCGTCGCCTTCGGGCCGGCCCGGCGTCCGCTGCCGCGCGCGCTGCTGCCCTCGACGCTTGCCGACGGCGCCTACCGGATCGGCTTCCGGGTCGAGCATACCGACGTGGTGGAAAGCGATGCCGGCGCCGACGGCGTCTTCCAGGGCAGCGTGTCAGTGACCGAGATCAGCGGCTCGGAAAGCTTCGTGCATGTCGATCTCGGGTTTGCCACCTGGGTCTGCCTGGTGCTCGGCGTGCATGAATGGCTCCCCGGCGCCGCCGCCGCGGTGCGCGTCGATCCGGCCGGCGTGTTCGTGTTCGACGCGGCCGGCCGGCGCATCGTCACCGAGGAGCCGCCATCCATTGCCGCCGCCGCACCGCATGCCGGTGCCGCCTACGCCGCCACGCGCTGAGGAGCGGCACCCATGGCCAGCATCACCCTCGACGGCATCGGCCACGCCTATCCCACCCGCGATCCGGCGGAAGAGCGCCGCTATGCGCTCAAGCCGATCCACCACGTGTGGCAGAACGGCCGCGCCTATGCGCTGCTGGGGCCGTCGGGCTGCGGCAAGACCACGCTGCTGAACATCATCTCGGGGCTGGTGATCCCGTCCGACGGCCGCCTGCTGTTCGACGACCAGGACGTCACCCGGCTTTCGACCGAGCGCCGCAACATCGCCCAGGTGTTCCAGTTCCCGGTGATCTACGACACCATGACGGTGCGCGAGAACCTGGCCTTTCCCCTGCGCAACCGCGGCATGGAGAAGCGGGCCGCGAACGTGCGGGTCGAGGAGATCGCGAGCCTGCTCGATCTGGTGCCGGTGCTGGACCGTCGCGCCCGCGGCCTGACGGCCGATGCCAAGCAGAAGATCTCGCTCGGACGCGGGCTGGTGCGGTCGGACGTATCGGCGGTGCTGTTCGACGAGCCGCTGACGGTGATCGACCCGGCGCTGAAGTGGGAGCTGCGCTCCAAGCTCAAGGCCGTGCACCAGGCGCTCGACCTGCTGATGATCTACGTCACCCACGACCAGGTCGAGGCGATGACCTTCGCCGACGAGGTCGTGGTGATGAACGATGGCCGGGTGCTGCAGATCGGCACGCCGGCCGAGCTGTTCGAGCGGCCGGCGCATGCCTTCGTCGGCTACTTCATCGGCTCGCCCGGCATGAACTTCCTGCCGGCGACCATCGACGGCGCGTCGGCGCGGATCGGCGAGGCCAGCATCGCGCTGCCGGCGCGCTATCCGACCACGAACGGCCGCGTGGCGCTCGGCTTCCGGCCGGACTACGCGACCATCCGCCCGATCGATGGCGGGCCGCCCGGAGTGCCGGTCACGGTGCGCCGGATCGAGGATCTCGGCCGCCGGCGACTGGTGCGCGCGGGGCTCGGCCCGCACGAGCTGGTGGCGACGCTGCCGAACGGCGCGACGCTCGACGGCGAGCAGGCGTGGCTGCACGTGCAGCCCGAGCAGCTGCATGTCTATGTCGACGACGAACGCATCGAAGGAGTCCGCTGATGGACAAGCCGCTCGACAACCGCGCGTGGCTGTTCGTGGTGCCGGTGCTGGTGTTCGTGCTGTTCTCGTCGCTGGTGCCGCTGATGACGGTGGTGAACTACTCCGTCCAGGACACGATGGGGCAGAACAACTTCTTCTTCAACGGCATCGCCTGGTTCCAGAACCTGCTTGACCCGACCACCGACATCGGCGGCCGCTTTGCGAGCGCGCTGGTGCGCAACCTGATCTTCTCGCTGGTGGTGCTGGCGATCGAGCTGCCGCTGGGGATCGCGGCGGCGATCTGCATTCCGCGCCACGGCTGGACCGTCGGCGCCAGCCTGGTGCTGATCGCGCTGCCGCTGCTGATCCCCTACACCGTGGTCGGCACCATCTGGCAGATCTTCGCGCGCGCCGACATCGGCCTGCTCGGCTACGTCGTGAACCATCTGGGCATCCCCTACAACGATACCCAGGATCCGACCTCGGCATGGGCCACCATCGTGGTCATGGATGTGTGGCACTGGACCGGGATGGTGGCGCTGCTGGCCTATGCCGGGCTGAAGTCGATCCCCGACGCCTTCTATCAGGCGGCCCGGATCGACGGCGCCAGCCGCTGGTCGGTGTTTCGCAACATCGAGCTGCCCAAGCTGCAGAAGGTGCTGGTGATCGCGGTGCTGCTGCGCTTCATGGGCAGCTTCATGATCTACACCGAGCCTGCCATCGTCACCGGCGGCGGACCCGGCGAATCGACCAGCTTCCTGTCGCTCGATCTGGTCAAGATCGCACTCGGTCAGGTCGATCTCGGCAACGCGGCCGCGATGTCGCTGGTCTACAACCTGATCACCCTGACGATCTGCTGGGTGTTCTTCACCGTCATGACCCAGCTCGACCGCCGCAAGGACGTGTGATGGCAGACGATCAGCGCCGCCTCGGCATCCGCCTCGACCAGCCCAGGGCCGGCTTCCGTGTCAACGGCCGGGCGATCGGCATCACCACCTATCTGCTGGTGCTGTTCCTGCCGATCTACTGGCTGCTGAACATGTCGTTCAAGACCAACGACGAGATCACCTCGCATCTGTCGCTCTGGCCGCACCATGTCAGCTTCGCCAATTACGGCCACATCTTCAGCGATCCGGCTTGGTATCTCGGCTTCCTGCACTCGCTGGAATACGTGCTGCTGAACACCGTGATCTCGGTGACCGTGGCGCTGCCCGCCGCCTACGCCTTCAGCCGCTACCGGTTCATCGGCGACAAGCACCTGTTCTTCTGGCTGCTGTCCAACCTGATGGCGCCGCCGGCGGTCTATGCGATGCCGTTCTTCAACTTCTACTATTCGATCGGGCTGTTCGACACCGTCTGGGCGGTGGCTCTCGCGCACTGCCTGTTCAACGTGCCGCTCGCGGTCTGGATTCTCGAGGGCTTCATCTCCGGCGTGCCGCGCGAGATCGACGAGACCGCAGCGCTCGACGGCTACTCGTTCCCGCGCTTCTTCGTGCGCATCTTCCTGCCGCTGATCGCCAACGGCATCGGCGTCGCCGCGTTCTTCTGCTTCATGTTCTCCTGGGTCGAGCAGCTGCTCGCGACCACGCTCACCACGGTCAACGCCAAGCCGTTCGTCGCGGTGATGACCCGCACCTACTCCGCGGCCGGCATGGACTGGGGCCTGCTGGCGGCGGCCGGCGTGCTGACGATGATCCCGGGCGCCATCGTCATCTGGTTCGTTCGCAACCACATCGCCAAGGGCTTTGCCCTCGGTCGGGTCTAGGAAGTTCGCCATGAGCTGGATGGCCTGGAACTGGTACACGGCCGCCTTCTTCATCGCGATCGCAGCCCTGCTGACGGTCATGACGCTGCTGGCGATCTACCGGCCGGAAACCCCGCGCGTGGGCATCCTGCGATTTCCGACCACGCGCGGCGACCGGCTGTTCGTGTCGCTGATCGGCTCGGCCTTCATCTACATCGTCTGGATCCGGTTCACCGGCGGCACCACCATGTGGCCGCCGCTGATTCTGGTCCTGCTGTACTGGACAGCGATGTTCCGCTACGCTTAACCACATTGATCGTTTCAAAAACGAGCCGGCACAGACCGGACGAGGGAGGACAGCATGGAAGTCAAGAGACGCGACGTCGTGAAGGGTGCCGCGGTAGCGGCGGTGGCCGGCAGCGGCATCCTGATCAACAGCCGGCCGGGCCACGCGCAGCAGATGGATGCCGCCAAGAAGTGGGTCGACAGCGAGTTCCAGCCTTCGACCCTGTCGAAGGACGCCCAGATGGCCGAAATGGAATGGTTCATCAAGGCGGCCAAGCCGTTCGCCGGCATGAAGGTGAACTGCGTTTCCGAGATCCTCAACATCCATGAATACGAGTCCAAGACGCTGACCAAGGCGTTCGCCGAGATCACCGGCATCCAGGTCAATCACGACCTGATGGATGAGGGCCTGCTGGTCGACAAGATCGAGGTCGAGATGCAGTCCGGCCGGCCGATCTACGATTTCTGGATGAACGACTCCGACTTCATCGGCACCCATCCGCGCTACAAGGACATCATCGGCGGCTCGCTGACCGACTTCATGGCGGGAGACGGCAAGGACGTCACCAGCCCGACGCTCGACCTGAAGGACTTCATCGGGCTCTCCTTCGGCCAGTTCACCGACGGCAAGCTTTACCAGCTGCCCGACCAACAATTCGCGAACCTGTACTGGTTCCGTTACGACTGGTTCAAGCGGCCCGAGCTGAAGGCGCAGTTCAAGCAGAAGTTCGGCTACGAGCTGGGCGTTCCCACCAACTGGTCCGCCTACGAGGACATCGCCGAGTTCTTCACCAACGACGTCAAGACCATCGACGGCGTGCGCGTCTATGGCCACATGGATTACGGCAAGAAGGATCCGTCGCTCGGCTGGCGCTTCACCGACGCCTGGCTGTCGATGGCCGGCGCCGGCGATCGCGGCCTGCCGAACGGCAAGCCGGTCGACGAGTGGGGCATCCGCCTGGAAGACAACCAGCCGCGCGGCTCGTCGATCAGCCGCGGCGGCGACGCCAACGGGCCGGCGGCGGTGTATGCGCTGACCAAGTTCGTCGATTGGCTGAAGAAGTACGCGCCGCCGGAAGCGGCCGGCATGGACTTCCTGGAAGCCGGGCCGGTGCCGGGGCAGGGCCATATCGCCCAGCAGATCTTTTGGTACACCACCTTCTCGGCGACGATGACGCAGCCGGGCTCGCCGGTGATGAATGCCGACGGCACGCCGAAATGGCGCATGGCGCCCAGTCCGCACGGCGCCTACTGGAAGGAAGGTCAGAAGCTCGGCTACCAGGATTGCGGCTGCTGGACGATGCTCAAATACGCCGACCCGCAGCGCGCCAAGGCGGGCTGGCTGTATGCGCAGTTCTGCACCTCCAAGGCGGTGACGCTGAAGAAGGCGGTGCTCACCCAGCACTTCATTCGCGAAAGCGACGTGCAGAGCAAGACCATGACCGATCTGGCGCCGCGGCTCGGCGGATTGGTCGAGTTCTACCGCTCGCCTGCCCGCAAGAACTGGACGCCCACCGGCGTGAACGTGCCGGATTACGGCAAGATGGCGCAGGTCTGGTGGCAGAACGTGTCCAACGCCATCGCGGGCTCGGTCACGCCGCAGCAGGCGATGGACGGGCTGGCGCGCGACCAGGACGCGATCATGGCGCGCATCCAGCGGTCGGGCGTGCAGGGCGATCTCGGCCCGCTGATGAACCCGGCGAAGGATCCCGGATACTGGTACAAGAAGGCCGAGGCCGACGGCAACCTCGCGCCGCAGCGTCGTCTGGCGAACGAGAAGCCGAAGGGCGAGACGGTCGATTATGACGAGCTGATCAAGAGCTGGTCGCCCGCCTAGCCGCGGGCCGGCCACCTTTCCGCCACCGGAGGCCCGGGCGACCGGGCCTCCCATTCGGTATCGAAGCAATGAGCCAGCCGGCCTCGCCTTCCCACGTGCTGGTGATCGACCAGGGCACGACGTCGACGCGGGCGATCGTGTTCGACCACCGGCTGCGCCCCGTCACCCAGGCGCAGGAGGAGTTCCCGCAGATCTACCCCGAGCCCGGCTGGGTCGAGCATAATCCGGAAACCCTGTGGGCGACCGCGCTCGGTACCGCGCGCACCGCGCTGCGTCAGGCAAGGCTGGCGGCTTCCGACATCGCAGCGCTCGGCATCGCCAACCAGCGCGAGACCACGCTGGTCTGGGAGCGGGCCACCGGTCGCCCGATCCACAACGCCATCGTCTGGCAGGACCGGCGCACCGCGTCCGCCTGCGACGCGCTGGAGGCGGATGGCCATGCCGAGCTTATCGCCGAGCGCACCGGCCTGCGCATCGACCCGTATTTCTCCGGCACCAAGATCGGCTGGCTGCTGGATCATGTTCCCGGCGCCCGGGCGCGCGCCGAGGCGGGCGAGCTCGCGTTCGGCACCGTCGACAGCTTCCTGCTTTGGCGCCTCACCGGCGGGCAGGTGCACGCCATCGACGCCACCAACGCCTCGCGCACCCTGCTGTGCGACATCCGCTCCGGCGAATGGGACCCCGAGCTGCTGCGGCTGCTGCGCGTGCCGGAAGCGATGCTGCCCACAATCCGCGACAGCGCCGGCGCCTTCGGCAGCACGCTGCCCGACCTGCTCGGCGGCGCCATCGCCATACGCGGCGTCGCCGGCGACCAGCAGGCGGCGCTGATCGGCCAGTGCTGCTTCCGGCCCGGCACCATCAAGGCCACCTACGGTACCGGCGGCTTCATCCTGCTCAACACCGGCACCACCCTGAAGCGCTCGGCCCACCAGCTGCTCTCGACCATCGCCTGGCAGCGCCACGGCACGCGGCACTACGCGCTGGAAGGCTCGATCTTCTCCGCGGGTGCCGCCGTGCAGTGGCTGCGCGACGGGCTCGGCTTGGTGGAGAACTCCGCCGAGACCGGGCGGCTCGCCGAGGCCGCCGACCCCGCGCAGCCGGTCTATCTGGTGCCGGCCTTCACCGGCCTCGGCGCGCCGCACTGGAACAGCCGCGCCCAGGCCATGGTCACCGGCATCACCCGCGGCACCACCAAGAAGGAGCTCGCCCGCGCCACCCTGGAGAGCGTCGGCTTCCAGACCCGCGACCTGCTTGCCGCGATGCTGGCCGATCACGGCGCGGAGGATGCCGGTGTCGACTCGCCGGTGTTCCGCGTCGATGGCGGCATGTCGGCCAGCGACTGGACCATGCAGTTCCTCGCCGACACGCTCGACCTGCCGGTCGACCGGCCGGCCTGCCGGGAAACCACCGCGATGGGGGCGGGCTATCTCGCCGGGCTCGATGCCGGGCTTTATCCGGAGCCCGAGGAGTTCGAGCGCAACTGGATGCTCGACCGGCGCTTCGTGCCGTCGGCCGATCCGGCAGACCGGGAACGCCGCTATCGCGGCTGGCAGCGTGCGGTGCGTCTGGCGCTGGCCGCGGGCGAGGCATAGCGCCGTCGCGGCGACCAACGGGGGCGGGGAGGCGGATCATGCGTGTGGTGTTCCGCTGCGATCCGGCCCTGCTCGGTCGCCTGCCGCCGCCGGTGCCGGCCCGGGAAGCGCTTCCCGGCTGGCTGCGCGCGATGGACGGCCATGCGCTGTCGGAGATGCATGGCGGCCCGGTCAGGACGGTGAAGCACTGCCCGCCCTTCGTCGATGCGATGACTCAGGGCTTCGTGATCCCGCTGCCCTGCGACGTGGTGGTCCAGGACGGCCGGCTGTCCTGGGACTGGGACATCCCGGCACTGGCCGCCGGCACCCATCCGCGCGCGCCGATCTCGTTCCATGCACCGGCCCAGGTCGCGGGCACGCCGTTCGGCCGGCCCGACCGGGTGGTGGTGAAGTTCAACTCGTTCTGGACCATCCGCCTCGAGCCGGGCTGGTCGCTGTCGGTGTCGCATCCCGCCAATCGCGACGACCTGCCGTTCCGGCTGCTCAGCGGACTGGTCGATGCCGATCGCTTCAACGAGGTCGGCATCCTGTTCCCGGCGGTCTGGCTCGATCCCGGCTTCAGCGGCACGCTCCCGCGCGGCACGCCGGTGGCGCAGTGCGTGCCGGTGCCGCGCGAGGCCATCGAGCTCGATGTCGGCGCGATGGATGCGGCCGAGCTGAGCGGCTACGACGCGATGGCGCGGACCCTGCTCGACGGCACCGGCCACTACCGCCGCCTGCGGGCAGCGCGGTCACACGCGCGGGACGCGTCCGGCGAGCTCGGCCCGGAGGCGTGCGGGATCGAGGAACACGGCGCCTGAACGCCCCGAGGCGAGCGACTGCGCGACGCGTCCGAAGCTGTCAGGCCTGAGCCGCAGGGCGAGGCCATAGGCGTCCATCGCCTCCTCAAGCCCGCCACTGTCGCCCAGCGCCACCCCGAGATTGAAGGCGGCCTCGTGCAGGTCGGGACGCGCGCGCAGCGCCGCCCGGTAGGCGTCGGCCGCCGCCGCCGCGTCGCCGCGATCCTGCAGCAGCAGCGCCAGGCCGTACCAGCCCTCGGCCGAGGCCGCGTCGCAGCCGACCGCGCGCCGGAACGCCTGTTCCGCCTCGCCGTCGCGTCCGCCGGCACGCAGAATGCGGCCGGTCAGGTGATGCGCGGCCGCCAGCCCCGGCTCCGCCCGCAGCGCCCTGGACGCCGCCGCCAGGGCCGCGCCGACCTGCCCGCGGTCGAGCAGCGCGT
>CAXTZG010000102.1:0-13084 GCA_964248625.1 uncultured Acetobacteraceae bacterium | reverse complement strand
TTTCCCAACGCCAGGGTAAACCCCCAGTCGAATTGTTGGTGAACCTAGTATACCAAGGTTGCGATGGACGGAAGAGGCAACATTGTGCACGGGGAGCCGTACGACGCTGATATGCTCGGCCTCATCGCTGAAAGGAAGGCAGACGCGGTGGATGATGTGAACAGACCAGTCGCGGCCGCACGGGGCGGGCGCATCAGGCGCCGACGCCTCTACGAGGATGTCGTCGAGCGGCTCGAGACCCTGATCAATGACGGGGTCTATGCGCCGGGCGCCGAACTCCCGTCCGAGCGTGCGCTGATGAAGGAGTTCGGCACCGGGCGTCCGGCGATCCGCGAGGCGCTGTTCGCCTTGCAGAAGATGGGCCTGCTGCAGCTCAGCCCCGGGGAAAGGCCGCGCGTGCAGGAGCCCGGCGGCGCGGTTGTGCTGGAGTCGATGCGTGGCGCGGTCGGTCGGCTGATGAGCCAGCCGGGCGGCCTGCGGCAGTTCCAGCGGGCGCGGGTGTTCTTCGAGGCCGGCATCGCGCGCGAGATCTCCCAGCATGCCACGGCGCGAGACCTGGACGAGCTTCGGGCGGCGCTGGACGCGAACCGCGCCTCGCTCGGCAATCCGAGACGCTTCGAGGAGACCGACGTCGCGTTCCATCTCTGCCTCGCACGAATAGCGCATAATCCTCTGTTCATCGTGATCCACGACGCGATGTTCGAATGGCTGTACAGCCAGCGCACGGTGACGCTCGGTTTTCCGGGTCAGACCGAGTTCGCCTTCGCGGCGCACGAACGGATCACCCAGGCCGTGCTGTCAGGCGATCCGGACCATGCCGAGGCGGCAATGCGCGAGCATCTCGAACACGGCCACAAGCTTTATTGGACCATGATGCAGCAGGCGGGCCTCGCCGAAGGCAATCGGCAGGATCGCGAAGCGGTCGATCTGGCGATGAGCGGCGGCCTCAACCGCCCCACCGACTGACGGTGCGCTGGTTCTTGCCAACTCTTTGGTATAAGAGGTATACCAAGTAAACGGGTCGCTTCCGGGCGGCCTGACCGCCATCAACAGAAGCGGAACCGGGAAATGACGATCCAAGCAAAGGCAGCCGTATACGGCGCCATCTATCCGAGCCTGCGCGATCGCGTCGTGCTGATCAGCGGCGGCGGCAGCGGCATCGGCGAGGAGATCGTGCTGCATTTCCTGCAGCAGGGCTCGAAGGTCGCCTTTATCGACAATGCCGAGGCGGCGACGCGCAGCTTTCTTGCCCGCCTGGCCGCGGACGGACACCAGCCGCACTGGGAGAATGTCGATCTCACCGACATTGCCGCCCTGCGCGCCGCAATCGCCCGCGTGCGCGATGCGCTGGGACCCGTCGAGATCCTGGTCAACAATGCCGCCAACGATCAGCGCGTGAAGGTGGAAGACGTCACCAGCGAATACTGGGACGATCGCATGGCGGTGAACCTCAAGCACCAGTTCTTCTGCGCCCAGGCAGTGCTCGACGACATGATCGCCGCAGGCGGCGGCTCGATCGTCAATATCGGATCGTTCGCCTACGACGCCGGGTTTGCCGACGTGGTCCCCTATCTCTGCGCGAAATCCGGCGTGATCGGGCTTACCCGCGGGCTCGCGTTCGATTACGGCAAGCACAACATCCGGGTGAACTGCGTCATGCCGGGCTGGATCATGACCCAGCGCGCGCTGGACAACTGGGTCGGCGAGGAAGGCCGGGCCGAACAGAACCGCCGGCAGTGCCTGCAGCGGGGACTGGAACCGCGCGAGGTGGCAAAGGTGGTGCTGTTCTATGCCTCCGACGAATCCAGCGCCTGCACCCGGCAGAGCTACCTGGTCGATGGCGGCTGGGTGTGAGCGGCGCCGTCGCACTTGCCGGCGTCGAGGAGCCGGAAGGGCCGGTCTGTCTCGATGACGGCGGATACCTGATCGTCGAGATGTCGCGGGCACGGCACTGCGTGGTTCACGTGTCGGCCGACGGCACCAGGCGGGACGTGATCGCCACCGCCGGGCGGCCGAACGGTCTCGCCGTCGACGGCGACGACACGATCTGGATCGCCGAGGCAACCGAAGGCGCGCTGATCGGCGTGTCGTTCGCGGGCGAGCAGCGATGCAAGCTGTCCGGCGATGCGGACGGACGGTTCTTGTGGCCGAACGACATCGCGCTGGCGTCGGACGGCCTGCTCTACATGACGGATTCCGGCATCATCGACCGGGATTTCCTGGACGGCCTCGATATCCGCGCCGATTTCATGGAGATCCCCTATGACGGGCGGGTCTACGAGATCGACACCAAGGCAGGCGTGGTGCGCAGGACCCTCGATCGGGGGCTGCGCTTCGCGAACGGCATCGCCTTTGGCCCGGACGGGCTTCTCTATGTCGCGGAAACCCTGTCGGGCGACATCTTCGTTTACGACACGAACGATGCCGAGCCGCGACGCAGGCTGTTCGGCAACTGTCTGGTGCCGGACGACAGGCCGGTCTTCAAGGGGCCTGACGGAATCAAGTTCGGCGCCGACGGACGGTTGTACTGCACGATCTATGGTCAGGGCGTGATCGCGGTGCTGGATCGCGAGGGACGGCTGGTGGAGCGTCTCCCGACGCTCGGCGCGAAGCCGACCAACCTCGCCTTCCGTCGCCAGGGACGCCAGGCGCTGATCACGGAGGTCTCGCGCGCAGCGGTCGAGCTCATGGAGATGCCGACGGAAGGCATGGCGCTGTTCTACCCGCAAGGTCTCGTCCGGTGAGCGAAGCCCGATTCACCGCGCGCTACGCGATCGAGACGGCATTCGGGCTCGAGGATACCGCGGCCGCGATGGCTGGGGAACAATCCACCGGCACCTTCCTGACGCTCCCCGGCGAGGATGATCCTCGCGTGCAGCGCCAGGCCGCCACGGTGGAGAGCGTGACCCAGACGGGCGAGGTCGCGGCGCCATCCCTGCCCGGAGCGGCTGCTCCCAAAGGAAGTGCCGCGATCTGGCGGCGCGGCGAGGTGGTGCTGTCCTGGCCGCTGGACTCGATCGGCGCCTCGCTGCCCAACCTGCTGGCGACGGTGGCCGGCAACCTGTTCGAGCTGCGCCAGCTTTCCGGCCTCAGGCTGCAGGACCTGTCGCTGCCGCGCGCCTTCCTCGACCGCTATCCCGGTCCGGGATTCGGGGTGGCGGGAACGCGGCGGCTTGCCGGCGTGGAGCGTCTGCCGCTGATCGGCACCATCATCAAGCCGTCGGTCGGCCTCGACCCCGAACAGACCGCCGCGATGGTGGCCCAGCTCGTGGATGGCGGCATCGACTTCATCAAGGATGACGAGCTGCAGTCGGACGGCGCCTTCTGTCCGTTCGAGGAGCGGGTGGCTGCGGTGATGCGGGTGATCAACGACCGCGCCGGGCGCCGCGGCCGCAAGGCGATGTTTGCGTTCAACGTCACCGGCGAGATCGACGAGATGCGCCACCGCCACGACGTCGTGGCAGCACATGGCGGCACCTGCGTGATGGTCAGCGTCAACAGCGTCGGATTGTCCGGCTTCACGGCGCTGCGACGGACGGCATCGCTGCCGATCCATGCGCACCGCAACGGCTGGGGCCTGTTCTATCGCTCGCCCTGGATGGGGATCGACTACCGGGCCTGGTCGAAGCTCTGGCGGATCGCCGGGGCGGACCACATGCATGTCAACGGACTGCGCAACAAGTTCGCCGAAGCCGGGGATTCCTCGATCGAGTCCGCGCGCTCGCTGCTGGAACCGATGTTCCCCGACCGCCCCGCCACCGCGATGCCGGTCTTCTCGTCCGGACAGTGGGCGGGACAGGCGGGCGAAACCTTCGCGCAGCTCGGCAGCGCCGACCTGATCTATGCCTGCGGCGGCGGCATCGCCGGGCATCCGGACGGCATCGCCGCCGGCGTGAAAAGCGTCCGGGCGGCCTGGGAAGCGGCGATCGAGGGCGAGCCCGCCTGGCAACGGGCACAGCGGTCGCCGGCGCTGGCGACCGCGCTGTCGTTCTTCGGCGGCGCGCGATCATGAACGCAGCCCCCGGCGCCCCGCTGCCGCAGCGTCCGCTCGCCTTCTATGGCGACGACTTCACCGGCTCGACCGATGCGCTGGACGTGGTGGCCAAGGCAGGGCTGCCGGCGGTGCTGTTCCTGGGGGCCCCGGACGCGACGCTGCTGAACCGCTTCGCGGACGCCAGGGTGGTGGGCATCGCCGGCATCGCCAGGAGCCAGACGCCCGCCTGGATGCGCGCCGAGCTCCCGGCGGTGTATCAAAGCCTGCGCGCCACGGGTGCGGCCTTCGTGCACTACAAGGTCTGCTCGACCTTCGACAGTGCGCCCGAGATCGGCAACATCGGCGAGGCGACGCGGCTCGGGCTGGAGCAGTTCCAGGCGCGGCCGGTGCCGATCACCGTCGGCGCACCGGCGCTGCGGCGCTACGTGGCGTTCGGCAACCTGTTCGCCGGCATCGGCGACGAGCGCTACCGCATCGACCGCCACCCCGTGATGTCGCGCCATCCGGTGACCCCGATGCGCGAGGCGGATCTGCGCCGGCATCTGGCGGCCCAGGCCGCGCTGTCGATCGGCCTGATGGACCTGCCCGCCCTGGAGGCGCCGGAGTTCCGGACCCGGTGGCAGGAGATGCGCCACGCCGGCCACGACGCGGTGCTGTTCGACACCGTGGACGAGCGCAGCCTGCAGCAGGTGGGCCTCCTGCTGCACGAGATGATCGGCGCGGCACCGGTGTTCGCGGTCGGCTCGTCGGGCTTCGAATATGCCCTGGTGGCGGCCTGGCGGTCGCTCGGCCTGCTCGGGCCTGCGCCGGCGGCCCGGCCGATCCGTCCGGCGGATCGGCTGTTCGCGGTCTCGGGTTCCTGCTCGCCGGTGACCGCCGCCCAGATCGCCCGGGCGACGCGGCACGACGGCTTCACGCCGCTCCGCGCCGACCCCCTGGCCCTGGTCGAAGGCGGCGCTGCGATCGATGAGGTGGTGTCGCGCGCGATCGGCCTGCTGGACGAGGGACGCGACGTGCTGCTGCATACCGCGGACGGGCCGGACGACATGGCGGCACTCTCCCCCGGCAAGGATCGCGGAACATTCAACGACCGGCTCGGCACGGTGCTGGGGCACCTGCTGCGCGAGGTGCTGGCGCGGTCGGGCGTACGCCGGGCCGTGGTGGCCGGGGGCGATACGTCCAGCCACGCGACCCGGCAGCTCGGACTGCATGCGCTGACCGTCGCGGCTCCGCTGGTGCCGGGCTGCCCGCTTTGTCGCGGCCACTCCGACGATCCGGCGCTGGCCGGGCTCGAGATCGCGCTCAAGGGCGGCCAGATGGGCCAGGACGATTTCTTTCTCCGCGCCAAGACCGGCGCCGGATCGCAACAGTGAAGCAAGGGACGCAACGATGGCACGCATAGCCCTGATCGGCGCCGGCGGTAAGATGGGCGGCCGGATCGCCGACAATCTGCTGAAAACCGATCACGATGTCCGGCATGTCGAGGTGAGCGAGCGCGGCATCGCCGCCCTTCGCGATCGCGGGATCACCACGCACTCGGTCGAGGACGCGCTGGCCGATGCCGAGGCGGTGATCCTGGCGGTGCCCGACAACCGGATCGGTCAGGTCGCGACCGGACTTGGCGACGCGATCAGGCCGGGCACGGTGCTGATCGTGCTGGATGCCGCCGCACCGTTCGCCGGCGACATGCCCAAGCGCGACGACATCACGATGTTCGTCACCCATCCCTGCCATCCGCCGATCTTCAACGACGAGGTCACGCCGGAAGCCAGGGGCGACTATTTCGGCGGCATCGCGGCCAAGCAGCACATCGTCTGCGCCCTGATGCAGGGCCCGGAAGAGCATTACGCGCTCGGCGAGCAGATCGCGCGCGAGATCTACGCGCCGGTGATGCGGTCGCATCGCGTCACCGTCGAGCAGATGGCGATCCTGGAGCCGGTGCTGTCGGAAACGGTGACCGCGACCTGCCTGACCATCATCCGCGAGGCGGTGGACGAGGCGGTGCGCCTTGGCGTGCCGGAGCAGGCGGCGCTCGATTTCGTGCTGGGCCACATGAACGTCGAGATCGCCATCATCTTCCAGCAGCTGGCGAACGGCACCTTCTCCGACGGCGCCAAGCTCGCGATCGAGAAGGCCAAGCCGGAGCTGTTCCGTCCTGACTGGAAGCGCGTGTTCGAGCCGGACGCGATCCGCCGCTCGGTGCTCGACATCACCCGTCACTAGGAGCGTACGGCGATGCTAAAGGAAGCTGTGCTGGAGAAGAACGGCCGACGGATCCTGATCATGGACTCGATCACCAAGGTCACGCCCGACGACGAGGGGTCGTTCGTGGTCGCCGCCTCGCATGGCGGCGCCAGCTCGGGCGAGTTCGCGCTGGAAGTGCCGCTGGCGCTGGTGGTGCTGAACGATGCCGGCATCGGCAAGGACGATGCCGGCATCGCCTCGCTCGCCATGCTGGAAGCGCACGGCGTGCCGGGAGCGACGGTCGGGCACGATACCGCACGGATCGGCGACGCGCGCGACATGTGGGAAAGCGGCATCGTGTCCAGGGTGAACGGGCCGGCCGCGGCGATGGGACTGGCCGCCGGCGAGACGCTCCGCGACAGGCTGCCGGCACTTCTCGCCGGCTGACAACAGGACGATCGCCGCGTTGACCGACGCGCGATCGTCCGCCCGCTCCGCGCCCGTCCCTAGGGCGCGGTGGTCCGGTAGCTCGCCGTCGCCTGCATCTGGCTCCACCAGGACGCAAAGCCGTCGGCTGCGAAGATCTCGTCCGCATCCGGGGTGAGCGCCACATAGGCGCAAATCGGCGCCAGATACAGCTCGGCCAGCGAGGCGCGCGCGCCGGCGATGAACGGATCGTCGCCGCGCAGCCGCATCAGCTCCTGCAGGACCTGACTGCCGGTGGCGATGCCCTTGCGTCGCGCCTCCTCGTTGGCGCCGCCTACGAACTCGGGAAACAGATGGAAGCCGACGACGCCGATGAGCGCGCCGTATCCATAGGAGTCGATGATGCCGATCGCCATGCGCATGCGGGCGCGGTCGCGCGGGTCGTCCGGCGTGAAGGACGGACCGGGCAGGACCTCGTCCAGATAGGGTGCGATCGCGCTGGTCTCGATGACGCGAAAACCGTCGTGATCCAGCACCGGCACCTTGCCGAACGGGTGGCGAGCCAGGTGCTCGGGCCGGTGGGGCTCGCCCTTGAGCACATCCACCGGCACCTGCTCGTAGGCCGCCTGCTTCTCGGCGAGAAGCATCCTGACGGTGCGGACATAGGTGCTTCCGTTGAAGCCGTAGAGGGTGATGCTGGTCACGGCACGTCCTTGGCTTGAGATGTTACCCGGCGACGCGCTCGGCCCTGCCGCTCTGCGCCGACCGGCGCGCGGCCAGGGCGACGGCAAGCGAGCGCAGCCCATCCTCGCCGGTGACCGCCGGACGCCCCTCCCCGCGCATCGCGGCATGGAAGGCGCGCACGCCGCGGACATAGTAGTCCTCCTGCTCGAACGACAAGGGCCGCTCGCCGTCCTTGTCGCGCAGCAGCACGGTCCCGCCCGGCTTCTGGGCCATGTTGCTGCGGGCGATCAGCGACGCCTCGCTGCCGTGGATCTCGCAGGAGGTCTCCTGGGCGCGCGTGGTGAAGCTGTCATGCACCTGGGCCAGGAAGCCGGAGCGGAAACGGATCAGGCTCATCGCCGCGTCCTCGATCCCCTCGATCGCCAGGCCGCCATTCTGGGCAAAGGTCATGATCTCCTCCGGCTCGTCGCCGGTCAGGAAGCGCAGCAGGTCGGTGTCGTGCACGATCAGGTCGAGCAGCGCTCCGGCGCCGGCGCCCTTGGTGTGCAGGCGCCAGCCGAGCATCTGGATCGGCAGCGTGCCGGCATGCACCACGCGCGCGGCAAGCAGCCGGCCGAGCGCTCCGGACGCGATCACGTCGCGCATCGCGCGGTGGGTGGCGGCGTTGCGCAGATGATGGTTGGTCGCCATCACCACGCCGGCGCTGCGGCAGGCCTCGACCATCTCGGCCGCATCCTCGTAGCTCGTCGCCAGCGGCTTCTCGCACAGCACGTGCCTGCCGGCGCGGGCGGCTGCCAGGCATTCGGGATGGTGACGCTCGTTGGTGGTGGAGATGTAGACCGCATCGACATCCTCCAGCACCTCGTCGAGCGAGGTGGTGGCGCGCGGGATGGCGAACTCGTCGGCAAAGGCGCGGCCGCGAGCGGTGTCGGCGCTCATCACGCTCTCGATGTGGCCGCCATTCGCGCGGATCGCGTTCACCATCCATTCGCGCGCGATCGTGGTGGCGCCGATCAGGGCCCAGCGTGGTGCGACGGCAGTCATCATGGTTCTCCGGAATCGGTGGGAGCGGTCGTGTCGATGATGGCGTGCATGATCCGCTCGCTGAGTGCCGCATAATCGCCGGTGTTGGGCAGCGACAGAACGAGGCGCTTGTTCGCCATCACCAGGATGTCGTCGGACAGGCGGACGATCTCGGCGAGATCGGACGAGATCACCAGCACCACCTTGCCGCGCGCGGCCAGCGCCTCGATCACACCGTACATCTCCTCCTTGGTGCGGACATCGACCCCGATCGACGGCTCGTCGATCAGCAGCACGTCGACGTCGCTGGCGATCCACTTCGCCAGGCTGATCTTCTGCTGGTTGCCGCCGCTGAGATCGCCGACCGGCTGATCGAGGGAAGCCAGCCGCACGTCGAGCGAGTCGATGACGGGGGCGACCGCCCGGCGCTCGCGCGCCGGCGACAGCAGGCCGGACCGGGCACGGATCTCGTCCCAGATGGCGATGCCGGCATTGTGCCGGATCGGGTGCGACAGGATCAGCCCCTCGCCTTTGCGGTTCTCGCTGAGATAGCCGATGCCGTATCGGCGCCGCGCCGCACGCGGACTTCCCGGCCGCATCGGGCGACCGTTCGACAGGATCTCGCCGCCGGTGATGCGGTGCAGCCCGAGGATGGCGCGGGCGAGCTCGGTGCGCCCGGCGCCGACCAGGCCATAGAGGCCGGTGATCCGCCCCGGACGCAGATCGAGATCGATCGCCTGGTGTCCGAAGCGCGTGCACAGGCCGCGCAGCGACAGGCGCGGGGGGGCGTCCGCACCGGCCCCGTCCTGCGCGGGACGCCGCTCGCCCAGCGTGATGGTGCGCCCGACCATGGCCGTCACCACCTCCCGGGCGGTCAGCTCGTCGCGGGACACGGCGCTGATCACGGTGCGGCCGTCGCGGATCACGGTGATCCGGTCGCACAGCGCGAACACCTCGTCGAGCTTGTGGCTGACGAACAGCAGCGCGCTGCCGCCGTCGCGGAGCTCGCGCAGCCGCTCGAACAGCCGCGCCGCGTCGCGTTCGGTGATCGAGGCGGTCGGCTCGTCCAGCAGCAGCACGCGCGCCTTGAGCGCAAGCGCACGCGCGATCTCCAGCAGCTGGCCCTGTGCTGGCGTCAGGGTCCCCGCCAGGCGGTCAGGCGACAGCGCCAGGCCGACGCGATCAAGCCACGCCGTCGCGTCGCGTCGCAGCCGTGTCCGGTCGAGAAAGCCGAGCCGTCGCGGCGGCGCGTGCAGGAACAGGTTCTCGGCAACCGAGAAATGCGGCAGCAGGTTGCGCTCCTGGAACACCGCGCCGACGCCGGCATCGATCGCATCCTGGGGGAAGCGGAAGGACCGCTCGGCGCCGTCGATGCGCACCGTCCCCGCATCGGCGGCGTGGACCCCGGTGATCACCTTGATCAGGGTCGACTTGCCGGCGCCGTTCTCGCCGATCAGCGCGTGGATGCTGCCGGCGCCGACCGCGAGATCCACGCCGTCTAGGGCCGCGGTGCCGCCGAACGCCTTGCGGATCGACACTGCCTCCAGCGTGCTCACCGGGCGGCCCCGGTGGCGCGGCCGCGGCCGCCCGTGCCGAGACGCGACAGATGCACCAGCAGCCGCGCCGGATCGGAGCGGCCGAGCAGCACGGCCACGAACACCAGCAGCCCTTCCACCAGCGTCACCCAGTAGGGGCCGACATTCAGCAAGATCAGGCCGTCATTGATGGTGGCCAGGATCAGGGCCGCCACCAGGATGCCGAACACCGACACCACGCCGCCGGTGAGCAGGGTGCCGCCGATGATCGGCACGGTGAAGGACTGGATCAGCCAGCCGCTGCCGACGGTCGGGTTGGCCTCGTGGATCTGCGCGGTGGCGACGATGCCGGCGATGCCCGCCAGCAGGCCGGACAGCCCGTTTGCCCACAGCACCGCCTCGCGCCGCGACAGGCCGGACAGGCTGGCCGCCTCGGGGTTGTCACCCACCGCCAGCATCAGCCGGCCGGCCCGCCGCCAGCCATACAGCACGCCGAGGCCGGCGGCGGCACCCAGGGCGACGACGACGATCAGCGGCACCGGTCCCACCCTGCCGGTGCCGAGCGCGTTCAGCGACGCCGGTAGCCCGGTATAGGGCGTGGTTTCGGTGATCGCGAGCGACAGGCCGGCGAAGGCGCCGCCGGTGGCCAGGGTGACGATGAAGCCGCTGACGCCGGTGGCGATCACCAGCGCGCCGTTCAGCAGCCCGGCGCCGAGCGCTGCCAGCACCGCCACCAGCAGCGCCGGCAGCAGCGGCCAGCCGGCGGTGTGCAGCAGGAAGCCGAGCACGATGCCGGTGAACTCGCCGATGCCGCCCACCGCCAGGCTGAAGTCGCCGATGCCGAGCACGGACAGCTGGCTGTAGCCGATCAGCGCCAGCAGCGTGGCGCTGGACAGGATCACGTAGATGTTGAAGCCGGTGAGGAAGTGGTCGTTGAGCGACGCGAAGCCGATGCTGCACAGGATCGCCACCCCCAGCAGCGGGATCCAGGGCCGCCTCGGCGCGTCCACGCGGTCAGGCGGCATGCGACCGGCCGCCGCGCCGCCTCGTGAGCCGGTCTGCGAACACCGCCAGCAGCAGCACGATCGCCTGGGCGAACTGCTGCCAGTAGGCGCTCACCCCCAGCGACACCAGGCCCGCGTTGATGCTGACGATGAACAGTGCTGCGACGATCGCCCCGCCCAGCGCCACCGAGCCGCCGCGAAGCGGCGAGCCGCCCAGGATCGGCACGATGAAGGCCAGCAGCAGCCAGTCGGCGCCGAGCGAGGGCAGCGCCGAGGCGACGCGCGACATCTCCAGGATCGCGGCCACCGCGGACAGCAGGCCCGACAGCGCGAAGCTCGCCACCACGATGCGGCCGGTGGGAACGCCGCTGAGCCGGGCCGCGCGCTCGTTGGCGCCGACCGACAGCATCTGCCAGCCCCAGACGGTGCGGCGGTAGAGCAGCCAGAGCAGAACGAACACCACGACCGCCGGTAGCAGCAGCCAGGACAGGGCCGGCAGCAGCATCGGGTTGGCGCCGAAGTCGGTCAGCGAGGCCGGCAGGGTGCTGACCGCAGCACCCCCCGACAGGATCAGCACCAGCCCGTAAAGCACCGAGGCCATGGCGAGGGTGACGATGAAGCTGCCAAGGCCGGTCAGTCGCTCCAGCAGGCCGATCAGCGCGCCGCAGGCGGCCCCCTCGGCGAGGCCGAGCAGCACGGCGGCGCCAGCCGGCAGGCCGGCGATGCCGGCCATCCAGCCGGTCGACATCACCACCAGCACGCCGACGGCGCCCACGGCGAGGTTGAGATGCCCGATCGCGACCACGACGAGCTGGGCGGCACCGATCACCGCGGTCTCGGCCGCGAGCTGCGACACGGTGAACAGGTTGTAGCTGCTAAGGAAGCCCTCGCCGGCACAGGCATACACCATCCAGCTGACCGCGGTGAGCAGCAGCAGCCCGGCGGCGGGCGGCAGCGACACGCGGCGACCCCGCCCGGCCTGCGCCGGGACGACGGCGGCTACTGGCACGGGGCCGGGCGATGCGGCGCGCGGCCGGATCCGCAGATCACGGACATGCCAGCACGGACGTGTCGATCACCGAGATCAGCCGCTTGGTGTCGTCGGGAAGCGAGGCCGGGCCGGGGTTCTGCGCCACGTTGTCCTTGGTGACCAGCAGCACGGCGGCGGTCAGCTGCTTGGCGGTCTGCAGCGACTTCTGGAACGGCGCGTCGGGCCGGACGGTGCACTTGTTCTGCGCCATCCGGTGCAGCACGTAGGCGGCGGCATAGACCATGCCGTAGGTGTTCTGGAACAGCGTGCCGGTGATGATCCCGCTGCGCACGGCCTCCATCACCTGCGGCGCGGCGTCGGCGCCGATGAACTTGATGTGCCGGAACTGCGGATTGTCGGTGAGCGCCACCGCCATGGCGATCGACGGGTTGTAGGAGGTGGACATGGCGCCGGCGAGGGTGTTGCCGCGCGCGGCCAGCAGCGCGTTCACCGCCGGCGGCGAGAGCTGCGGCGTGTCGATGTCGGCGACGATCTGCGCGAGCGTCACCTTGCCGCCGGTCGCGGCCACGGCATCCTTCACCGCCTGGATGCGGAGCTGGGTGTTGGGATCGGTGAGCTGGCTGGCGAGCAGCGCGATGTCGCCGCTGCCGCCGATCGCCTTGATCAGCTCGTCGGCCTGGGTGTGGGCTGCCTTGTAGATATCGGTGGAGATGCAGAACGCGGCCGGGCTCGGGTCGTAGGTGCAGCCATTGACGTTGATCGTGTTGATGCCGCGACGCAGCAGCTTGCCTTCCTCGGCATTGGTGCCGTGCGTGTCGCCCGGGAACACCGCGAATCCCGCATAGCCCCGCGCGGCCAGCGAATCGAGCAACGCATTCTCCTGGGTGAGGTTGAAGGCGTCCGTGGGCGGCACGGCGAAGGTGCCGCTGAAGCCGTAGGCCTTGCCCGCATCGGCCGCCGCCGTGCGCCAGGGATCGAAATAGGCGTTCGGTCCCGGCACCACGAGCCCGATGCGCAGATCGGCCGCCGCGGCCGGCAGGCTCAGGCCCGCCGCCGCGAGCAGGGCGGCACCGGCTGCCGCTGCCGCCACCCGGCGCAAGGCGGCCTTGGGAAAGGAATGCTCAAGCATGATGCGTCCTCCGTGCGGCTCTGCGGCCGCTTGTTTCCAGTTCGGCCTTATCGCCGCTCGTCAGATCAGGAAGACGCCTTTTCCTGAGGTTTGCTGATCGAACAGCTGGTAGGC
>CAXTZG010000101.1:0-13117 GCA_964248625.1 uncultured Acetobacteraceae bacterium | reverse complement strand
GGACGCATCGCCGCCGAGCTGGTCGCGCAGCGTCGCCGAGGTCACCAGCAGCCCGTGCGCCGGAGCCGCCACGGCGGCCGCGAACGGCAGCGTCGGGTCGAGCCAGTGCCGGTGCAGCCCGACATCGCGAGCGCCCGCACCCGGGCCCAGCGGCCGCCGGTCCAGCCGCAGGAACATGACGTGGCTCGGTCGCTCGCCGGGCTCGGCCTGCACCGGGACGGCGCGCAGCATGGCGATCCAGCCCTCCAGCCGCGAGATCGCCCGGCGCCGGATCGTCCGGCACATCGCCTCGATGCGGCCGCGGGCGGCGCTGTCGAGGGTGTCGGCATCCTCCTCCAGCCGGCTCTCCAGCCGCTCCACCAGCGTCGCCAGCGGCTCGGCGATGCGCGTCATGGCCCGCTCCAGCCGTGCCGCCGCCGCGACCGCCTCGTCCGCCACCGGCTGCAGGTCGCATTCCAGCGCGCCGAACGCCTCGCCGCGGCCGGTGGTGCGCGCCATCACCTGTTGGCGCAGCAGCCGCAGCAGCGCCTCGGTCGGGTTGGGCGGCTCGCCAAGGCCCGACAGCGCCGGCGCATCGCCCGCGTCTGGCGCCGGCAGCTCCTCCGCCAGACGCTGCGACCAGCCAGGTGCCGGCAGGGCGCGCGTCGCCATCAGGGCCGCATCGAGCGGGGTTTCCAGGTCCGGCTGCCCGATCACCAGCTCGTCGAGCCGCCGCCGCAGGCCGCGTGCGCGCGAGCGGCTGCCTTCGGCGCCCAGCAGCCAGCGGCGCAGCTCGGCCGCCTCGATCCCGGACAGCTCGGCCGAGAAGGCGCCGTCGGCCGCCTCCATCAGATGGTGGCCCTCGTCGAACACGTAGCGGGTCGGCACCGCATCCTCGTCGCCGCCGGCGCCGAAGCGGCCGTGCCAGGCAGCCTGCGCCATCACCAGCGCATGGTTGGCGACCACCAGGTCGGCATCGCGCGCACGCCGGATGCCGTGCTCGATGTAGCAGCGCGAGTAGTGCGGACAGGCGCCGTGGATGCACTCGCCGCGCCGGTCGGCGAGCCCGATGGTGTAGCCGCTGCCGAACAGCTCGGTGAACCAGCCCGGCAGGTCGCCGCCCAGCACGTCGCCGTCGGCGGTGGCGGCGGCCCAGCGCACCAGCAGCGACAGCGGCACGATGCTGGCGGGCGCCCCGTCGCCGCCGCCTGCGGTGGCGGCCACCGCCTCCTCCAGGTTGAGCAGGCACAGATAGTTCTCCCGCCCCTTGCGCAGCACCACGTGCCGGCGCCGGACCGCCGGATCGGGATGCAGGCGCGCGAGCTCGGCCTCGATCTGGCGCTGCAGGTGCCGGGTGTAGGTGCTGATCCAGACGGTGCCGCCGTTGCGCTCGGCCCACAGGCTCGCCGGAGCCACGTAGCCCAGCGTCTTGCCGGTGCCGGTGCCGGCCTCGGCCAGCACCAGATGCGGGTCGCCGCGCACCAGCCGCGGCGCGAAGGCGGCCGAGGCGGCGTCGGCATAGTCGGCCTGGCCGATGCGCTGCTCCGCGGTGCTGCCGAGCAGCGTCGTCAGCCGCGCGCGCGCGTCGCGCGGCGCCACCGGATGCTGGCCGGGAGCGGGACGGGGCGCGGTCTCCTCCCATTTCGGCAGCCGGCGCCAGACCCGCATCGCATCGGCCGGCTGCATCGCCTCCGGCGGCAGCAGCAAGCCGATGCCGAGCCGGTCGCACAGCACCGGACCCCAGCTCCAGCCCGCCTGGCGCATGCGCAGCACCAGCGCGCGGATCTCGGCGCCGGACTTGGTGTGCGCCAGCTGCGAGGCGCGCTCCAGCAGCATCGCCGCCAGCTCCGGCAGCAGCGATGCGTCGGCATCGCCGATCTCGCCCGCCTCAAGCCCGAGCGCCAGCGCCAGTCCGCGCGGCGTCGGCGCCGCGGATCGCGCCGGCAGCACGAAGGCGAACAGCTCCAGCAGATCGTAGCAGGCGAGCTGCTTCAGGCCGAGCCGCCGGACGCTCGCCGGCGCATGCACCACCAGCGGCGGCGGCAGCGCGCGGAGCCGGCTCGCCGCCTCCGCGCGGCTCAGGCTCAGCAGCTCGCCGTCCGGGGTCAGCAGCGAGACCCGCCCGTAGCCGGCAACCAGCGCCGGGATCGTGGCGGACGGGGAAGCATCATGCATCGTGCCATCATATAGGGGGCAACGCCGCCGCCCGCGCGCCTATTTCACCCCGCTGTGACGGTGCCGCCGTTTGACCGGGCAGGCTTTTGGCCTAGCGTGCGCCGCCATGTCCTCCGCCCGATCGACTCAAGATCCCATCGCCCTCCACCCGGCCGGCCTGCCGAAAGCCTGGCCGTTCGAGGAAGCGGCGAAGCTGGCTGCGCACATGCAGCGCAAGGGGGCGGCCGACGTGCCGCCGCTGCTGGAGACCGGCTACGGCCCGTCCGGCCTGCCGCATATCGGCACCTTCGGCGAGGTGGCGCGCACCTCCTGGGTGCGTCAGGCCTATACCGCCCTGACCGGCCATCCGACCCGGCTGCTCGCCTTCAGCGACGACATGGACGGCCTGCGCAAGGTTCCCGACAACGTGCCCAACCGCGAGATGCTGGCGGGCTTCCTCGGCCGGCCGCTGACCGAGGTACCCGATCCGTTCGGCACCCACGACAGCTTCGGCGCGCACAACAACGCCCGCCTGCGCGCCTTTCTCGACGGGTTCGGCTTCGAGTACGAGTTCGCTTCCTCCACCGACTACTACCGCCAGGGCCGCTTCGATGCCGCCCTGCTGCGGACGCTGGCGGTGCATGACGAAATCGTGGCGGTGGTCGCCCCCACGCTCGGCCCCGATCGCCGCGCCACCTATTCGCCGATCCTGCCGATCCATCCCCGAACCGGCGTGGTGATGCAGGTGCGGATCGATGGCGTCGACGCCGAGGCCGGCACCATCCGCTGGACCGACCCCGACGGCACCCGCTTCGAGACGCCGGTGACCGGCGGGGCGGCCAAGCTGCAATGGAAGGCCGACTGGGCGATGCGCTGGGCAGCGCTCGAGGTCGATTACGAGATGTCGGGCAAGGACCTGATCGACAGCGTGAAGCTGTCCTCGCGGATCTGCCGCGTGCTCGGCGCCGAGCCGCCGATGACGCTCACCTACGAGCTGTTCCTCGACGAGCACGCGCAGAAGATCAGCAAGTCCAAGGGCAACGGCCTGTCGGTCGAGGAGTGGCTGCGCTACGCCCCGCCCGAGAGCCTGGCGCAGTACATGTTCAACCAGCCGACCCGCGCCAAGCGGCTGTTCTTCGACGTGATCCCGCGCGCGGCCGACGAGTATCTCGCCAACCGCGCCCGTGCGGCCGAGCAGTCGGCGGCGGGCGAGACGCAGGGCCTGCAGGGCAATCCGGCCTGGTTCATCGACCGCGGCCAGGTCGAGGAGACCGGCGTGCCGGTGTCGTTCGGCATGCTGCTGAACCTCGCCTCGGTGGCCAATGCCGACACGCCGGACGTGCTGTGGGCGTTTCTCGACCGCTACCAGCCGGGCGCCTCGCAGCGCAGCGGCTCGCTGCTGGACCGGCTGGTCGGGCACGCGGTCGCCTACTACCGGGACTTCGTGCGCCCCGCCAAGACCTACCGCGCGCCAGATCAGCGGGAGCGCGCGGCGCTCGCCGATCTCGCCGAGACGCTGAAGGGCGTGGAGCCGGAGGCCGCCACCCCGGACGCGCTGCAGGACCTGGTGTTCGAGGTCGGCAAGCGGCACGACTTTCCGGGACTGCGCGCCTGGTTCGGCTGCCTGTACGAGGTGCTGCTCGGCCAGACCGAGGGGCCGCGCTTCGGCATCTTCGTCGGCCTCTACGGCGTGGCCGAGACGGTGGCGCTGATCGAGACCGCGCTGACGCGGACGGCCGGCTAGCGGGCTGCCGCGATGTCGAGGCAAGCCCGGGAGCGTCCGGCGTCATGAGCGCGGCGGGTCCCGGTCTGCCGCCGCCGCGCTGGCAGCGCCTGCTGCGACGCCTGCCGCCGCTGTTGGGGCTGCTGCTGCTGGGGGCTGCGATCTATGCCGTGCAGCACGAGTTCCGCCATCTCAGCCTGCGCGAGATCCGCGACAGCCTGGAAGCGATCCCCCGCCGCAGCCTGCTGATCTCGGCGGGCTTCACGCTGCTCTCCTATTTCGTGCTGTGCTTCTACGACCGGCTGGCGATGATCCATGTCGGGCACCGGCTGAGCTTCCGGCGCACCGCCTTCGCCGCCTTCTGCTCCTACGTGCTGTCGCACAATCTCGGCTTCGCCGCGGTCTCAGGCGCTGCGGTGCGGTTCCGGCTTTATGGCAGCTGGGGCCTGAAGCCGCTCGAGATCACCCGCATCATCGCCTTCTGCTCGCTCACCTACGTGCTCGGCGCCTGCGCGCTGATCGGCGGCGTGCTGCTGCTGGAGCCCGGGTCGCTGTCGATGCTGTCGGCCCACGTGCCGCACGCGCTGCTGACGGCGATCGGCATTGCCGCCTGGGCCGTCGTGCTGGCCTATGTGGGGCTTGCCGCCCGGCAGCCGGCGATGCGGCTGTGGCGCTGGACGATCCCGCTGCCCGGCGTGCGCATGTCGATCGGCCAGGTCGCGGTCGCGGCTCTCGACGTCGCCGCGACGGCGGCGATCGCCTACGCGCTGCTGCCGGCGGGGATCGGGCTCGGCTATCCGGCGTTCCTGGCCATCTACATCGCCTCCTACAGCGCCGGCCTGCTGGCCAGCGTGCCGGGCGGGCTTGGCGTGTTCGACGGCGCCATGGTGCTGGGGCTGTCGCCGTTCCTGCCGGCGGCCGAGGCCATCGGCGCGATCGCGGTGTTCCGGCTGTTCTACTACATCGTGCCGCTGTTCATCGCCGGCCTGCTGTTCGCCGGCCACGAGCTGCTGCAGCGCGGCGACAGCCTGCTCGCCCGCCGCGCAGGCCCGGACCGGCCGGTGCGGGTCAGGCCCTCAAACGTGATCCGGGAAAGCGAGGCGGACTTCGCCGTCACCGTCGCCGCCGGCGCGGTCTCGCTGTGCGGCGCGATGCTGCTGGCGCTGGGCCTGGTGGAGCCGACGCCCGACCTCGCCTTCGCGCTGCCGCCGCCGGTGATGCTGTTCGGCGTCGAGAACGGCGTCGCCCGCGTGGCGCAGGCGGCGGGCGACTACGTTTCCTCGCTCATCGGCGCCATGCTGATGGGGCTGGCGATCGGGCTGTCGCGGCGCGTCACCCTGGCCTGGGGCGCCACGCTGGTGCTGCTCTGCTCTGCTGCCGTGCTCACCGCGCTGCGCGGCCTGCCGCTCGCGGTGCCGGCCATGCTGATCCTGGCCGCCCTGGTGATCGCGCCGTTCCGCGGCTCCTACTACCGGCATGCCAGGCTGCTGAGCGAGCCGCTGGCGCCGGCGACGGTGTTCCCGCTGCTGCTGCTGCTGGGCTGCGTGCTGATCCTGGCGCGGCTGGAGCCGGACGTGCGCAGCCTGGCCGACAATGGCTGGCTGGCGCTCGTGCTGGGGCAGGGGACCAGCGGCCGGATGCGGCTCTCGGTCGGGCTGTCGGTGGCGATCGGGCTGCTGGCGATCGCACGCCTGATCCATCCGGGCCGGATCGCGCCGATGCCCTGGAATGCCGACGCGCAGACGCGCTACCGGACCGCCATGCCGGCCGGGCTGCCGCTGGCTCTCGAGGCGGACGCGCTGGGACGGCCGGACGGGCTGGTGGTCGGCGAGACCGGGCGGGCGATGCTGCCGTTCCGGCGCCTGGGGCGGATCGTCGCCGGCCTCGGCGACCCGGCGGGCGCGCCCTCGGACCAGGTCTCGACGATCTGGCGGCTGCGCGACCTGGCCGTGCAGGAAGGCCGCGAGCCGGTGTTCTGGCGGGTCGGCCCGACCCTGCTCGACGTGTATGCCGATCTCGGGCTGCAGGCCTGGCCGCTCGACGAGGCGGTGCCGTGCTATCTCTGCTGTCCGGCGGAGCGCGGCGAGGCGCTGCTGGCGCTGCTCGATCCAGGCCGCGCCAAACAGCCTGTGCCGCGCCCCCAGGCGTCGCGCTCCTAGGCTTCGCGTCCGCCGGCGGCTTCCAGGGCTGCCGACAGCGCGGTCGCGGCCGCGGCCGCCGGCACCCGGGACCAGCGTCCGGCGCAGGCAGACAAGGCGACGCCGCCCAGGATCAGGCCCAGCCCGGCCGCATGATAGGGATGCAGCCGCTCGCCGAGCAGCAGGGCAGCCAGCAGGCCGGCATAGACCGGCACGATATACATCGAGGTCGCGGCACGGGCAGCCCCGAAGCCGCGCACCAGCTTCTGGTAGCTGCCATAGGCGCCGATCGACGGCACCAGGCCCAGGAACAGGATCGCGCCCAGGCTGCGCGGGGTCAGCACCAGGCCGAGATGCGGCTGGCCGGCATGGCGCAGCATCTCGACGGCCGCCGCCGGCAGCAGCATCAGCGCGGCGCCGATCGACAGCGCGGCAAGACCGATCACCGGCGGCAGCACGACCGGGCGGCGCCGGCTCAGCAGCGTGTAGGCGACCCAGCTCAGCATGGCGGCGAAGGCGAGCGCGTCGCCGGCGTTGAACGACAGCGCCAGCAGGCCGAGCGGGTGGCCATGGGTGACGACGGTCGCGACGCCGCCGGCCGCCATCGCGATGCCGACCAGGGCGGCCAGATGCAGCCGCGCGCCGAACAGCACCCGCTCGGCGACGAGAACGAAGGCGGGGGCGGCCGAGATCAGCAGCGCGATGTTGCCGGCTGTAGTGCGCGAGGCGGCGGCATAGAGCGGCGCCACCGCCAGCACGCCGCCGGTCAGCACCAGCATCGCGAACCGGGGCGAGACGATGCGGTCCAGATGCGACCGCAGGCCGCGGGCGAACGGCAGCAGCACGCAGGCGGCGATGCTCCAGCGCAGAAAGGCCAGCGTCACCGGCGGCACGTCGCCCGCGATCATCCGGGCGACCAGCATGTTGCCGGCAAACAGCAGCGGGGTGATCACGAACAGCAGCGCGTCGGGCCGGAACCGGATGCCTGCGACCGTATCGGACCTGATCATGGCTGCCCCCTCGAACAACAGCAGGATGCGCGCCGGGCTGCGAAGAGTTCTTCCGATCTTGCCCATGCAACGCTATGAAGACAGAATAAATTCAGCTTCACGACGGGTGGAGCAGACGAATCTTCTGCCGGAGAGATTGTTGGCCGAACCGACGCTCGACGCCGCCGACCGCCGCATCCTTGCCGCGCTCCGCGCCGACGGGCGCGTCAGCAACGCGAAGCTCGCCGAACTGGTCGGGCTGTCGCCGACGCCGGTCTGGAACCGGGTGCGACGGCTGGAGGAGCAGGGCGTGATCACCGGCTACCGGGCCGAGATCGACCAGAAGGCGCTCGGCCTCGCCGACACCGTGTTCATCGAGATCACGCTCGACCGGCACGATCTCGCCGGCGTGCGCGATTTCGGCGAGCGCCTGTCTCGGATGAAGGAGGTGCTGGAGGTGTTCATGGTCAGCGGCGACTACGACTACCTGGCGCGCGTCGCGGTCGACGGCACGGCCGGCTACGAGGTGTTCCTGCGCGAGCGGCTCTATGGGCTGCCCGGCGTGCGCAACTGCCGCTCGGTGTTCACCCTGCGCACGCTCAAGCGCGAGACCTCGCCCGATCCGTCCTGACCGCCCGCCGCCGGGCCACCGCCCGCGTCAGTCGAGCTCCGACTCGCCCGGCGTGCCGACCTCCAGCACGCCGTCGATGTCGCTCAGCCGGGCGATCAGGTGCGAGACCGGCCGCTGTCCGGTCACCTGCATGTGCAGCGTGACCAGCCCCGGGGCTGTCGGCTGCTCCAGCGCGTCGCGCCCCACGCCCTCCGCATCCATCGTGTCCAGCATCCGCTCGCGCAGGCCGGCGGCGGCGTCCGGCCGATCGAGCCGCACCTGGTCGATGGCGAAGCGCAGTGCCGTGCATTGGATCAGGATGGTGCGCAGCAAGCCGCGCCCGTCGGCATAGGAGATCCGGATCTCGCTCGCCGTGCGGCGGTGGCGCCTGAGCCGCCGCACGAGCCCCGGGAAGCCCAGCATGATGACGAAGTGCCCGATCGTGGTCGCCACCGCCAGCACCGGCAGCCCGGCGCCGCAGGCCATGCCCAGCGCCGCGGTGAGCCAGACCGAGGCGGCGGTGGTCAGGCCGCGGACTACGTCGCGGCGCATGAAGATCACGCCGCCGCCGATGAAGCCGATCCCGGACACCACCTGGGCCGCGATCCGCGACGGGTCCAGCACGATGCGTCCGGGCGCCAGCGTGTCGGTGAAGCCGTATTTCGAGATCAGCATGAACAAGGCCGCCGCGACGCCGACCAGCGTGTAGGTGCGCAGGCCCGCCGCCTTCTGGCGGATCTCGCGCTCCAGCCCGACCAGGGACGACAGCACGAAGGCCAGCGCCAGCTCGCCCAGCTGCAGCCAGCCCTGTCCGGCAAACCCATCCAGGCTCGGCACCGTCCGCCCTCCACCCTATGCCGGCAGCAGCGCAGGCCGTGGGCGAGCCTAGCACCACCGCCGCCGCACGCGTGCCGGGCGCAGCGGCGTGCGGGCTACCGGACCGGCGCGCAGGTGCAGCCGCAATGGCGGACCGCCGCATGGTGCACGCGGTGGTGCACGATCACCGCCGGGACGGGCGCCTCGTAGGCCACCGGCGCCGGCTCGGGTGCCGCGTAGATCACCGGCGGCTGCTCCACCACCACCGGCTCGACGGGCGGCGCTGCGACGATGGCGACGGGCGCGTAGGCCGGCCCGCCCCAGCCGCCATAGTTCCGATAGCCGCCATAGCCGTAGCCATAGCCGTAACCGTAGCGCGGACCGTAGCCGGGCTCGTAGGCGGCTCTCGCCCGGTATCCGTCCCAGCGGCCGCGGCCCTCGTCGCCGCCGGACCGCCAGCCCTGGCCGAAGTCGTGGCGGCCGCCATCGCCGTGGTCCCAGGCCTGGGCCTGCGCCGGCACCGCTACGAGCAGCAGGCAGACGGAAAGGGCCGCAAGGGCGGCGAGGCGTTGCGCGGGCGAGGTCATGACAGGCTCCTGGAACATCTGTCAGGATCTACGTGCCGATCATGGAGCACGGGTGCCGGCGCCATGGCGAAACTATGTCGGGTAGCGACGGTGTGTAACGCCGGGCCCGCGCCCTTTGAGTCTGACCCCGATTAGGTCCGCAAGCCGACCCGGAGTGAACCCTTGAAATATTATGTCCCTTGCAGTTTCTGGCTGGGAGCGGACGGTCTGCTTCCGGGCGAAATTTGCAAGAAGTAGAAGCTCAACTTCCATAATCTTAATCTATTTCAAGTATTCTCTTCGAACCAGTTAGTTAAAATCGCATAGATCAGCTCAGTGAAGATAGTGAAGAGGCTACCAAACACCTAGGTTAAATTGCTCGTTTCGTTACCGTCTCAATGATCGACTTCTCGTGGTTGAACAAGTCAAGCTTGACTCAGCGTGCCGTCCGCCTTCGCACATGATGCACCGTCGCAGCCAGGGCATCAACGTGATGCACCGCTTATGCGGCAAACCACTTCTCCTTCCTCGCAATTAAGCCTACGGCCTTGATGGCCTTGCGGGCTTTCAAGGCCGATCTGGATTCAGCCAATTCCCAAAGATATACTGGGTAATCGCCTGGGGCTTCTAGCACCTGCTTGGCTACTGCTTCGGGCAATGCTGCCCGGCGCGGGCCATCCGAACGCACGCGCATAATCCGCGACCAAGCGCCATCTGCGTAAGTAGAACGAATGATCAAGAGGGCACGCTCCCAGTCGAGAACTCCAGCCAGCGCCGCCTCGAACGCTCCCGCCTGTCGGAATTCCGCGATCCTCGAGTGACCGCTGCCGTCTTGAACGAAGTGCTTAAGGAAGATCGAGCGGCCCATACTGGCCTGTTCTCTGAACGCCACGAGCAACGCAAACCTTGGGGACGATAAACTCGCGGGCCAAGTTGCCGGCGCATCGGAGCGCGTAACAGCTAACCGCTCAACTAAAGGCTGCACAAACTCAAGTAGACCGTGCCACTCCGCGTCAGGTAGTTGCTCGAGTGCGTCGGCTATCTCGTCAGCCATATCTGCCAGCACTGTGTTACCCGCCCAAATCCAGAAAGCTAAGTAGAAGAGGAAACGGTCGTCCGCTTGGTGCATTCCACGCGCCTGCCGGGTCCACCACGCAGCATCCTTCGCGCGCGCCCGCGCGTACCGAAGCCTTTTGCACAAGGAGATGCTACGGTCGAAGAGATCTATCGGCGCACGGTGAGCAGCGCTTCGTCGCGGCAGGTGTACAATAGCGCAGGCTGAAGCAATAATTGACCGACGTTCTCCCCAATTCGACCTGCATTCTTCAATGACGTCTTCCATTCCCTCAGCGGAAATAGATCCTTCTACGGTCGCCTTGATCACCGCAGAGAATTTATGGCTGACTGAAAGTATAGATCCTTCGATATGAGATGGAAGCAGCGATGGCATGACGTTCTCAGCCTCAGCTTCAAATTGCCTCACGACCTCGAGGATAAATTCGTTGACGATACCACGACCATATATCCAAGAGTTTGGTAGTGATAGAATTGTAGGTAGTAGATGGAGTGGCGCTCCTGAGTTTCGGTTAGAGCGCCGCCAAATTGGCACATCGAGAATCTGCGACATAAGCGCTTCGACGTTGGCCTCAGAAGTATTTAAACAATCGTATCGACCAGCGTCTGAGAAGAGGCCGACCAACCCTGCGTCCAAGGGGCCGGAGCCCAACGCTGCAAGAATCTCTGACCGCTCCACCCAATGAAGGGTATTGAGTTGTTGTCCAACCCAAAGCCATCTTGCTGTGTTACCAGCGAGCGCATCTGTAGCACTACTGATCCACCTTTGCTGCAGCGCGTTAGGCGTAAGGTTCGCCCGAACAAATTCTGCTAAACGCAAGCCCAAATCGGCGCGTGTATTCTCATTTTCGAGCATAGAAAAAGCACTTTCTATGACAGTAGACCCCCCGCACTCGATTGGAATTTGGATTGTCTCGGCGTCCCGATAATGGATATGAACTGGCAAGAGTCGACGAATAGCTTCTTGCGATGATAGGGCCGTGGCAACCTCGGCCACCGCACGCGGCGCCTGTGCGAAGACCCAATCTGACGACAACATGGCTGCAAGCGTGGCAGGATGGCGTGTCTTGCCGAGCATCGGGTCAAGCGTCAGTTCTTTCACTCGATCGGCGAGATCAAGAAGTTCGCCTTTACTGAAGCAGCCGCAAAAAAAGCGCGTGACATTGAGCCAGTAATAATTCCGTGCTATCGCATCAAAACGGTCGGGTTTGGTCCCGCTGGCTTCGCCGCCTGGGGGGGAGTATGGTGCGGTGTCATAGAGGTAGCGAGCAGCGAAGTATTCTCGAAGAGGCTGGACTTCAAATTCGTATGTTCCTTCGATGCGCGACACTATCATCACTACACGCTCAAGCATTGCACCGAAGACCTCTTCTACAATCGCCGTGTCGTGGCGCTCGCGCTGCAGATATCCTCGAAGTAGCGCTTTCAGATCGCTGGTGCTGATTCGCCCACTAGCATGTCCTTTTCCAGTTTCGGCTTCGGAATGTAAGATCCACGCGAGGTAGCGGTGAATATCCTTCAGCAGCTCAAGGCGGCGGCGCACAACGGTGCTCTTTCCGGCTTCGCGGCTAAAGAAAATTTCTACATAGGTATCGTAAAGGTGCGTCCGCTTGTCTGGTAGCGCTGCACCCCGGCTATGAATTAAGCTTAGCAGGATAGCAAGCTGCATGGGATTTCTAGCTAGGTCCCTGAGATGCGGTTGCTCCATTTTTTCATCGAGAACGGACTGAAACTCCGCTTGCTCCTTTGGGTCAAGGTTCCGTACCTGCAGCCACCGTGCCGCGTAAGTCTCAATCTGACTACGAGTCACAGAACCGAGCTCGACGTGCGGAAAGTCCTCCGAGTCGAAACCTGGAGAGTTAGCGAAAGCAGCGGGCCGCGATGTCACGACGAGTCGGATGGCCGGACAGTTCTCCCGAAGACGCTGAGCGGCCTTGGAGACAGCCGCCACCACTTCGGCACGTCCCTTAAGATCCGCAACTTCATCTAGGCCATCAAGGACGATCAGCGGCGGAACCGATCTGGCAACCTCAAGGAGGTCGTTGACGTCAAACTCGATGCCGCCGGACCGGTACTTTACCAACCGAGCTAAAAAGGCTTCGAGAGTTTTTTCCTCAACCGACGTTACCTTGGCCGCCGCGTCGAACGGGTCATTGTTTGACAACCAACTCGCGAGGTCGCGGAGGTCGACCTTTATTGGAAATCGGAGGGGCGTGTGCCGGTGGTGTTCCGGGAGTTGGGCGAACTCCGAAACCTTCCTGAGCCATCTAATACGGTGGACTTGGCAGATATATTGAGCAAGCGTTGATTTGCCTTGGCCCGGCGCGCCCTCGACGACCACTTGACCTAGCTTATCCTGCCCGGCATCGCCCAAAAGTAGCGTGGCCGTGCCTCCGCCTTCTGCGCTTATATCCTCCAAAGCATATGTCTTTGTTCCGAAGCTTGGCAACATGCGAAGCCCGAACGAGGCGGCGAAGTCGCGTGCTTTACCCTCATCCGATCGTAGCATTAATCTGAACGGCAAGTCGACGAAGAGGTCCAGGAGCTTGTTGTGTAGCTCCACTTGCTTGAACTTGACTTCTACATCATCGGCATATTGATGTGCGAGGAATGCGGAAATAGCCCGCCGGCGCCGCTCCTGTTCCTGACCTGCTGCCGAGTTCAGCAGCAGCCTAAGGAAGTCTTGACCAGAGAGCACCTCAGGGTAGCGGAGCTTTACGTCCCAGCTTCCATCGAGACGGCGGTTCAAGTCGTCGCGCCACCAGCACTGAACTGGTATCCCAAGTTTTGACGTGAGTTCCGCGTGCAGCCGGTCGATTGAGCCGACATCTAAGTGCGCCGTGCCAGCTACGTTGGTGACTAGAAGATACTGGGTGGCGCCGCGCTCGATCAGCCTGCGCACCTTCTCGATCTCGCCATCGGCCATGTCGAGCACCCAGCGACGCGCCTCGTCGCCTGGTAACGGGTTACGCGAGAACTTCACCTGATAGACAGCAACTTTACCCGACTGCGACTCGGCTAGAGCGGTTTCTCACCCCGCTGAATCATAGGGGATTCCCGCAGGCCTG
>CAXTZG010000100.1:10479-13131 GCA_964248625.1 uncultured Acetobacteraceae bacterium | reverse complement strand
GAACACCAGCGCGCTCGCATTCGGATTGGTCACGCACAACGTCAGCGCCAGCTGCTGATCGGGCAGGCCGATGCCGGTCAGGCGCACCGCCAGCACCTCAACGGACGGCGGCGAGGCAGTCGCGAGCGCGCACCCGGCAAGGCCGAGCGCCAGGCCCACAGACGCCAGGCGGATGGTCCACGCCATGACCGACTCCTTCCCGCCCGATGATCCGGACGATCGCCGCCAGATGGCCTGACGTCGTGCATGACAAGCTCCGGCGGCGCCGATGCGACCAGTGCCGGCCGCTCACATGGTCGAGATCAGCCGATCGGGACCGCAGGGGACCCGGACTGCATCTGTCACACGACCTTAGCGTCCGGACGGCACGGGACCGGATAGAAGGTCGCGCCAGATCACCCGGGCCGCCTGTCGATGCACCGTCATCCTGCTTCACCGAGCGACGCGCTCCATCCGCTGCCGATCCCGAACCGGACTGCTGCCGCCCGGCGGAAACCGGCGCCGGACACCGCGTGGCCTGCAACCGGATCGGCAGGCCATGGTCCCGGGGCACCGATGCGGCGCTGCCGATGACCGCTGCCGCGCCGCATTGCCGGTCCGGACCGGGAGTCCGCTACTGGGCCGCGATCTGCGTGGCCAGCGTGTTCGGCGCGGGTCTCGGCGACGTCGTGTCGCACGACCTGCATCTCGGCCACTGGCGCGGCCTGCTGCCGCTCGGCCTGCTGTTCGTGCTGATCCTGCGCGGCGGGCGCACCGGCCGGCTCGGCGCGGAGGCAGCCTACTGGCTGGCGGTGGTCGTCATCCGGGCGGCCGCCACCAACCTGGCCGACCTCGCCACGCACGACTGGCGGCTGAGCAACCCGGCCCTGGTCACGGGACTCGCGGCGCTGCTGGCGATCGCCGCGGCGCGACCACGGCACCCGACCATGGGCATCGTGATGCGGCCGGGACTGCCCGCGACCGACGCGCGGTACTGGATCGCGCTGTTCCTGGCAGGCATGCTGGGCACGGTCCTGGGTGACGACGCGTCCGGTCGCTACGGCACAGCCGGCGCATCGGTCCTGCTTGCGGCGATCCTGGCGCTGCTGTTCTGGCTGCGGCAGCGGGCCTGGATCCGCGGCAGCGCCAGCTACTGGACGACGCTGCTCGGCGCGCGCACGGCCGGGACCAGCCTCGGCGACCTGCTCGCCGATCGCTCCGGCCTGGGCCTTGCCGGCAGCACGGCCGCGACCGGCCTGCTGCTGGTCGTGCTGCTGGTCGGGACCAGGCCCGCCGGCGTGCCCGGGCGCCGGACCCGGGCTGCCTGACCGCGCTCCGCTCCGGTCAGATGTCGGCGTAGACGTGCGTCTCGGCGGCGCCGCCCGGATGCGTCACCGCGCCGAGATACGCCGGCCCCACCAGCTGCGCGAATTTCCAGATCGCGCCGCTGTTGTAGTCGGTCGTGCGTGGGCTCCAGGCAGCCCGCCGCTCGGCGAGCTCGGCGTCCGACAGCGAGACGTCGATGGTGCCCGCATCGGCGTCGATGACGATGCGGTCGCCGTTGCGCAGCAGCCCGATCGGGCCGCCTTCCGCCGCCTCGGGGCCGACATGGCCGATGCAGAAGCCGCGCGTGCCGCCGGAGAAGCGGCCGTCGGTGATCAGGGCCACCTTGTCGCCCATGCCCTGCCCGTAGATCGCGCCGGTCGTGGACAGCATCTCGCGCATGCCCGGACCGCCCTTTGGTCCCTCGTAGCGGATGACGATGACGTCGCCCTCCTTGTAGGCGCGCAGCTGCACGGCGGCGAACGCGTCCTCCTCGCAGTCGAAGCAGAGCGCCGGGCCCTCGAAGCGGCGATGCTTCATGCCGGCCACCTTCACGATCGCCCCGTCCGGCGCGAGGTTGCCCTTGAGGCCGACCACGCCCCCGGTGATCGAAATCGCCTGGGCGACCGGATAGACCACGTCCTGATCGGTCGGGATCACCACGCCCTCGAGGTTCTCGGCCAGCGTCCTGCCGCTCACCGTCATGCAGTCGCCATGCAGCAGCCCGCCATCGAGCAGCGACTTCAGGATCACCGGGATGCCGCCGACGCGGTGCACGTCGAGCGCCACGTACTTCCCGCCAGGCTTGAGGTCGGCGATGTAGGGGGTGCGCCGCATGATCGCGGCCACGTCGTCCATGGTGAAGCGCAGGCCGATCTCGTGCGCCATCGCAGGCAGATGCAGCCCGGCATTGGTGGAGCCGCCGGTGGCGCCGACCACGGTCGCCGCGTTCTCCAGCGACTTCATGGTGACGATGTCGCGCGGCCGCAGGTTGCGCTCCAGCAGCGCCATCACCGCGCGCCCGCTCTCCACCGCGAACCGGTCCCGCTCCTCGTACGGCGCGGGGGATCCGGCCGAGCCCGGCAGGGCGAGCCCGATCGCCTCGCTGACGGTGGCCATGGTGTTGGCGGTGAACTGGCCGCCGCAGGCGCCCGCGGACGGACAGGCGGCGCATTCGAGCTCGTACAGGTCCTCGTCCGACATGTTGCCGGCGGCGTGCTGGCCGACCGCCTCGAACACGTCGACCACGGTGACGTCGCGGCCCTTGAAGCGGCCCGGGAGGATCGAGCCGCCATACATGAACACCGCCGGCACGTTCAGCCGCAGCATGGCCATCATCATCCCGGGCAG
>CAXTZG010000100.1:7115-10469 GCA_964248625.1 uncultured Acetobacteraceae bacterium | reverse complement strand
GACCAGCGCATCGTAGGAGTGGCCGCGCATGGTGAGCTCGACCGTGTCGGCGATGGCGTCGCGCGACACCAGCGACGACTTCATGCCCTGGTGGCCCATGGCGATGCCGTCGGTGACGGTGATGGTGGTGAATTCGCGCGGCGTGCCGCCGGCCGCATCGACGCCCTGCTTCACCGACTGCGCCTGCCGCGACAGCGCGATGTTGCAGGGTGCGGCCTCGTTCCAGCAGGTGGCGACGCCGACCAGCGGGCGGTGGATCTGCGCCTCGCTGAGGCCCATCGCATAGTAGTAGCTGCGGTGCGGCGCCCGTCCGGGGCCTTCGGTGACGTGACGCGACGGCAGCCGGCTCTTGTCCCAGATCTTGGTCATGCGTGGTCATCCTGTGCGGAGCCGAGACGCCGCAGCGCTGCGTCCAGTCGTGCGGTTTCCTGCTGGAACGCGCTGAGGCGTTCGCGATTCTCGTCCACCACCTCGGGCCTGGCGCGAGCCACGAAGTCGGCATTGCCGAGTTTGCGCTCGACCTTGGACGCCTCGTCGACCGCGCGCGCGCGCTCCCGGCCCAGCCGCGCCCGTTCGGCATCGAGGTCGATGATGCCGGCAAGCGGCAGGATCAGCGTGGCCTCGTCCACCACCGCCTGCGCGGCACCCTGCGGCATGTCGCCCGCCAGCGCCGACACGTCCGAGACGCGGGCCATGCGGCCGATCGCCTCCGACCAGGCGGCGGCGCGGGACAGGGTGGCCGGGCTGGCGTCGCGCAGCAGCACCGGCGTCACCTTCGATGGCGGCACGTTCATCTCCGCGCGCACCGCGCGGATCTCGCCGATGAAGCGCACCACCCAGTCGATCTCGCGCGCCGTCTCCTCGGCACCTTCGAGACGCACGGCCTCCGGCCAGGGTGCCGCGATCAGGCTGCCCTCGGGACCGAAACCGAACTCGCCCCACAGCACCTCGGTCACGAACGGCATCACCGGATGCAGCAGCCGCAGGATGGTGCCAAGCACGTGGGCGGCGGCGGCGCGCAGCTCGTGGGCCTCGGGGGTGTCGCCGGCGCCGAACACCGGCTTGGCGAACTCCAGGAACCAGTCGCAGTAGCGGTTCCAGGTGAAGCGGTAGAGCACGCCGGCATACTCGTCGAACCGAAACGCCTCGAGTGCCGCGTCCGCCTCGGCCACGGCCGCTGCCGCATCGTCAAGGATCCAGCGCGCGAGCTTGCCGCGCGCCGCCGCCGGATCAAAGCCGGCCACGGGGCGGACGCCGTTCATCTCGCAGAAGCGGGCGGCGTTCCAGAGCTTGGTGACAAAGGAGCGGTACTCCTCCACCCGCTTCGGCCCGAGCTTCACGTCCCGCCCCTGCCCGGTCAGCGCGCAGACGGTGAAGCGCAGCGCGTCGGCGCCGTAGCTGTCGATCAGCTCCAGCGGATCCAGGCCGTTGCCCTTGCTTTTCGACATCTTCTGGCCGCGCTCGTCGCGCACCAGCCCGTGGATGAACACCTGCGCGAACGGCACCTCGTCCATGAAGTGCAGCCCCATCATCAGCATCCGGGCCACCCAGAAGAAGATGATGTCGAAGCCCGTGACCAGCACGTCGCCCGGATAGTAGCGGGCGAGCTCGGCCAAGCTCGCCGGCGCCTTGTCGGGCCAGCCCAGCGTGGAGAACGGCCACAGCGCGGACGAGAACCAGGTGTCGAGCACGTCCTCGTCCTGCACCAGCGCGGTGTCGACGCCGTAATGCAGCAGCGCCGCGTCGGCCGCCTGCACCTCGTCATGGGCCACGAAGACATGGCCATCCGGGCCGTACCAGGCCGGGATGCGATGGCCCCACCAGAGCTGCCGGCTGATGCACCAGGGCTGGATGTCGCGCATCCAGGCGAAAAAGGTGTTCTCCCACTGGCGCGGCACGAAGGCGACGCGGCCGGTTTCCACCGCCTCGATCGCCGGACCGGCAAGCTTTGCGGCGTCGCAATACCACTGCGTGGTCAGGCGCGGCTCCACGACCGCGCCGCCGCGCTCGGCATGCGGCACCTGGTGGGTGTGCGGCTCGATCCGCTCCACCAGCCCGAGGCGCTCCAGCTCGGCGACGATCCGCGCGCGGGCGGCGTCGCGGGACACGCCGGCGAGGCCGCGCACGAAGGCAGGATCGGCGAGGTCCGGGACCGCCTGCAGCTCGTCCTCGATCTCGTCCAGCAGGATGCGGGCCTCGGCATCCAGGATCGACGGGCTTGCCAGGCCGTGCCGCTGGCCGACGGCGAAGTCGTTGAAGTCGTGCGCCGGCGTGATCTTGACGGCCCCCGTGCCCTTCTCGGGATCGGAGTAGCCGTCGGCGACGATCGGCACGCGCCGACCGGTCAGCGGCAGGATCACGGTGCGGCCGACGAGCCCGGCATAGCGCGCATCGTCGGGATGCACCGCCACCGCCGTGTCGCCGAGCATCGTTTCGGGCCGCGTGGTGGCGACGGTGACGGTCTGGCCGTCGCTTCCCTCGACCGGATAGCGGATATACCACAGGTGTCCGCGCAGCTCGCGGCTCTCGACCTCCAGGTCGGAGATCGCCGAGCGGAAGGACGGGTCCCAGTTCACCAGCCGCTCGGCGCGGACGATCAGCCCTTCGCGGAACAGCCTGACGAACACCTCGCGCACCGCCTCGGACAGACCGGCATCCATGGTGAAGCGCTCGCGCGACCAATCGAGCGACGAGCCCAGGCGGCGCAGCTGCTGCGTGATGCCGTCGCCCGACCGCGCCTTCCAGTCCCAGACCCGCTCGATGAAGGCATCGCGGCCGAGGTCGCCGCGGCGGATGCCGTCGGCATCGAGCTGACGCTCCACCACCAGCTGCGTGGCGATGCCGGCATGGTCGGTGCCCGGCTGCCACAGCGCGTCCCGCCCCTGCATCCGCCGCCAGCGGATCAGGATGTCCTGCAGCGTGTTGGTCAGGGCGTGCCCCATATGCAGGGTGCCGGTGACGTTCGGCGGCGGGATCATGATGGTGTAGGGAACGGCCCCGCTCTCGGGATCGGCCGCGAACGCATTCCGGCTTTCCCACAGGGCGTACAAACGGGCCTCGGCCGTGTCCGGCTTGAAATTCTTGTCCAGCATCAGGCGAAACTAGAGAAACCGGCGCCGTGCCGGAAGGCGTCTGCACGCATGCGGCAGACGCGTCAGGCTCATGCGGTCCGGCGGCTCACGCCGGCCGCACCAGCCGCTCGATCTCCTCGCGCACCAGACGCTCCACCATCTCCGGCAGATGGGCGTCGAACCAGTCCTTGAGCTGCACGCGCAGCTCCTCGCGCACCATGTCCTCGATGGTCGGACCGCCGGACCGCAGCAGGCGCAGCCCGCCCGGCGCCGGCGGCTCGGG
>CAXTZG010000100.1:0-7105 GCA_964248625.1 uncultured Acetobacteraceae bacterium | reverse complement strand
CTTCAGCATCTCCTGCAGGGCGGCGAACGACTGCGCCGCGGCACTGCGCGTCTGCGGCGCCAGCAGCGTGTCGGACGCGGGCTCGGTCAGCGCGTGGGTGGGCTTGGGCTGGATCGTTTCCGGAACCGGCTCCGGCGCCAGGGCCGCGGGTGGGCGCGGTGCCGGCGGCGGCGCTGCTGCAGGCTGCAGCGCGGGAGCCGGCGGGGGTGTGGGCACCGGTTCGTCGTCGAACAGGGCTGCCGCGAGCTCGGCGGCGAGACGGCTGGCATCCATCTGCGAAACGATGTCGGCTGGCATCGCGACCTCCTTCTCGATCTTCGGCTGCACCATCATGGACGGCTCCAGGACCAGCAGATCGTCCTCGTCCGCCAGCGCCTCCGCAACTGGATTCGACGCTGCCGCCGGCGGGCTGGTCGCCGCCTCGTCCTCGCGGATGATGCGGCGGATCGAGGCGAGGATCGTTTCCATCGAGCCGTCGCCGGCGTCTGCGGGTGGTGCGGGCTGGGCCATGGTCAGCGGCCCGGCTGGCCGACGGCGTAGTCGTTCAGGCCCCAGGCCCGGTCCTTCACCGCGTTGTAGTAGGCGACCTCGTCATAGATCGGCACGTTGAGCGTCAGGTCGCGCGCGGTCAGGCGGCCGATGGCGGCGGCCACGCCGTAGGAGGTCAGCACCAGGTTGCTGAGGCTCTGCACCAGCGCCACCTGCGCCGTCAGCAGGGTCTGCTGCTGCTGCAGCACCTCGAGCGTGGTGCTGGTGCCGACGATCGCCTGCCGCTCCACGCCGTCGAGCGCCACGATGTTCGACTGCACCGCGGTGCGGTCGCTGTCGATCGACGCCTTGAAGGACAGCAGGTTCTGCCAGTTCGAGATCGCGAGCTGGGCGGCGCTGCGCCGCTGCACGTCGACGAGGCGGCGCGCCTGCTGCGCGGTCTGCTTGGCCTGGCGCACAGCGGCGTATTCGGCGCCGCCCTGGTAGATCGGCACCGTCAGGGTGATCAGGCCCTCCTTGAGCTCGCTCGCCTGGTTGGGCAGGCCCTGGTTCTGGCTCCGGACGTACTGGCCCTGAAGGCTGAGCTTGGGCAACAGCACCGCCATTTCCACATCGACCGCATCCTTGTCGGAGGATTCGGTAAACAGGGCGTTGATGACGTTCGGATTGTTGGCGACCGCCAGCGCCACCGCATGATCCTGGTCCTTGACCGGCAGCACCAGCGGCTGCGGCGGGATCAGGTTCGGCGGCGGCGCGGTGCCGACCTGCTGGGTGTAGGTGGCCTGCGCAGTCTGCAGCGTGCCTTCCGCCTGCTGGCGCGCGGCGCGGGCGCTGGCCAGCGCGGCTTCCGCCTGGGCGACGTCGGTGCGGGTGATCTCGCCGACGCGGAAGCGATCGTTGGTGGCGCGGAGCTGCTCCTCGAGCACCTTCTCGTTGTTGATCTGCAGCTGGAGCAGCTGCTGGTCCTCGATCACGCCGACATAGGCGTTCACCACGTTGGAGAATACCTGCTGCTCGGTCGAGATCAGGTTGGCGCGTTCCGCCATGACGCGGTTGACCGCCTGATGCGTCTGCCCGGTCGTCCGCCCACCGGTGTAGAGCGGCTGTACTGCCGAGACGCTGTTCGTGTAGCCACCCAAGCCATGGAGAATCGTCGTTCCGGTGGTGAAACCGGCTATCTGCCCGCTCGACGAGCGCCCGTCATTGACCGTGCCGCTGGTGGTGACCGAGACCGTCGGACGCCAGCCGGCGACGGCGGTCGGCACGTTCTCGTCGGTTGCGCGCAGATTGGCGCGCTCGGCCTGCAGCGTCGGGTTGGTCAGGTAGGAGGCCGCCAGCGCCTCCTGCAGCGTGTGCGGAACGAAGGTCGGCGGGCCGCTGCCGTCGTACTTCTGAGCCAGCGCCGTCGTGCTGCACAGCAGAGCGGCCAATCCGGCACCCATGCCTCGGCTGATCGACATTCCCACTCTCTCCGTCACGTCGCCGTCATCCAGCGGATTCCGGTGCTCCTCTCCTGCCACAAAACCCGACGACGCTTCCAGCCCCATGGCGGCGCGCCGCGGTTGCGCGCCGTTGCCGTGCCTCAAGGGTCACAAGCGGCGTGTCTCAGAAGGTGAAACCGGGCGGTGGCGCCAGCTCGGGCAGCAGCGGGGTGGCGGCGTCGAACTGCGGGCGGGGCCGCAGTCCGGCGGGGGAGGCGTCGGCCAGGAAGCCGGTGGCGACGCGGCCGGCCGGCGCCAGCACGCCGGCGAGCCGACCGGCAGGGGTGAGCTGCGCCGCCAGGGCCGCCGGGATCGTCCGCACCGCCCCGTCGATCAAGATCATGTCGAACGGCGCCGCATCCGGGCATCCCGCCGCCAGCGGACCGTCGCGGTAGTCGATGCCGGGCGCGAACTCCGCCGTCAGCCGCCGACCGACCGCGGCCAGCGACGCGCTCTGCTCGAGTGCCACGACATGCACGCCCAGCGCCTGCAGCAGGCAGGCGGCATAGCCGGCGCCGGCGCCGACGACCAGCACCCGCTCGCCGCCATGCGGCACCAGCGCCTGCAGCAGACGCGCGATGACGCGCGGCTCGGTCAGCACCCGGTCGCCGCCCAGCGGGACGTTCTGGTCCATGTAGGCGAGGTCGGCGCGGTCGTCCGGCAGGAAGCGCTCGCGCGGCAGGGTGCGCATGGCGTTCAGGATGCGCGTGTCGTTCACCCCCACCGGACGGATCTGCGTATCCACCATCCGCCGCCGCGCGAACTCCCGATCGGCACCGGCGGGGCTGGACGCGAAGGAAGAGGCGAGCTGGCTCATGATGCTCCACGTGCGGGGCGACTGCCGGGAGCAGCCGTTATAGGTGCGGGCCTGTCCGGGTGCAAAGCAGGGGGGCGGCGGGTGCGGTCGCTTGACCGATGGCGCCGCGCGCGGGATACAGCCCCGGCACCCGCCGGTCCGGTGGCAGAGTGGTGATGCAGCGGACTGCAAATCCGCGAATGCCGGTTCAATTCCGGCCCGGACCTCCACGCTCCCCGAACATGCATTTTCCCCGATCGCGCCCTGCGTGCGCAGGCGGCAGCGGCAGGCGGGTCAGTCGTAGCCGAGCGTCCGGCAGGCGGTGGCGCCTGCCTGCTCCAGCATCCGGGCGGTCCGAAGCGCCAGGGCTTCGGCCCAGGGGCGCGTGACGAGCTGGACGCCGATCGGCAGCGGCTCGTGCTCCCCCTGGCATGGCACGGTGACCACCGGCAGGCCGATGAAGCTGATCGGCTGGGCATACAGCCCCATGTTGGCGCGCGCCGAGACCGGCTGTCCGTCCAGCAGGATCGTGGCCTGGCCGCGCTTCACCGCCGGGAACGGCGTTGCCGGGGCAAGCAGCAGGTCGACGCGCTCGAACAGCCGCGCCGCCTGCGTCCTGACGTGGCTGCGCACGCGCTGCGCCTGCAGCACGACCGCCGACGGGATCATGGCGCCTGCGATCAGGCGGTCGCGCACGGCCGGGTCGTAGCGGTGCGCGTCGGTCCGCAGCCATGGCAGATGCAGCGCGCCGCCTTCCGCGGCGGTCAGGCAGAACGCCGCCGAGCGCGCGAGCTCGGCATCCTCGAACAGCACCGGATCGATGCTGGCACCGGCCCGTGCCAGCGCGTCGGCAACCTGGGCCACCGCCGCCAGCGCCTGCGCCGACGCGCCTTGCGTGAACCAGCCGCCCAGCACGCCCACCCGCAGCCCGGCCGGCGGCACGTCGAGTTCCGGCAGCGACGGGTCTGCGGCCCGGGCCGCCTGCGCCGGATCGCGCGCGTCCGGACCCTGCATCAGGTCATAGGCCAGCGAGAGGTCGCGCACCTCACGGGCGAACGGGCCGACATGATCCAGGCTGTGCACGAACGGGAACGCGCCCGCCCGCGACAGGCGGCCATAGGTCGGCTTCAGCCCGAACACGCCGCACAGCGAGGCGGGCACCCGGATCGAGCCGTTGGTGTCGGACCCCAGGCTCAGCGGCACCAGCCCGGCCGCCACCGCGGCAGCCGAGCCCCCTGACGAGCCGCCGGCGATGCAGGACGGGTCGTGCGGATTGGCGGTGTCGCCATAGTGGCTGTTCTCGGTCGAGAAGCCGTAGGCGAACTCGTCCATGTTGAGCTGGCCGAGCAGGATCGCGCCCGCCGCCCGCAGCCGCGCCACGACCGTCGCGTCCCGCGTCGCAGGCGGCGCGTCGGCGAGCAGACGGGAGCCGGCGACGGTGGTGGCGCCCGCGACGTCGAACAGGTTCTTGACCGCGAACGGCACACCGGCAAGCGGGCCGGCGGCCTCGCCGCGACGACGGGCGGCATCCAGACGCGCAGCCTCCGCCAGCGCCGCCTCGCTCCGCAGATGGGTGAAGCAGTTCAGCAGGCCGTCATGTCGCCGGATGCGGTCGAGCGCGTCCTGCACCACGTCCGCCGCCGAACGACCGCCGCTGCGGACCGCGGCGGCCAGCGAGCCGGCACCGCTCACGGCGTGAAAACCGGAGCGGGCCCGGTGTCGGGCGGCAGGGCCTGCGCCATCACCCGTGCCGCGTGCTGCCCGAGCAGCAGCAGGTTCGCGGCGATCCCGTCGAGATGCGCCGGATCGAGCGGCAGTCCGAGAAAGCAGGCGGCCTGCATGGCCAGCTCCCGTTCGTCCAAGCTCATGCGCGACGACCCGGCAGCGACCGCATCGGACCGGTCCGGTCGGCCGGGGCGCGGCGGGCGATGGCGGGCATCGGGGAGGCTCCTGTGCAGCGGGCGTGCGGCGCGTTCGGCAAGGCTAGCCGAAATGGCTCCAGCCGGGGCGCGCGATCGGCATCGGCCGCGCGTCCGGTCCGACCACCTGGACGCCGTCGAGGCCGGCCTCGAACGTCCCGATCCGGGTGACCGCGACCCCGGCCGCGCCGAGCGCCGCGTGCAGCGCCAGGTCCGCTTCCGGCGGCACCGCCAGCAGCAGCTCGTAATCGTCGCCGCCGGTCAGGCGGCGCTCCAGCCAGGCGGGGCCGGCGGCACGCGCGGCCGGCGAGGCCGGCACCAGGGCGGCATCGAGGCGGGCGCCGAGGCCGCTCTCGCGGCAGAGATGGCCGAGATCCTGCACCAGCCCGTCGGAGACATCGATCGCAGCATGCGCGATCCCCCCCAGCTCCAGCTCGAGCCGGGGCTGCGGCAGGCGGTAGCGGTCGGCCAGGTGCCCGCTCGGATCGGCAAGCTCGCCGAGCAGGCAGGCCAGGCCCAGCGTGCCGTCGCCGATGGTGCCGGTGACCCAGATCCCGTCGCCGTCCCGCGCACCGTTGCGACGCAGCACCGCATCCGGCGCCGCATGGCCCAGAATGGTCAGGGACAGCACCAGCGGGCCGGTGGTGGCGGTGGTGTCGCCGCCGAGCAGCGACAGGCCGAAGCGGGCCTGATCCTGCGCCAGCCCGGCCGAGAAGGCGGCGAACCAGTCGGACGGCAGCGCCGGCGGCACCGAGATCGTCATCAGGTAGCCGAGCGGCAGCGCGCCCATCGCCGCGAGATCCGACAGGTTCACACGCAGCAGCTTGCGTCCCACCGTGTCGGGCGGGTCGTCCGGCAGGAAATGCACGCCCGCGACCATGGCGTCGGCCGCGACCACCAGCGCGCGGCCGGGCGGCGGCAGCAGCACGGCGGCATCGTCGGACAGCGCCAGCGCGCCCGGTCCCGCCAGCGCGCGGAAATGGCGCGCGATGAACGCGAACTCCGCCGCCGGCGCGTCCAAGGCTCAGCCCGTGGCCGTCTCGTCGGGCGCCACCCCTGCCAGCCCGAAATCCTGCGGGCGCAGCCGGCGGCCGATCGTATCAAGCAGCCCGTTCACCATGCGCGGCTCGTCACCGGAGAAGAAGCCGCTGGCGACGTCGAGATATTCGTTGATCACCACCCGGCCGGGCGGACCGTCGCTCATCGTCAGCTCGCCGCTGGCCGCCCGCAGCAGCGCGCGCAGCACCGGATCGAGCCGCGCGAGCGGCCACTCCTCCGGCAGCGCCTTGGAGATCATCGAGTCGAGCAGGTCCTGCTGCGTGACCGCCGTGCGGACGATGCGGCCGAACAGCGCGACGTCGGCGTCGGGCACGCGGCCTTCCTCGTAGCCGCCGGTGCCGGGCAGCTCGCCCAGCCGGTGGCGCACGAACTGGTCGATCACGCTCTCGGCGCTCTCGTTGCCCTGCTCGCTCTGGAACAGCGCCTGGACGGCGCCGACCCGGGCGGCGGTGCGTGGGCGGGTGCGTGCTCCCGCCCTGCGGCGCGGCTGTTCCTCGGCCATCAGGATCGGGCCCTGCGGCAATGCGGTCGGCGTTCCATGGCGGTCATGGCAGGCTTCATCGTCCCTTTGGACGGTCAGGTCCAGCCTGCACGGCCGGGTTGGCGGCCCCGTCGGCGGTCGCGGCGACCGCGAGCGCGTCCGGCGACAGCGAGCCGAGGATCGCCTCGAAGTCGCGGGCTTCGCGGAAGTCGCGGTAGACGCTGGCAAACCGGACATAGGCGACGGCATCGACCTCGCGCAGCGTGTCCATCACCCGCTCGCCGAGCTCGGCACTCGGGATCTCGGTCTCGCCCGACGCCTCGAGCTGGCGCACCAGGCCGTTGACGATGCGCTCGATGCGCTCCTCGTCCACCGGGCGCTTGCGCATGGCGATGCGGATGGAGCGGGCCAGCTTGTCGCGCTCGAACGGCACCCGGCGGGCATCGGACTTGATCACCACCAGGTCGCGCAGCTGCACCCGCTCGATGGTGGTGAAGCGCTGGCCGCAGCCGGCACAGAAGCGGCGGCGACGGATCGCGGCGCCGTCCTCGTTCGGGCGGCTGTCTTTGACCTGCGTGTCCTCGTGGCCGCAGAACGGGCAGCGCATGCGATGGTCCTGATCAAGATCGTTGGAAGGCCGCCTCGAACAGGTGCGCTCCGTCACCGGTCGTGACAAGTGTGGCGTCGCGCCACGCACCGGCCGATCATCCGCCCCGCGCGTCCGGAGCCTGCCGCATGATCCAGCATTCTTCCCGCCCCGCGCGGCGGCTGGCAGGCAGCCCGGCAACCGGCGCGAACGCGTCGTCATGACCCGCCCTGCCCGCCACGCCGCCGGGCTTGTCGCGGGCGGCGCCCCGCCCGCGACGGATGCGCGCGCGCT
>CAXTZG010000099.1:0-13207 GCA_964248625.1 uncultured Acetobacteraceae bacterium | reverse complement strand
AAAAGCGCCGCCAACATATCCCTTCCAATTCCGATTCATATGTCAATGAACAGACACCACTCCATGCTGCCATGGAGGCCTCAGCCCGGAAGCGGAGGGAGCTGCAGCGGAGCGGGTCAACACCCGGCCCGCCATCTGCTGCGGAGACGAGGATTTAGGCGCGCCTGCCGGTTTCGTCAACCAACAAACCGTCATCGCATTCACTTCTCCAACGCGACCTGGTCGGTTCCTTGCTTCGAGCCGTGGCAGCGCTGTCACTGGGTTGACCGGTCAGGACGCCTTCCCGTCTGCCGATCCGCCGGGAAAGCTCGGCTCCCAGCCGCCGCCGAGGGCGGTGTAGAGCTGCACGAGGTTCGAGGCCTCCGTCATCGTGCTGGTCGCCAGCTGCTGTTGCGCCGACAGCAGCGTCCGCTGCGCGTCAAGCACGTTCAGGAAGGTCTCAAGCCCATGCGTGTATTGCTGCTGCGCCAGCTCCAGCGCCCGCTGCGCCGCCTGCACCGACTGCGCGAGCTGGTCGTGCCGCTGCTGCTCGGCCGCATAGGCGGTAAGGGCATTATCGACATCGTGCCAAGCGCTGAGCACGGTCTGCTGGTAGCTGATCGCCGCTTCCTGCTGTCGCGCCTTGCTGAGCTGCAGCTGGCCACGCAGGCGGCCTCCCTCGAAGATCGGAAGGCTGATCGTCGGTCCAAAATTATAGGCCGCCGCCGACCAGAAGGCGAGATCACGCAACGACAGGCTTTCCAGGTTCAGGGCACCGGTCAGTGTCACCCGCGGATAGAAGTTCGCCACCGCGACGCCGACATTCGCCGTCGCCGCATGCAGCTGCGCCTCTGCCTGGCGGATGTCGGGACGCCGGCGCGCCAGCTCCGACGGAAGCCCGATCGGCACGCGCGGCGGTATTGCCGGCACCAGCGAGGACTGCTCGAGCTCGGCCCGCAGCGCCTGCGGCGGCTCCCCCAGCAGCAGGCTGAGCGCGTTGATCTGCTGCGCCACCTGCTGCTTGTCGCTTGGGATCTGGGCCGTCGTCGTTTCGAGCTGCGTCAGCGCGTTCTCGACATCGAGCTCGGTTGTGAGCCCTCCCACGTAGCGCTGTCGCGTCAGGGCGAGCGACGCCTCCTCGGTCTTCTGGTTGTCGACCGCGATGGCGAGCTGCGTTTGCGACCCGCGCAGCATCATGTAGTCGCGCGCGACCTCGGCAAGCCGCGCGATCAGCACCGACCGGCGGTCTTCCGCCGAGACGGCGACGCTTGCCTTCGCCGATTCAACCTCCCGGCGCACCCGACCCCACAGATCGAGCTCCCAGGACGCATCGATCCCTTCCTCGAAGATATCGACCGCGGGTGTGGTCACCGAGCCGGCATATTGCTGCAGGCTCCTGACGTTCGCGCCCGAGATCGTCGTGCCGGCGAGGCTGGCCCCATTGGCCGGCAGTCCGCTGACGCTGTCCTGCAGGCCGCGCTGGATCTCCTTGTCGCTGATCTTCGTGCGCATGTAGCTGGCGGCGCCGGTGAGGGTCGGATACCGGTCGGCGGCGGTGACCCGCAGCTGCGCCCGGCTCTCCACCAGCCGCGCCGTCGCCAGCCGCACATCGAGGTTGGTCTGCGCGGCTCGTGCCTCCAGCGCCGACAGCTCAGGATCACCGAACACGTCCCACCAGCGCGGATCGGGCGGTGACGGATCGGGCGTGCTGGCGACCGGGGCCATCCCGGAAGCGGCCTGCCCGCTGCTGTCCTGCGTCGTCAGCCAGCTGCTGGGCGACCAGAGGCTGGGCCGCCGGAAGTCCGGCCCGACGCTGCAGCCCGATCCGCTCAGCGCAGCACCTGCAAGCAATGCGCGAAGCCCCGCCATGGCTCGCCTGTTCAGTCTGCACGCCATGGGACCGCTCCTGTCGCCGGGGCCACGTTGCTCCGTCGCCAGTCGCCCGATCATCCGGATGCGACCGCCGCCCTCGGACGAGCATGACAACTGACCGACCGGTTCGGTCAGCGTTGACAAGGCGACAGTATCTGCTTTGCTCGTGCCGTCAATGTCAGGGTCGGACGGTAGCCGGCCGGAGCTGCCTGCCCGGCCAGGCGCCATGACCGGAGGCGCACCATGTCGGAGCAGGAAGAACACTCAACGGCCAAGCGGCAGCAGATCATCCGCGGCGCCGAGATCATCTTCACCGAGTGCGGCTACGAGGGTGCCAGCATGTCGCGGATCGCGCTGCAGGCGGCGGGGTCCAAGGGCACCCTCTACAACTATTTCGCCGGCAAGTCCGAGCTGTTCGCCGCCTTTGTCGCGCAGAAGACCAGCACCACCCTGATCCAAATATTCGAGCCGGTCATCGAGCGGGACGACGTCCGCACCATCCTGCACGACATCGCCCATCGCATGATCTCGCTGATCCTTTCCCCGGGCAGCCTCGTGCTGTACCGGATCGTAATCTCGGAAGCCGGCAAGTTCCCGCATCTGGCGCAGATCTTCTGGGAGGCCGGGCCGCAGCGGGCGCTCAGCCACATGGCGTCCTGGCTCACCGAGCAGATGCGTGTGGGCCGCCTCCGGCAGGCCGATCCCGATATCGCCGCCGACCAGTTCTTCGCGCTCTGCCAGACCTCGTGCTGCATGAAGCGCAGGCTGCAGCTGGTGCCGGAGATCTCGCCGGAGGAGCTGGACATCGTGGTCGAGGGCGCGGTCCTGCTGTTCCTCGCCACCTACGGCCTGAAGGCCGAGGACCATCCGGCGCACCGGTCGGTCGCTGCATGAGCGATGCCCCTTGCAGCCTCCGGCACGGGACGCTAGGAACCGCGCCACGCCCGGTGTCGCTGCTGTAGCTCAGTGGTAGAGCACTCCCTTGGTAAGGGAGAGGTCCAGGGTTCGAGTCCCTGCAGCAGCACCATGCGCCGGCGCCACAGGTCGTCGATCCTCATGCCCCAGCCGCCCCGGTCCCGGACGTCCCGGCCCCTGCCCGCGTCGGGCGATCGTCCCGAAGCCGAGCGTCAGGCGAGGCTTGCGCGAGAAGCGGTGGCGCTGCGCGAGAACCTGCGTCGCCGCAAGCAGCAGATGCGGGCCCGCGAGGACGGGCCAACCGATGCCGCACCGCCTGCCATCCCGCCGGGCCGCGATCCGACCTGATCTCCACCGATTGATCCCCTGCCCCATGACGGGCTAGTGGTGCCTTGGCCATCGCCGTTGCGGCAGGCTCGGATCAACCAGGCACGGCCCACCGGCCAGGACGAGGATCGACGCCGATGCCGGTCATGCCCGATAGCTGGATCCGACGCATGGCGACCGACCGGGCGATGATCGAGCCGTTCGTCGAGACGCAGCAACGCGACGGCGTCATCAGCTACGGCCTGTCCTCCTACGGCTACGACGCGCGCGTCGCATCCGAGTTCAAGATCTTCACCGACGTCGACAGCGTCACCGTCGACCCGAAGAACTTCAACGAGAAGAGCTTCGTGTCCCGCAACGGCCCCGTCTGCATCATCCCGCCGAACAGCTTCGCGCTGGCGCACACGATCGAGTATTTTCGCATCCCGCGAGACGTGCTGGTGATCTGTCTCGGCAAATCCACCTATGCGCGCTGCGGCATCATCGTGAACGTGACTCCGCTCGAGCCGGAATGGGAAGGCCAGGTCACCATCGAGATCAGCAACACGACGCCCCTGCCCGCCCGCATCTATGCCGACGAGGGCATCTGCCAGTTCCTGTTCCTGCAGGGCGACAGCCCGTGCGAGGTCAGCTACGCCGACAAGTCCGGCAAATACATGGGCCAGCGCGGCGTCGCCACGCCGCGCATGTGAAAGAGAGCGACACGCAATGGACCGTTTCCTGATCCGTGGCGGACGCCCGCTGCACGGCGAGATCCCGATCGGCGGCGCCAAGAACTCCGCCCTGAAGCTGCTGGTGGCGGGCCTGCTGACGTCGGAGCGCGTGGTGCTCAGCAACGTGCCACGGATCGACGACATCGCCACCATGCGGCTGCTGCTCGAACAGCACGGCATCACGATCGAGGATGTCGAGGACGGCACCGGCCATACCCTGTCGGTCGGCGGCGACATCACTAACACCGAGGCGCCCTACGACATCGTCTCGAAGATGCGCGCCTCGATCCTGGTGCTGGGCCCGCTGCTGGCGCGCGCGCGCGAGGCCCGCGTTTCGCTGCCGGGCGGCTGCGCCATCGGCACGCGGCCGGTCGACATCCATCTCAAGGGGCTTGAAGCGCTCGGCGCCGAGATCCGTCTCGAGGCCGGCTACATCGATGCCCGCGCCCCGCGCGGCCTGACCGGGGCCCGCATCGTGCTGCCGTTCGCCTCCGTCGGCGCCACCGAGAACCTGCTGATGGCGGCGACCCTGGCGGATGGACGCACCGAGATCATCAACGCCGCGCGCGAGCCCGAGATCGCCGACCTGATCGCCTGCCTGGTGGCGATGGGCGCCCGCATCACCGACCAGGGCGCGGGCATCATCGTCATCGATGGCGTGGACCGGCTGCACGGCGCGCGTCACGCCGTGGTCTCCGACCGGATCGAGTGCGGCACCTATGCCTGCGCTGTCGGCATCGCCGGCGGCGACGTGCGGCTGCTCGGCGGCCGCATCGGCCATCTCGGCGCCGTGGTGCGGGTGCTCGAGGAGGCCGGCATCGAGGTGAGCCAGGAGGACGGCGCCATGCGCGTCCGCCGCAGCGGTCCGCTTCGCGGCGTCGACGTCATGACCGAGCCCTATCCGGGCTTTCCCACCGACATGCAGGCGCAGTTCATGGCGCTGTTCTCGGTCGCCGAGGGTGCCTCGATGATGACCGAGACCATCTTCGAGAACCGCTTCATGCACGTCCCCGAGCTCAACCGGATGGGTGCCCGGATCAACGTGCACGGCTCGTCGGCGATCATCCGCGGCGTGCCGACGCTCTCTGGCGCGCAGGTGATGGCGACCGACCTGCGCGCCTCCTTCTCGCTGATCCTGGCCGGGCTGGCCGCGACCGGCGAGACGGTGCTGAGCCGGGTCTACCATCTCGATCGCCCTGATCGAGCGCCTGACCGACTGAGTTCGGCGCCGGACGCAGCGTCTGGCCGCCCATGCGCCCGGCGCCCTTCCGCGGCGTTCGGCCGGATGCTATCGCCCCGGCCTGTGAGCGGCCTTGTTCGGTGCGCGCTCCGGAGACCTCATGTCAGCGCTGTCCCGTGCCGCCGCCCTCGCCCCGGAGGCCACAGCACCCCTGGTGCTCGCCCTGCCCAAGGGCCGCATCCTGCGCGAATGCGTGCCGCTCCTGGCGGCGGCGGGCGTGGTGCCGGCGGCCGACTGCCTCGACGAGAACAGCCGCCGCCTGCGCTTTCCCACCAGCGACCCGATGCTCGACGTGGTGCGCGTGCGGCCCTTCGATGTCGCGACCTTCGTGGCGTTCGGCGCCGCCCAGATCGGCATCTGCGGCGCGGACGTGCTGATGGAGTTCGATTATCCCGAGATCTATGCCCCGCTCGACCTGCGCATCGGCGGCTGCCGGGTCTCGATCGCCGAGCCGGCCGCCTCGGCCGACGACGACGATCCCGCGCGCTGGTCCCAGGTGCGCGTGGCGACCAAGTATCCCAACATCGCGCGCCGGCATTTCGCCGCCCGCGGCGTGCATGCCGACATCGTGCATCTCAACGGCGCCATGGAGCTGGCTCCCGGCCTCGGCCTGTGCCGGCTGATCGTCGACCTGGTGCAGACCGGGTCGACCCTGAAGGCCAACGGCCTGCAGGAGGTGGAGGTGATCGCCGACGTCACCAGCCGGCTGATCGTCAACCGCACCGCGCTGAAGACCCAGCCGGAAGCCGTGGGCGCCTGGATCCGCCGCTTCAGCCAGGCGGTCGGACAGGGTGTCGCCTCGTGAGGCGTCTCGATGCCGCCTCTGCCGACTTCTCGCAGGCGTTCGAGGCGCTGGCGAGCGAGTTGCGCGACGGCGGCAGCCGCGTCGACGGGCCGGTACGGGAGATCCTGGAGGCGGTGTGCGCCGAGGGCGATGCTGCCGTTTGCGCCTACACCGACCGCTTCGACCGGCACGAGCGCCCGCTCACCCCGGAGCGGCTGCGCATCACCACCGCCGAGATCGACACCGCCTGCGCCGCCATCCCGCCCGCGCTGCAGCAGGCGCTGGAGTTCGCCGCCCGGCGCATCGAGCGCTTCCACCGCGCGCAGATGCCGCAGGATTTCAGCTTCGAGGATGAGGCCGGACTGACCCTCGGGCTGCGCTGGACGCCGCTCGATGCCGCCGGGATCTACGTGCCCGGCGGCAAGGCCGCCTACCCGTCCTCGGTGCTGATGAACGCCATCCCGGCACGGGTCGCGGGGGTCGGCCGCATCGCGATGTGCGTGCCCTGCCCGGGCGGCATGCTCAATCCGCTGGTGCTCGCCGCAGCCAGGCTGGCCGGCGTCGAGGAGGTCTACCGCATCGGCGGCGCGCAGGCGGTGGCGGCCCTCGCCTACGGCACCGCCACCATCGCGCCCGTCGACCGAATCGTCGGTCCCGGCAACGCCTATGTCGCCGAGGCCAAGCGCCAGGTGTTCGGCCATGTCGGCATCGACAGCATCGCCGGTCCCTCCGAGGTCGTGATCGTGGCCGACGCCGACAACGATCCGCATCACGTGGCGCTCGACCTGCTCGCCCAGGCCGAGCACGACGAGCAGGCGCAGTCGATCCTGGTCACCGACGACTCTGTCTTCGCCGATGCCGTGGCGGCCGCGGTGCAGGCCGCGCTGGCGACGCTGCCGCGCGCCGCCATCGCCGGTGCCAGCTGGGCCTCCTACGGCGCCATCATCCTGGTGCCCCGGATGGCGGCGGCGTGGCCGATCGTGAACCGGCTGGCGCCCGAGCACCTGCAGCTCATGCTGGCCGACGACCGGGAGGCGTTCGCCGCCATCCATCACGCCGGCGCCATCTTCCGCGGCCGCCATTGCCCGGAAGCGATCGGCGACTATGTCGGCGGACCGAACCACGTGCTGCCGACGAGCCGGACGGCACGCTTCGCGTCCGGCCTCTCGGTGTTCGACTTCCTCAAGCGCACCACCTGGATCGCAGCCGACCGGCAGGGGCTGGCGCAGGTCGGACCCGCCGCGGTGGCGCTCGCCGAGGCCGAGGGCCTGCAGGCGCATGCGGCCAGCATCGCGGCCAGACTCGGCCACGCTTGACCGCCGTCGGCGCAATCCTCATGTTCCGGCCCGAAATCCTGCGCGAATGCCGCCTTCCGGCAGCAGATGAGCCGGACTCCCAGCCACAACCGAGGAGGCGCCTGATGCGTCAGTGCCACACGATTCAACAACAGACCGATGAACGCAATGTCTAAGGAAGACATGATCGAGTTCAGCGGCACCGTTCAGGAACTGCTGCCGAACGCGATGTTTCGCGTGAAGCTCGACAACGAGCACACCATCCTCGCCCACACCAGCGGCAAGATGCGCAAGAACCGCATCCGCGTCCTTGCCGGCGACCGCGTCAATGTCGAGATGACGCCCTACGACCTGTCCAAGGGTCGCATCACCTTCCGCTTCAAGTAGCGCCCCTCTTGCCAGAGGCCGTGCGCGCCAGGCTGTTCCTGGCCTCGGCAAGTCCGCGTCGGCGCGACCTGCTCGCCCAGATCGGCATCGAGCCGGACGCCATCCTCACGCCAGACATCGACGAGACGCCGCACCGCGACGAGCTGCCGCGGCACTACGTCGTCCGGCTCGCGCACGCCAAGGCGGAGGCCGGGATCCGGCTGGCGCCCGGCGACGGGCTGCTGCTCGCCGCCGACACCGTCGTCGCCCTCGGCCGCCGCATCCTGCCCAAGGCGGAGGACGAGGCGGTCGCGCGCCGGTGTCTCGGCCTGCTGTCGGGACGACGCCACACAGTGATCACGGCCGTGGTGCTGCGCGGTCCGGCAGGCCACATCAGCAGCCGCGTGGTCGAGAGCACGGTCGGCTTCTCGCGCCTGACCGACCGGCAGACCGACGCGCTGGTTGCCACCGGGGACTGGCGCGGCAAGGCCGGCGGCTATGCGCTGCAGGGGCATGCGGCGGCGTTCGTGCGGTTCCTGTCCGGCAGCCATTCCAACGTCGTCGGCCTGCCGCTGTTCGAAACGGCGCAGCTGCTGCGCGGACGCGGCTGGCTGGTGTGACGATCCGCCTGCTGGCTGCCTACAGCCCCGGCGAGATCCGGATCGCGGCGGTCGATGGCGACCTGCTCCTCGACTACGCGATCTGGCGCCCGGGTGCTCCGGACGGCGTGGACGATCTGCATCGCGGCCGGATCGCGTCCGTGCTGCCGGCACTTGGCGGCGCCTTCGTCGCCCTGGCGGGCGGCGACGGCTTCCTGCCGCTGCGCGAAGCCGACCGCCTGGGCGAAGGCGACGCCGTGCTCGTCCGCGTCAGCCGCAGCGCGCAGGGCGGCAAGGGACCGCGGCTGCGTCTCGCCGAGCCCCGGCACCCCGACGATGCCGTCGGTTCGCCCTGCCTGATCGCCGCCGGGCCTGACCCGCTCACCCGGCTGGCCGGCAGCTTCCCCGACTCGCCCATCATCACCGACGACCCCGCCCTCGCAGCCGGGCTCGTCCCGGCGCTGCGCGACCGCATCCGGCTGGCGGCCTGCGCGATCCCGCCCGAGATCGAGGCGCTGATCGACTCGCTGGGGGATCCGGAGGTCGCGCTGCCCGGCGGCCTGCGGGCCAGCATCCATCCCACGCCCGCTTTGGTGGCGATCGACGTCGACGGCGCTGGCGCGAGCGCCGGACGCCAGCCAAAGCAGACCGCGCAGTTCGCCGCCAACCGAGCGGCGATCGCGCCGCTGCTGCACCAGCTGCGTCTGCGCAACCTGTCGGGCGCCATCCTGATCGACCTGGCGGGCCTTGCTTCGCGCAAGCGCGCGGCGCTGCGGCCGGAGATCGAGGCGGCCCTGGCGCGCGACCCGCTGCAGCCGCGCCTGCTGGGCTTCACCGCGCTCGGCCTCGCCGAGATCCTGCGCCCGAGACGCCATCCGCCGCTGCACGAACTGCTGTCCGGCCCGCATGCCGCCGGGCTGGCGGCCCTGCGGGCGGCGGCGCTGCAGGCCGCAGGACCGCTCCATCGGCTGCCCAGCCTGGTCGCGGGGCTCGGCGTCGTCACCGCGCTGGAGCGCGACCGCGCGGCGCGCGAGGCGTTGGCGCGCAGCGCCGGGCAACCCATCTCGATCCGCATGGACCCGTCCCTCCCCGATCTTGCCTGGAAGCTGGAGCATGTCTGACCCCTCGCCGGCCGTGCCGGCCTGCCCGATCTGCGGCCGGCCGGCGGAAGGCCGGCAGCGTCCATTCTGCTCGATCCGCTGCGCCGATGCCGACCTCGGCCGCTGGCTCACAGGGCAGTATCGCGTGCCCGGTCCGCCGCTCGATCCGGAAGATCCCGAAGCCGGCGCGGAGGCGGGCGCGCGATCCGCCGGCCGCCGGCTTGATCCCGAAGACGGGCTGGGCTAAAGCCTGCGCCACCAACGGATTGGCCGTCCGGCCTTCTCCCGCAGCGCCGATGCCCAGGTAGCTCAGTTGGTAGAGCATGCGACTGAAAATCGCAGTGTCGGTGGTTCGAATCCGCCCCTGGGCACCATCATCGCGTCGTGGCTTCCCCTCGTTCGGCCCTGTTCATCGACTGGAGAGGACGCCCCATGACGGCTGAGACCGGGACTGCCCGCGCCGAGCCGGTCCTTGATCTTCGTCCGGAAAACAGCGCCGCCCGGCTGCGTCACGTCGGGCGCGACCTCGTCGAGACGATGCGCCTGTGGCGGCTCTGCTGGACGCTCGGCTGGCTGGACGTGAAGCTCCGCTATCGCGGCTCGATCCTGGGCCCGTTCTGGCTGACCGCGTCGACCGCCGTGATGGTGGCCGCGATGAGCCTGCTCTACACCACGCTGTTCCGGATCGACCTCGCCAACTACATGCCCTTCCTGTCGCTGTCGCTGGTGCTGTGGGGCTTCGTCGGCGGGGTGGCGAACGAGGGCGCCACCTGCTTCACGCAGGCCGAAGGCATGATCCGCTCGATGCGGGTGCCGTTCGGGCTGCACGCCGCGCGCACCATCATCCGCAACATCCTGGTGCTGCTGCACAACGTCGTGGTGGTGGTGGCGGTGTTTGCGATCTTTCACGTCTGGCCCGGCCGCCAGGCTGCCTGGGCGCTCCCCGGCGCCGTGCTCTGGATCATCGACGCCGCCGCTGCCTGCCTGCTGCTGGGCACGCTCGGCGCCCGCTACCGGGACATCCCGCCCATCATCTCCAGCCTGATGCAGATCGTCTTCTTCATCAGCCCGATCATCTGGAAGCCCGAGCTGATCACGCGCGGCCATGCCTGGCTGCAGCTCAACCCGTTCTACGCGCTGATCGAGATCGTGCGCCGGCCGCTGCTGGGCCAGCAGGCGAGCCTGCATCTCTGGCGCCTGGCGGTTCTCGACAGCGCGGTCCTGTGGGTCCTGGCGGTGCTGCTGTTCATGCGCGTGCGCGCCCGCCTCGCCTACTGGATCTGACACGGTGCCGATTGCTCCGGACAGGCGGGCGGTCGCCGGGATCGAGGTGCAGGACCTGCACATCACCTTCCCGCTCTATCACGGCAGTGCGCGCACGCTGCGCAGGACGCTCGCCAACGTCGCCTCCAGCCGCTTCGAGCAGGACCAGCAGCATCGCATGGTGGTGCAGGCGCTGCGCGGCATCAGCTTCTCGCTCCAGCCCGGCGAACGGCTGGGTCTGGTCGGCGGCAACGGCGCCGGCAAGACCACGCTGCTGCGAGCACTGGCCGGCATCTATGAGCCGGTCGCCGGGCGGGTGATCGTGCGCGGCGAGATCAACGCCCTGCTCGACACCAACCTCGGCATGAACGCCGAGCTCACCGGCCGGGAGAACATCACCCTGCGTGGGCTGCATGCCGGATTGTCGCCCGGGCACATTCGCACCGTCGAGGACGACGTGCAGGCCTTCGCCGACCTCGGCAGCTTCCTCGACATGCCGGTTCGCACCTACAGCTCCGGCATGGTGGTCCGGCTCGGCTTCGCGCTCGCCACCTCCATCCGTCCGCGCGTGCTGCTGATGGATGAGTGGTTCCTGGCCGGCGACACCAACTTCATGCTCAAGGCGCAAGGGCGGCTCGAGCAGCTGGTGCAGCAGGCCGAGATCCTGGTGATCTCGACGCACCAGCTCGATGTCGTGTCCGCCTGGTGCACCCGGGTGCTGTGGATGGATGCGGGCATCATCCGGCTGGAAGGCACGCCGGCGGAGGTGCTGCCGGCCTATCTCGGCCACGAGACCCAACAGGATATCCTGCAGCCGGCCTGAGGCCGGGCGGGATCGCTGGAAGAAGAATGGTGGGCCGGGTGGGGTTCGAACCCACGGCCATTCGATTAAAAGTCGAATGCTCTACCGCTGAGCTACCGGCCCGTTGCCCGGATCCGAGCGGCTGACGATCGCCAGCCGTGTCTCCGGGCGGATCGGGGTCAGGCTGCCGGCGTCGTGGCCGGCCGCATGGTCACGATGCGGTCGGGGTCGGTTACCACGCCGCTTCCCCCTGCACCACGCTTGATCTGGTCCACCAGCTCCATGCCGTCAACGACCTCGCCGAAGATCGTGTACTGCCCGTCCAGGCTCGGCGCCGGCGCGAACATGATGAAGAACTGGCTGTTGGCGCTGTGCGGATTGGCGGTACGCGCCGCTCCCAGCGTGCCGCGCTTGAACTTCACCTTCGTGGTGAACTCGGACTTCAGGTCCGGCAGCTGGCTGCCGCCGGTGCCGGTGCCGGTCGGATCGCCGCCCTGGGCCATGAAGCCGTCGATCACGCGGTGGAACGGCACGTTGTCGTAGAAGCCCTCGGCCGACAGCGAGCGGAACCGCTCCGCATGGGCGGGCGCCAGGTCCGGGCGCAGCCGGATCGTGACGCGGCCGGACTTGAGCTCGAGATGGACGAGATCCGCGTCCGACGCGGGCACTGTATCGGACATGTCGATTTCCTTAGGGGATGGAGAGGAGGATCAGCGCAGCTTCGCCATGATCCGCGCATGGGTGAAGCTCGGCACGAACGAGGTGATGTCGCCGCCCAGCTGCGCGATCTCCTTCACCAGGCGCGAGGAGATGAACTGGTAGCGTTCCGTCGCCATCAGGAACACCGTCTCGATGCCGGGATCGAGGCGATGGTTCATGCCGAACATCTGGGTCTCGTAATCGTAGTCGGTGACCACGCGAAGCCCGCGGATGATCACGTTCGCGCCGTTCTGCCGGGCGCACTGCACCAGCAGCCTGTCGAACCCCACCACCTCGATCGTGGTGGCGGTGTCCTTGGCGATCGGCGCCACCTCGTGGGTCACGCACTCGACCCGCTCGTCCAGCCCCATCAGCGGCTGCTTGCCGACATTGGCCGCAACCCCGATCACCAGCCGCTCGACCAGCCTGGCGCCGCGCGCGATGATGTCGAGATGGCCACGGGTGATCGGGTCGAACGTGCCGGGATAAAGCCCGACATGCGGCAGCGGCACCGGCGTGGCCGGAGGCATCTCAGGCATCCCCGTCCTCCGGAACCGCGGCGGCGCCGCCGGCGGCGTCCTCGGGATCGGCCGGCTCGGCATCGGCGTAGTCGTCCGACAGCACGCCCTCTTCCGACACGCCGTCGATCAGCGCCGCCACCTCCGACGTCTCGTCCGAGGTGTCGCTGACGCTCAGCTCGCCATGCGCCGACGCCGCCTCGAACGCCTCGGGCACGTCCTGCACCGCATCCTCCGGGATCTCGTCCTCCAGTACCGGGAACATGCTCATGACCCGCTCGGCGCCGCCGACCCGGAACAGCCGCACGCCCATCGACTGGCGCGCGGTGATGCGCACCTGATCGACCGGAACCCGGATCAGCCGGCCGGCATTGGTCACCAGCATCACGTCGGTGCCGTGCAGCACCGGCAGGGTCGCCACCACGGCGGCCCCGCTGCGCGCCGACAGCAAGATGTTGGCGATGCCGAGCCCGCCGCGCCCGCTGACCCGGTAGTCGTATGCGGAGGTCCGCTTGCCGAAGCCGCCGTCGGTGACGGTCAGCAGGATCTCCTCGCCCTGCTCCAGCTCGTCGAAGCGCTCGGCGCTCAGGGTCATCGCGACCGCCGCATCCTCGCCCGCCTCGGCCTCGACCTCGTGGATCGCCGCCTCGGTCTCCTCCGGCGTGGTCTCCGAGCGGCGGCGCGCGATCGCCATCTTGAGGTAGCCGGCGCGTTCGGCCACCTCGGCCACCACGT
>CAXTZG010000098.1:3291-13596 GCA_964248625.1 uncultured Acetobacteraceae bacterium | reverse complement strand
AGCGCGTCCGACGCCGACCGCGACGACGGCGTCGCATCCCCGTTTCCGGGCGGCGAGGCCTGCAGCGCGCCGTAGAGCCGGTCCAGCGTCAGGCCGGCCTTCTCCAGTCCGGCATCGGTGTAGTTCAGCACCGACCGGTAGTGCGTCTGCAGCAGCAGCAGCCGCATCGACTCGGCGTTGCGGACGGCGCCGGCATCGCCGTGCGCCAGCACGTCGCGGATCGTGCGGAAGTTGCCGAGGCTCTTCGACATCTTCTCGCCAGCGACGTTCAGCATCGCGTTGTGCAGCCAGACCCGCGCGAAGCTGCCGCCAGGGTAGCCGCACAGGCTCTGCGCGCGCTCGTTCTCGTGGTGGGGAAACAGCAGATCGTCGCCGCCGCCATGGATGTCGAAGCTGTCGCCGAGATAGCGATGCGCCATCGCGCTGCACTCGATGTGCCAGCCGGGCCGGCCGCGTCCCCACGGGCTGTCCCAGCCGGGCAGCTCGGGCGTCGACGGCTTCCAGAGCACGAAGTCGCCGGCATCGCGCTTGTAGCTCGCGACCTCGACCCGGGCGCCGGCCAGCAGCTCCTCGGGATCGCGGCCGGACAGACGGCCGTAGTCGGGAAAGCTCGCGACATGGAACAGCACGTGGCCGTCCACCGCATAGGCATGGCCGGAGGCGATCAGCCGGCCGATCAGCTCGATCATCTCGCCGACATGATGCGTGGCGCGCGGCTCGATGTCGGGCGGCAGGATGCCGACGGCGTCGAGATCGGCATGGAAGTCCGCGATGGTGCGCGCGGTCAGGCTGTCGATCGGCACGCCCTGCTCTGCCGCCCGGGCGTTGATCTTGTCGTCCACGTCGGTGATGTTGCGAACGAAGGTGACGCGCGGATACATCCGCCGCAGCAGCCGCACCAGCACGTCGGGGATGAGCATGGCGCGCAGATTGCCGATATGGGCGAGGTCGTAGACCGTCGGGCCGCAGCAATACAGCCGGACATGCGACGGATCGAGCGGCACGAAGCGCGCGGTCTTGCGGGTCAGGCTGTCATGCAGAGCGAGCCGGGGCAGAACGGGCTGGGACATGCGCCCGGTTTTGCGTCATTGAACGCGGCCGGGCAAGCAACGCCGGCAGCCCTGGCCACACCCGCCGCCCGCAGGAGACAGAATGGACGGCGTCACCCTGGCCGGCCCACGCGCCGGTCACCATGCCGCCGCCCTGCTGCGCATCGCGGCCCCGGTGGCGGTCTCCAGCCTGTCGCAGATCGCGATGGCGCTCACCGACACGATCCTGCTCGGCGGGCTGAGCGGCAGCGCGCTGGCGGCCGGCGGGCTCGGAGCCACCCTGTTCTTCACCGTCGGCCTGATCCTGCAGGGCCTGCTGGTGGCGGCCGGCGTGCTGATCGCGCAGCATCGCGGCGCCGGAACCCCGGATCGCATCGGCGGCCTCTACGGCACGGCGCTCGCCATCGGGCTGCTGCTCAGCCTGCCCGCGTTCCTGTTCTACAGCCTGTCCACGCCGCTGCTGCTCCGGCTCGGCGAGCCGCCGGCGCTGGCGCAGGATGTCGGACGCTACCTCGACGTCCTGCGCTGGGGCACGCCCGCCTTCCTGGCGGGCCTCGGGGTGCTGCGCGCGGTGCTGCCGGCGATCGAGCAGGCCGACCTGCTGCTGCGGGTCATGCCGGTGATGGCGGTCGCCAACGGGCTGCTGAACTACGCGCTGATCCACGGCGCTGCGGGCCTGCCAGCGCTTGGGCTGCGAGGGTCGGCGCTGGCCACCTGCCTGACGCTGTGGGCTTCGGCACTCGTGCTGTTCGGCCTGCTGCATGGCAGCCGGCAGCGGCGCGCCCTGGTCGTCCGGCCGCGGCCGGACATGACGGCGCTGCGGCCATTGCTGCGGATCGGGCTGCCGATCTCGGCAACGATCGCCGCCGAGACCCTGCTGTTCATGCTGTCAGGCCTCGCGGCCGGGCGCCTCGGCACCGCAGCGCTGGCGGCGCACCAGATCGTGCTGAGCATCGCCAGCTTCGTGTTCATGGTGCCGCTGTCGCTCGGCCAGGCCGCCAACGTGCAGACCGGCCTGTTCACCGGCGCCGGCGACCGGGCGGGCGTCCGCGCCGCGGGGCTGGTGGCGATCGGCCTGACCATCCTGATGATGAGCGGCATCGGCCTCGTGCTGCATCTGGTGCCACGCTGGATCGCCACCGCCTTCCTCGATCCGCGCCTCCCGGACAGCCGGGACGCGTTCGGCGACACCCTGACGCTGCTCGGCATCCTGGCGCTGTTCCAGATCGCCGACGGCCTGCAGGCGGTGGTGATCGGCGCGTTGCGCGGCATGGGCGACAGCACGGTGCCGATGATCCTGGCCACCGTCGGCTACTGGCTGGTAGGCTTTCCGCTGGGCTGGCTGCTGGCGTTCCGGCTCGGGTTCGGCATCGCGGGCGTCTGGATCAGCCTGGCCGCCGCCCTGGCTTCGGTGGCGGTGATGATGACGACGCGCTTTCTTCTGGTGACCCGGCCCGGAAGACCGGGATGAGGCGGCGGTTGCGGTGCCGACCGGGTGCTGCCGTGCTGCTGTCGTTGCTGGCGATGGCGCAGCCGGACCCGGGCTGGTCGGCGCAGGACGGCTATCGTCAGCTCCGGCATCGCATGATCGCGGGCGGTTACCGTCCGTTCCGCAGGTCGGAACCCGGACGCTCCGACCTCTCCCTCAACGATGCCGGAACGGGAACGATCCGCGCCCGCTTTCCCGAACTCGTGTCATGCAGCGGCATCGACCTGAATGATTGCTGGTTCCTGTGGCAACGCGCCGGCAGGATCGAGGAGATCGTCACCAATGGGGAAACGCCCGACGATCTTCACGTCGAGCAGGTCAGGCGGATCAGCGCCGCAGCTGCCGCTGCGGACTACAGGCAAGGCTGTGATCTGAGCGATCGGCCCGATTTCCCCTGCCCGTTCTGAAACGCAGAACGCCTGCCGCTCGGGGCGGCAGGCGTTCGGGCAGGCGCCGGAATCTGGAAGCCGACTACATCCCGTTCATGGTGCCCTGATCGGCATGACCGGTGGTGCCGACCGCCGGAACCTCCGGCGTCATCATGTTCTGGCTGACATTGTGCATGATCCACAGCGAGCCGAAGATCAGGATAAACACGACCAGCAGGGCAAAGCCGAACGCCACCACGTTCCAGCGCTGCTCCGATGCCGCACTCATGTGGAGGAAGCACACCAGGTGGACCAGGATCTGCGTCACCGCGAGGGCCGCGATGAACGGGATCACCCAGCCCGCCGACAGGGTGCCGGGCACCATCACCGGATAGAAGGCGGCGACCGTCAGGATCACCGACAGCACGAAGCCGATGCCATAGGCGCCATAGCTGGCATGGCCGGCACCACCGGACCCTTCGATGTGGGTCTCGTGCGAATGGCCGTGCAGGGCTGGATGGCTCATGCCGAATGGACCCCCATCAGATAGACGATCGTGAACACGCAGATCCAGACGATGTCCAGGAAGTGCCAGAACAGGCTGAGGCACATCAGCCGGTTCACGTAGACCGTGTTGAGAGGCTTGCGGAGCACGGTGAGCTGCAGCATCAGCACCGCCATCCAGATCAGCCCGCACGTGACGTGCAGGCCATGCGTGCCGACCAGGGTGAAGAAGGAGGACAGGAACGCGCTGCGGTCCGGTCCGTGGCCTTCGGCGACCAGGTGGTGGAACTCGTTGATCTCCATGCCAACGAAACTGGCGCCCAGCAGGAAGGTGATCCCCAGCCAGATGAGCACGGGCCGCAGGCTGCCCCGGTAGGCGCTGATCATCGCGAACCCGTAGGTCGACGAGCTGACCAGCAGCAGCGCGGTTTCAACCCCGACATATTTGAGGTCGAAGATGTCGCGCCCGCTGACGTTGCCGGCATACTGGTGACGGCCGACTGCGAAGGCCGCGAAGATCGTCGCGAACAGGATGCAGTCGGTCATCAGGTAGAGCCAGAAGCCGAACACGTTGTTCGGCTCGTGGGAATGATCCTCAGCGAACTCGCCGTGATGGGCGACGAGCGAATCAGGCGACATGGGCCAGCTCCAGCTTCGCGATGCGGGCCCTGTGCAGCTCCTCGATGCGCGCGACCTCGGCAGCCGGCACGTAATAGTCGATGTCGTCGTTGCACGACCGGACGATGAAGGTGACCGCGATGCCGATCATGCCCAGGATCGCCATCCACCAGATGTGCCAGATCAGGGCGAACCCGACGATGCCTGCCAGCACCGACATGATGAAGCCGGCCGGCGTGTTCCGCGGCATGTGGATGTCGGAATAGACCGGCGTCTCGCGTGCCTCGACGCCGCGCTTCTTGGTCTCGTTGAAGGCATCCAGCGCCTCGACATGCGGCAGCACGGCGAAGTTGTAGAAGGGCGGCGGCGACGAGGTCGACCACTCCAGGGTGCGGCCGTTCCACGGATCGCCGGTGACGTCCTGGTTCTCCGGCAGGTTGCGGTCGCGGATGCTGACATAGAGCTGGATGATCTGGCAGCAGATGCCAGCCAGCACGATCAGCGCGCCCAGGCCCGCCACCAGCAGGTAGGGCGTCCAGGCCGGGTTGTCGTAGTGGTTCATGCGACGGGTCATGCCCATGAAGCCCAGCGCGTAGAGCGGCACGAAGGCGACATAGAAGCCGACCAGCCAGCACCAGAAGGAGCGCGTGCCCCAGCCGTCATGCAGCTTGAAGCCGAAGGCCTTCGGGAACCAGTAGGCGTAGCCGGCGAGGTAGCCGAACAGCACGCCGCCGATGATCACGTTGTGGAAGTGGGCGACCAGGAACAGGCTGTTATGCAGCACCCAGTCCGAGCCCGGGATCGCCAGCATCACGCCGGTCATGCCGCCGATGACGAAGGTGACCATGAAGCCCACCGTCCACCACATCGGCGCGGTGAACTTGATGCGGCCGCGATACATGGTGAACAGCCAGTTGAAGATCTTCACGCCCGTCGGGATCGAGATGATCATCGTGGTGATGCCGAAGAAGGCATTCACGTTGGCGCCCGAGCCCATGGTGAAGAAGTGGTGCAGCCAGACCACGAAGGACAGGAAGGTGATGCAGACGGTGGCGTAGACCATCGCCTTGTAGCCGAACAGCCGCTTGCCGGAGAAGGTCGGCACCACCTCGGAGAACACGCCGAAGGCCGGCAGGATCAGGATGTAGACCTCCGGATGGCCCCAGGCCCAGATGAGGTTCATGTACATCATCTGGTTGCCACCAAGCTCGTTGGTGAAGAAGTGCATGCCCAGATAGCGGTCCAGCGACAGCAGGCCGAAGGTCACGGTCAGGATCGGGAACGCCGCCATGATCAGGATCGACGTGCACAGGATCGTCCAGGTGAAGATCGGCATCCGCATCCAGGTCATGCCCGGGGCGCGCATCTTCACGATGGTGACGAAGAAGTTGATGCCGGTGAGCAGCGTGCCGAGGCCGGTGAGCTGCAGGCTCCAGATGTAGTAGTCGACGCCGACGCCCGGGCTGAACTTCAGCTCCGACAGCGGCGGATAGGCCAGCCAGCCGACCTGCCCGAACTCGCCGATCACCAGCGACACGTTCACCAGGATGGCACCGACGGCGGTCATCCAGAAGGAGAACGAGTTCAGGAACGGGAACGCCACGTGGCGGGCGCCGATCGGCAGCGGCACCGCGATGTTCATCAGCCCGATCATGAACGGCATCGCCATGAAGAAGATCATGATGGTGCCGTGGGCGGTGAAGATCTGGTCGTAATGGTGTGGCGGCAGGAAGCCCGGCGCGCCGTCATGCGCCAGCGCCTGCTGCGAGCGCATCAGGATCGCGTCGGAGAAGCCGCGCAGCAGCATGACCAGGGCCACGATGATGTACATCGCGCCGATCTTCTTGTGGTCGACCGAGGTGATCCACTCGGTCCAGAGATAGGCCCACTTGCGGTAGTAGGTGACCGAGCCAAGCACAACGAGCACCACCAGGGCCATGAAGCCGGCAGCGCCCATGATGATCGGCTGGTCGTACGGAATGTCGGAAAGGGTCATCTTCCCGAGCAGAGGCACGCCGTCGATAGATGGCATGTTCATGGTCTACTCCTTCATTCCGGAGTTGAAGCTCTGGGCCTTGCCCAGATACTTGGCGATGATCTCGTTGAACAGGTTCGGCTCGACCGAGGAGAAATACTTCACGGGAGCCTTCTCCTCGGGGGCCGCGTATTTCGAGTAGTCGTCGGCATCCAGCGTCACCTGCGACTTCTTCGCGTTGGCGACCCAATCCTGGAACTTGGCGTCCGTGGTGGAGATGGCGTTGAAGTGCATGTCCGAGAAACCGCGCCCGCTATAGAACGAGGACTGGCCCGGGAACGTGCCCTGCTCGCTTGCGATCAGGTGCAGCTGGGTCCGCATGCCGGCCATCGCATAGATCTGGCTGCCGAGTTCTGGGATAAAGAAGGAGTTCATCACGGAATCCGACGTGATCCGGAAGTTCACCGGCGTGTTCACCGGAAAGGCGATCTCGTTGACCGTGGCGATGCCCTGCTCGGGATAGATGAACAGCCACTTCCAGTTCAGCGCCACGACCTCGATCGTGATCGGCTTGCGGTCGCTGAGCAGCGGCTTGTACGGATCGAGCTTGTGGGTACTGGTCCAGGTCAGGGTGCCGAGGAACAGGATGATGGCCGTGGGCACGCCCCAGCAGAAGATCTCCAGCCGGACCGAATGGCTCCAGTCGGGCTCGTAGCGCGCGCCCGCACCCTCGCGGTAGCGCCACGCGAACCAGAGGGTCATGAGGATCACCGGAACCACGATGATCAGCATCGCGTAGACCGAGGTGAGAATCAGGTCCTTCTGGGCAAGGCCGACCGCGCCCTTCGGGTCGAGGATCGAGTATTTGCATCCACTCAGCAAGGCCAGCGTCACCAGCGCGACCGCCCGGGACATGGCTGGCCGTCTCGTCGTCTTCATACCGCGCCTCGCTGCATCGTCGTCCAATCCGTCCCGCGGGAACTGCCAGGCCGGGCCGTCCGGCGATGGCCGACCGGCTCGACAGGCCACATGGCCCGACCGTTTCCCCATACCTCGATCATGACCCGACGAACTCACCTTTTCGTGGCGAAAGCGGTGTCGCCCACATGGCGTCGCTGTCGCGTCGCACAATACGTCACACCGGGTTCCGCTGCCAGAAATCTGTAACTGTTATGGTCCCCCGCTCAACTTGCCGCCAGCCGCAGACGACCAGCGACCCGCTCGTGACCCATCAATGGCAGCAAATCCCGCAATTCCGGGCCTTTCTCTTCCGCCGTCAGCGCCAGCCTCAGCGGATGAAACAGCGCCTTGCCGGTGCGGCCGCTGGCTTCGCGCAGCGCCGCGGTCCAGGTGCCCCAGGTCGTGTCGTCCCAGGGCGTCTCGGCCGCATCGGGCAGCAGGTCCATGGCCTGCAGCAGGAAGGCCACCTCGTCCTCCTGCACCGGCGGCACGATGCTGCCGCCGACCACGTCCCACCAGTGGCGCATCTCCGACAGCATGTCGACGTTGCCGCGGACGGCATTCCAGAACGACTCGGTGGCCCCCTCGGGCAGCCGGTCGCGCACCTGCTCGAACGGCATGTGGTGCATGGTGCGCCGGTTCAGCGCCAGCAGCTGGCGCATGTCGAACCGCGCCGCCGACTTCGACACGTGGCGCACGTCGTAGCTCGGCGCCAGCTCGCCCAGCGACAGCGGCTGCGGGTCGTCCGACGTGCCGAGCCGCGCCAGATACGCCACCAGCGCGGTCGGGTCGATGCCGTCATGGCGGAGTGCGCGCAGCGACAGCCCCTCGAACCGCTTGGACAGCTTGCCGCCGGCCTCGTCGAGCAGCAGCGGGAGATGTGCGAAGGTGAAGCGGTCCGGCCGGCCGCCGAGCGCCTCGATGATGTCGAGCTGCACGCCGGTGTTGGTGACGTGATCCTCGCCGCGCAGCACGTGGGTGATGCCGAGCTCCAGATCGTCCACCACGGAGGCGAAGGTATAGAGCACGGTGCCGTCGGCGCGGATCAGCACCGGATCCGACACCGACGGCAGCTTCACCGCGATCCGGCCGAGAACCAAATCGTCCCACGACATCTCGCGGTCCGACAGCCGGAAGCGCCAGTAGGGCTGCTTGCCGTTGGCCTCGGCCTGCGCGCGCTGCTCGGGGGTCAGCTTGAGCATCGCGCGGTCATAGACCGGCGGCCGGTGCTGGCGGATGCGCATCTCGCGCTTGACGCGCAGCTCCTCCTCGCTCTCGAAGCAGGGATACAGCCGGCCGATCTGCTTCAGCCGCGTTGCCGCCGCCTCGTAGCGGTCGATGCGCTCGGACTGGCGCACCAGCTGGTCCCACTCCAGCCCCAGCCAGCGCAGGTCCTGCTGGATGCCCTGTACGTGCTCCTCGCGCGAGCGGGTGGCGTCGGTGTCGTCGATGCGCAGCACGAAGCCGGCGCCGTGGCGCTTGGCGTGCAGGACATTGGCGACCGCCTGGCGGGCATTGCCGACATGCAGCAGGCCGGTCGGGCTGGGGGCGAAGCGGAGTTTCACGGACAGATCCTGCCAGCCAATGCGTCAGTCGCCTTCTTCGTCGTCATCGTCATCGGGCGGCGCCAGACGCGGATCGAGCGAGCGCCAGTCGCGCTCGATCTCGGTGCCGGCGCGGGCCGCGAACTCGTCGAGCTCGTTGGACGACCGCCAGCCTTCCTCGCCCGCCTCGATCACCTCGGCATCCTCGCCGAACGCGAACCAGGCAGCCAGGACCTCGCGCGAGCTCGCACCCGGAACACGGCAGCGCTCGATGCTGTCGCGCACATAGGCACGGCAGAACGCGTTCGCCAGGATCAGCGTCGCGAACCCGCCGATCTCCTCGACGATGTCGTCTTCCGAGGCGCCGGACAGGTCGAGGATGCGGACCCGCCATCCGCCCTCGGGCGCGAACAGGTCGTCGATCATGCCGGCTGTCCTGCGGCTGTCCTGAGCAGGAACTCGCGTCCCAGCTTCACCCGCGGCACTCCGTCATAGGCGACGATGTCGGCGGTGGCGTAGGTCTCGGACCAGCTGTCGGGAATGAAGCTGCCGGTGCCGACCACGTCGATCGGCGCGTGGGCGTCGGCCATCACCCGGCACTTGTCGACGCCGAAGCCGGACGAGGCGATGATCCTGACTGCGGGGAAACCAGCCTCGTCCAGCGCCTCGCGCATGCGCCAGATCGCGGCCGCCGACACGCCGGTGCCGACCAGGTGGCGCAGCTCGCTCTCGCTGCGGTAGCGCCGGATGGTGCCGGGCGCGTGCCGCTCGATCACGGCGTAGCTCTGCTGCGGGTCGAGCCCCTCCAGGAACCGCCCGCCATGGGTGTCGAGCCGCACGCTCACCCGTCCGGCGGCCGCGAGCTCCGGATACCGCCGGCAGACCTCGAGCCCGTCGGTCACCTCGCGGCCGAAATAGTCGGTCAGCACCGTCAGGTCGCTGTCGGGAAAGGTCTCGCGGAACATCTCGGCCGCGCGGAGCGTCGAGCCGGCATAGCCGATCAGCGCATGCGGCATGGTGCCGGCGCCGCTGGAGCCGCCGTAGAAATGCGCCGTCGCGTCGTTGGCGCAGCCGACGAAGCCGAGCGCGCCTTCCCGCTGCGCCGCCCTGCCGCCGACCGAGGCCGCATAGGCCATCATCTCCTGCATCTCGAAGCCGGCGCAGTGGCGGGCCTCCATGGCCAGGAACCGCGCGCCGGGCAGGCCCAGGCACATCTGGTAGGCGTTGTGCGCCGCGACGCAGGCCGGGCCCAGCTTCTGCAGCAGCAGCGTTTCCAGATCGACCAGCCCCTGGAAGCTGCCGGTCACATAAACCAGCGGCTCGCCGGCGCCGACCCAGTCGCCTTCGGCGAACTGCTCCTCGCACGCGATGTCGAGCTGCCGCGCCGCCGCCACGCCGGCCAGCCACTCCGTCATCAGCCGGTGTGCCGCGATCACCGGCCGGCGCAGGAACAGCGCGTAGGTGACGCGCACGTCGCCGAACCGCCCGACGATGGCCCGGGTGCGGTTGAAGTAGGCGTCGGTGCCGGCCGCGATGGCGCCGTCGTCCGAGGGCTGGACCCCGCTCACCGGCTGCCGGCCCGACGCCGCGCGGTCAGCTCCTCGGCCACCAGGAACGCCATCTCCAGCGACTGCTCGGCATTGAGCCGGGGGTCGCAGAACGTCTCGTAGCGGTTGCCCAGGTCGGCCTCCGTCAGCCGGTGCGCGCCGCCGACGCATTCGGTCACGTCCTGGCCGGTCATCTCGACATGGATGCCGCCCGGCAGCGCGCCTTCGGCCGCGAACACGTCGAAGAAGCC
>CAXTZG010000098.1:0-3281 GCA_964248625.1 uncultured Acetobacteraceae bacterium | reverse complement strand
GCCGCGCAGCTCGCACAGGATCGCGTCGAACGAGCGCGTCTTGACGTTGGCCTTGGTGGCGATGGTGTTGCCGTGCATCGGGTCGCACAGCCAGACCACCTTGCGGCCGGCCTTGCGCACCGCGCGCAGCAGCGGCGGCAGATGACGCCCGATGCCCTCGGCGCCCATCCGGCTGATCAGGGTCAGGCGCCCGGCCTCGTCCCACGGGTTCAGCCGGTCGCACAGCAGCAGCAGGTCGTCGGCGGTGGTGGTGGGGCCGACCTTCAGGCCGATCGGGTTGCGCACGCCGCGCAGATACTCGACATGCGCCCCGTCGAGCTGGCGGGTGCGGTCGCCGATCCACAGGAAATGCGCCGAGCAGCCGTACCAGTCGCCGGTGGTGGAATCGATCCGGGTCAGCGCCTGCTCGTAGGGCAGCAGCAGCGCCTCATGGCTGGTGTAGAACTCGGTCTCGTTCACCTGCGAGGCGTTGGCCGTCAGCCCGCAGGCGCCCATGAAGCCGAGCGTCTCGTCGATGCGCTGCGACAGGTCCTGATAGCGCGCGGCAAGCGGAGAGCGCTCGACGAAGCCCAGGTTCCAGCGATGCACCTGATGCAGGTTGGCATAGCCGCCGCTGGCAAAGGCGCGCAGCAGGTTCAGCGTGCCGGCGGACTGGAAATAGCCGGTCTCCATGCGCGTCGGATCGGGCACCCGTGCGGCACTGGTGAAGGGCGAGCCGTTGACGATGTCGCCGCGATAGGAGGGCAGGCTCTGGCCGTCGATGGTCTCGGTGTCCGACGAGCGCGGCTTGGCATACTGGCCGGCCATGCGGCCGAGCTTCACCACCGGCACCTTGGCGCCGAAGGTCAGCACCACCGCCATCTGCAGCAGCACGCGGAAGGTGTCGCGGATCACGTCGGCGGTGAACTCGCCGAAGCTCTCCGCGCAGGCGCCGCCCTGCAGCACGAAGGCCTGTCCCTCAGCCGCCAGCGCCAGCTGCTGCTTCAGCCGACGCGCCTCGCCTGCGAACACCAGCGGCGGATAGGCGCGGAGCCGGCCCTCCACCGCATCCAGCGCCGCCTGATCCGGATAGGCGGGCTGCTGGCGGATCGGACACGCGCGCCAACTCGACGGCGTCCAGGCGGGCTGCGTCGAGGCGGTCGCGGAGAGAACGGCGCTCATCGGCTGTCTTTCGGATCCTGTGCGCGGGCGTCCCGCACGCCGCCGCGGCCGGGCCTGCCGAACGGCGCCCTTATCCACCTATTCCAAAATGAACGAAAGTGCACCGGCCTGGACCCTGCCCTCCGTTCGGTCCGGCCGGGCGTCGGCTGCGCCGACGGTCCGAAACGTCAGGTTGTAGCGCAGGGCGCCGGTGCGATCGTGCAGGCCCGGCCGCAGCGGCGCGATGCCGTGATGGGCCAGGCGCGACGCCCCGCCCCAGACCGCGACGTCGCCGCTGGCCAGCCGGACGCGTCGCACGGGGTCGGGGCGGGCAAGGCCGCCGAACAGGAACGTTGCCGGCAGCCCCAGCGACACCGACACGATCGGCGCTGCGAGATCGAGCTCGTCGCGGTCCTGGTGCAGCGACAATCCGGCACCCGGGGCATAGCGATTGACGAGGCAGGCATCCGGCGCGAAGCCCTCGAAGCCGGCCGCGGCGGCGGCACCCCGCGCCAGCGCGAGCAGCCGCGCCGGCATCGCGGGCCAGGCACGGCCGGTGACCGGATCCAGCGCCGCGTAGCGATAGCCGCGCCGGTCGCTGATCCAGCCGAGCCGGCCGCAGTTGGTCATCGCCACCGACATGCGCCTGCCGCCCGGCGTGTCCCAGTGCCGGAACGGCGAAACCGCGGCGACCGCCAGCAGATCGGACAGCACGCCATCCGCGTCGGCGGCCGCAAAGCCCGGCAGCATCACCGCATCCGGGCCCAGCCGCACGAGAGACGTCGCGGCGGGCGCCAGCCCATCGAACAGGTCGCCGGTCACGACAGAACTCCTTCGGCCCGGGCGCGGGCGCACCCGCATGGCAGCCGTCGGCCGAGGCGAGCGCAGGCGACGGATGGCGGCGTCGCGGCTATCCTGACGCGCGCTGCAGAACAAGGATAGCCGGACCGCCATGTCGTCGACGTCCCCTTCCCCTGCCGGGCCCGTCGGAGCGTGGCGCTGGCTCGGGTAGCACCCGAGAGGCCGCCTGCCGCCACCGGCTGGCGGGCGCATCGCGAAGGCGACGTCGTCGTGCTGGTGCTGGATGGCGACTGGCGCCGTCCGGACGCGCGGTCGCCGTCGCGCCGCGCCGAGGCCATGCGCGCCGCGATCGGTGCCGCGCGGCAGGCGCGGTTCGACTCGAGCGGCCTGCAGGAATGGGACAGCCTGCTGATCGCGGTGATCTGGCAGCTGCGGCGACGGACCCGGACCGACCGGATCGTGCTGGACGAGCGCGGCCTGCCGCCCTCGGCCCGACGGCTGCTGGCACTGGCGGCCGATGACGGGCCGCCTGCGCCCAGGCCGCGCGCCACGGCGAACCCGCTGGCGCTGCTCGGTGCCGCCACCCTGTCCGGCCTTGCCGCGACCGGCGCCGTGACCGGGCTGCTGGGCCGGCTGACCGGCGGCCTGCTGGCAGGGCTGCTGCCACGGAGCCGGCGCACGCGGATGCAGCCGGCCGACCTGCTGGAAGCGATGCAGCAGGCGGGTCCCTCGGCGCTGCCGATCGTGGGGGTGGTAAATTTCCTGATGGGGGCGATCCTGGCCTTCATCGGCGCGGTGCAGCTGCGACGGTTTGCCGCCGAGGTCTTCGTGGGCGAGCTGGTCGGGCTGAGCCTGGTGCGCGAGCTGGCTTCGGTGATGACCGCGATCGTGCTGGCCGGACGCACCGGCGGCGCCAATGCCGCCCGGCTCGCCACCATGCAAGGCGGCGAGGAGATCGACGCGCTGCGCGTGCTCGGCATCAGCGAGGCGACCTATCTGGTGCTGCCGATGACGCTGTCGCTCGTGCTGACCATGCCGCTGCTTTATCTCTATGCCTGCCTGATCGGCATGGCCGGCGGCGCGTTCGTGGCGACCGCGATGCTGGGCATGTCGCCGGTGGCCTTCGCGCTGTCGCTGGCGCGCGCGGTGCCGCTGGAGCAGTTCGCCTTCGGCGCGACCAAGAGCGTGGCCTTCGCGCTGCTGATCGGGCTGGTGTCGTGCCATATCGGGCTCGGCGCCGGACGCAGCGCGGCCGCGGTCGGCACCGCCGCGACGCGCGCGGTGGTGGCCTCGATCGTCGGCATCATCGCCATCGACGCGCTGTTCGCCGTCGTGGGCGA
>CAXTZG010000097.1:0-13953 GCA_964248625.1 uncultured Acetobacteraceae bacterium | reverse complement strand
CGGAGGTGGCGCGCGAGGCGCGCGCGAGTGCCGCCAGCCTGGCGGTACCGGCCGGACCGGGCTTGCAGGCGGCGACCGACGCGGCTCCGGGCCGGCAGGGAACACCGGACGCGGGATCCGGAGCGGCATCGGGAACGGTGCTGGTGGTTGGCCGCGTCGCCCGCGCCTTCGGCGAGCGGACCGACGCGGGGCCTGTCGCCGGCGTGACCTATGCGCCGCCATCGCTGGCCACGGTGACCGCGCCGTGCGCCGGGCGCGTCGACTTCGCCGGCCCGTTCCGGTCCTATGGCCGGATGATGATCCTGGATTGCGGCCGGGAGTATCGCTTCGTGCTGGCCGGACTGGACCGGCTCGACGTCGCGGTCGGCCAGCGCCTGGCGCGGGGTGCCGCGGTCGGGCGCATGCCGGCCTGGGTCGATCCCGCCAGCCGCCCCAGCCTGTATGTGCAGCTTCGCCACGGTGATGCGACGATCGATCCCGAACGGTTTCTGCAGCACCCGCGTTAGGTGTAATGTGCCGGAAAGGCGGGAGAACGGATCGGACCGTCATCATGGTTCCGACCGGTTTTCAGCAGCTCGGTTCAGCCCGCCTCCAGGAGACGACACGGCATGACATTGCGAAATGGCCTGTTGCTCGGCACCGCCTTCCTGGTCGGCGCCGTGGCGGGGCCCGAGATCGGCCGGCTTGCGCAGAGCAAGGCAGGCTTTGGCACCGCCCTGGCGCAGGAGGTCACGCAGGGCCAGACCACCGCCGCCGATGCGCCCGCCACCGGGCATGCCGAGACCTACCGGCTGCTGACCCTGTTCGGCGACGTGTTCGAGCGGGTGCGCGCCGACTACGTGCAGCCGGTCACCGACCGCGACCTGATCAACAACGCGCTGAACGGCATGCTGACCGGGCTCGACCCGCACAGCTCCTACATGACCGCCAAGCAGTTCGCCGACATGCAGGTGCAGACCACCGGCAAGTTCGGCGGGCTGGGCCTGGAGGTCACCTCCGACGCCGGGCTGATCAAGGTGATCACGCCGATGGACGGCACGCCCGCCTTCCGGGCCGGCATGAAGACCGGCGACTACATCATCTCGATCAACGGCAAGAGCCTCGACGGGATCGACCTGAACGACGCCATCGACCGCATGCGCGGCGAGCCCAACACCAAGATCACGCTGACCATCAAGCGCCAGGGCAAGGACAAGCCGTTCGACGTGACGATGAACCGCGAGATCATCCACATCCAGGTGATCCACTCCGCCCTCTACGGCAAGGTCGCCTATGTCCGCCTGGCCTCGTTCGACGAGGACACCGAGAGCGGCATGCACGAGGCGTTCGACAAGCTGAAGAAGCAGGCGGGCGGCAAGCTCGACGGCATGATCCTCGACCTGCGCAGCGATCCGGGCGGCCTGCTCGACCAGGCGGTGGCGGTCTGCGACGACTTCATCACCTCCGGCGAGGTGGTCTCCACCCGCGCGCGCCATCCCGAGGACAGCCAGCGCATGAACGCGCACGGCACCGACATCACCGGCGGCCTGCCGCTGGTGGTGCTGATCAACGAGGGCTCGGCGTCGGCCAGCGAGATCGTCGCCGGCGCCCTGCAGGACCACAAGCGCTCGATCACGCTCGGCGCGCGCTCGTTCGGCAAGGGCTCGGTGCAGACCGTGATCCCGCTCGCCGGCGACAACGGCGCCATCCGCCTGACCACCGCGCGCTACTACACCCCGTCCGGACGCTCGATCCAGGGGCTCGGCATCGCGCCCGACATCAAGGTGCGCGACAGCCGGGAGGACGACAGCAAGTTCATGCTGCGCGAGGGCGACCTTGCGCACATCATCAAGAACGAGGGCGGCACCCAGGGTGTGGCGCCGCCGCGCACCGACCTGCCGGCGATCGCCAAGTCGATCCCCGACGCGCCGCCTGCCAACTGGCCCACCTTTGATCCAACCAAGCCCAACACCGACTTCCAGCTGCAGCAGGGACTGAAGGTGGTCAACGCCATGGCCGGCCAGCCGCAGTCGGCCGCGAGCGTGGCGCAGAAGCAGGCCGGATCGCCCTGACATGCGTCCGGCAGGACGCGCGCTGATCGGTTTCTGGGCGGCGATCCTGCTCCTGGCCGGCAGTGGCGCGCTCCTGCTGCAGCTGCTGGGGCCGCCCAAGCCTGTCCCCGCCCGCCTCGCCGCCGCCCGGCCCCTGCCCCGGCCGCACCCGGCACCACCACCGAGCGCGAAGCCGGCCCAGGCGGCGGCCGTCGCGGCTGCGCCGGTTCCGGCGACCCCCGTCTCGACGGTGGTGGCGCCGCCCGATCCGGCGCTGCTGGAGCCGGCGCCGGACTTCCCGGACCGGTCGCTGCCGCGCATCGGCACCGACGGACGCACGCCCGCACGCACCTACGCCTCGCATGCCGGCCTGCCGGCGCGCGGCGCCCAGATCGCCGTGCTGCTGGAAGGGCTCGGCCTGTCCGACCTCATCAGCCACGATGCGATCGACCGGCTGCCGCCGGCGATCTCGTTCGGCGTCTCGCCTTATGCGGCCGCCGACGACCGGGGCGGCCTCGCGCCGCTGCTGGAGACCGCGCGTCGCGCCGGGCACGAGTTCTGGCTGTCGCTGCCGATGGAGCCGGCCGGAAGCCCGCTCGACGACGAGGGCGCGCAGGCCCTGACGACGTCGCTCGACTTCGCGCTGGACCGGCGCGCGCTTGAATGGTCGCTGTCGCGGCTGCAGGGCTATGTCGGCGTGACCAACGCCCTGAGCGGCCTGCGCGGCGACCGCTTCGCCAACTCCAGCGCGTTCGCCATGGTGACCACGGCGCTGAACCGGCGCGGACTGCTCTATGTCGATGCCGGCACCAGCCCGCACGACGCGGCGGCGGTGCCGGTTGCGGCGGCGAGCCGTCGCGCCGACGTGGCGATCGACGAGCAGCCGGACGCCGCCGACATCGAGGCGCGGCTGTCGCGTTTGGAGCAGGTCGCGACCGCCGAAGGCAGCGCGCTCGGCGTCGCCGGGCCGCTGCGCCCGGTGATCATCGAGCGGCTGCGCGCCTGGAGCCAGCATCTCGCCGCCCGCGGCATCGCCCTGGTGCCGGTCAGCGGGCTGCGTGCGCGCACCAGCCATGCGACGGTGGCGCCGTCCGCCGGCACCGCCGGTCCGGTCCCGGCCTCCACCCCCGCTCCGGCGCCAGCCCCGGGCCCGGCTCCCGCCCCACCGCCCAGCCCAGCGAGCCCCACATGACCGGCGACGCCTTTGCGCATCTTCCTTATCGGCCGAATGTCGGCGCGGCCCTGTTCAACCGGCATGGCCAGGTGCTGGTGGCGCGGCGTGCCGACCTGCCGAACGCCGAGGGTGCGGCGGGCGTCTGGCAGCTGCCGCAGGGCGGCATCGACGCGGACGAGGACCCGGCGACGGCGGTGCTGCGCGAGCTCAAGGAGGAGGTCGGCACCGACAATGCGACGATCCTCGGCTCGCACCCGGACTGGCTCAGCTACGACCTGCCGGCAGCGCTGATGGGCAAGGCGCTTGGCGGCCGCTATCGCGGCCAGCGGCAGCGCTGGTTCGCGCTGCGCTTCCTGGGCGACGACAGCGAGATCCGGCTTGATCTCGACCCGCACCCGGAGTTCGACGCCTGGAGATGGGCGCCGCTCCGCGAGCTGCCGACGCTGGAAGTCGGCTTCAAGCGGGCCACCTACGCGATCCTCGCGGTCTCGTTCGCGGGCCATGCGGTCGCGGCGTGAGCGGACATACGGGCCGGCCTCGTCCGGGCGACGATCCGGCGGGCGTCGCAAGCCGCTGCCCGCGCGTCCCGGTTCGCGACTGCACTGACTGACCAAGGTGGCACGATGCTGGCGCTGACCTGGAAACTGCTGAAGGACACCGTCTACGGCTACATCGAGGACGATGCGCTGTCCCGGGGTGCCGCCATCGCCTACTACACCGTGTTCTCGATCGCGCCCGTGCTGGTCATCGTCATCAGCATCGCCGGCCTCGTCTATGGCCAGGAGGCGGCACGCGGCGCCATTGTCGGCCAGCTGCAGGGGATGATGGGCCATGACGGCGCCGAGGCGATCCAGACCATGATCGCATCGGCCAGCAACAAGAAGAGCGGCACGATCGGCACCGTACTGGGCTTCGCGGCACTGCTGCTCACCGCGTCCGGCGTGTTCGGCGAGATGCAGAGCGGCCTGAACGTGATCTGGAAGGCCGAGCCGAAGACCTCGACCGTCACGCGCCTGGTGCGCGCGCGCGCGGTCAGCCTCGGCCTCATCGCAGCCCTGGGCTTCCTGCTGATGGTGTCGCTCGCGGTCAGTGCCGCGGTCACCGCGTTCAGCAACAGGCTGCAGAACGTGCTGCCCGACATCGACCTGCTGTTCCGCGCCCTCAACTTCCTGATCTCGTTTGGGCTGATCACGGTGCTGTTCGCAGCGATCTACAAGATCCTGCCGGACAAGCCGACGACATGGAGCGACGTGGGCGTCGGCGCGCTGGCGACCGCCTTTCTGTTCACCCTCGGCAAGACGATCATCGGCATCTATATCGGCAGCAGCCAGGTCGCCTCCTCCTACGGAGCCGCCGGCGCGCTCGTGATCGTGCTGCTGTGGGTCTACTACTCGGCGCAGATCTTCCTGCTTGGCGCGGAGTTCACCCGCGCCTGGGCCGCCCACCATGGCAGCCCGGCGGCGGCGGGGACCGGACCTGCCGGCACGCCGCCCTGACCGGACCTAGTGGCCGCCGCCCTTCGGGGCGCCGACGATCGGCTTCAGCAGGAAGCAGAACGGGATCACCGCGAACGCGATGATCGAGAACAGCAAGAAGCAGTCGTTGTAGGCCAGCACCGAGGCCTGCTCGATGAACTGCTGGTGCAGCTGCTGCCGCGCGCCGGCCTCGATCGTGCCGGGTGGCCGGCCGAGGCCGCGCAGGACGGTCCGGGCATGCTGCAGGTAGTCCTGGTAGGGCTGGCGGTACGGCGTCATCCAGTGGACGAGATGCGCCTCGCGGACCTGGGTGCGTTGCGTCACCAGCGAGGTGCTGGCGGAGATGCCGAGCGCGCCGAAGACGTTGCGCACCATGCTGAACAGCGCCGACGCATCGCCGTTCAGCTCGCGCGGCAGCGTCTGGTAGGCGATGGTGCTGATCGGCACGAACAGGAAGCCCAGCGCCGCCGTCTGGGTGAGGCGGTAGATCACCAGGTGCAGGTAGTCGACCTGCAGGATCAGGTGCGCCGAATAGACCAGCGACAGCCCCATGATCAGGAAGCCGATGGCGATGATGAAGCGGGCCTGGACGCGCTTCATCGCCATGTTGACGAGCGGGATCAGCACGATGATCCCGAGGCCCCCGGGCGACAGGATCAGGCCCGCCAGGGTGGCGGTATAGCCGATCACCTGCTGGGCGAATTGCGGGATCAGCACGGCGCTCGAATACAGCACCACCCCGACCACGCCGATCGCCATCGTGCCGATGGCGAAGTTGCGGTCCTGGAACACGCGCAGATCGACCGCAGGACGCTTGGTCGTCAGCAGCCAGCCGATCGCGCCGACGATGCCAATGGCGCTCAGCACCGCCAGCGTGACGATGAACTTCGAGCCGAACCAGTCATCGTCCTCGCCGCGGTCCATCATCACCTCGAGGCAGCCGAGGCCGAGCGTGATCAGCGACAGGCCGATCGCATCGACCGGCATCTTCTTCTGCCTGGCCCAGGGCGGGTCCTCGACCAGCGCGCTGACCGACAGCAGGGCGAAGACGCCGACCGGCACGTTGAGGAAGAACACCCAGCGCCAGGAGAAATTGTCGGTGATGTAGCCGCCCAGCGTCGGGCCCAGCACCGGGGCGATGATGGTGGCGACCGCGGTGATGGCGAAGGCGCCGCCGCGCTTGGCGGGCGGGAAGGTGTCGAGGATGATCGATTGCTGGTTCGGCTGCAGCCCGCCGCCGAACAGGCCCTGCAGCAGGCGGAAGATGATCAGCTCGGGCAGGTTGGCGGAGATGCCGCACAGGAACGAGCAGATGGTGAACATGCCGATGCAGATCAGGAAATACCGCTTGCGGCCCAGCACCCGGCCCAGCCAGCCGGAAACGGTCAGGACGATCCCGTTGGCCGCCAGGTAGGAGGTCAGCGCCCAGCTGGCATCGTCGTAGGAGGTGGACAGGTCGCCCGCGATGTGCGGCAGCGACACGTTGACGATGGTGGTGTCGAGCACCTCCATGAAGGCCGCGAGCGTGACCACCACGGCGATCAGCCACGGATTGCCCTTCGGCTTCCAGTCCGCGTCCTTCTTGTCGTCGGACCCGCTCATTTGACGTCCACGCTGGGTTCCACCGACGCGCCGAGCGGGATCGGCAGCAGCGGATCGAGCCCGTCATCGATGATGATCTTGACCGGGACGCGCTGCACGATCTTGACGAAGTTGCCGGTCGCGTTCTCCGGCGGAAACGCGCTGAACGTGGCGCCCGAGCCCTGCTGGATGCTGTCGACATGCCCGGTCAGCTTGAGTGCCGGATAGGCGTCGATGCTGATCTTCACCGGCTGGCCGGGATGGATGCGGGTGATCTGCGTTTCCTTGAAGTTGGCCGAGATCCAGACATCGGGCTCGACGATCGAGAACAGGGACTGGCCGTTCTGCACGAAGGTGCCGCGCTCGACGTTGCGCTGCGCGATCCAGCCGTCATGCGGAGCCCGGATCACCGCCCATCCCAGATTCAGGTCGGCCTGGGCCAGCTGCGCCTTTGCCTGCTCCAGGCTGCCGGTCTGCTGACCGACCCGGTTCTGGGTGGTGCTGATCTGCGGCGCGACCGGACTGGCCTGCTGCAGCTGGCCCTGCGCCTGCAGCACCTGCGCCCGGGCCTGGGCCAGGGACGCGGTGGAATAGTCGACCTGCTGCTGGCTGGTGGCCGCACGCTCGATCGTGTGCTGGCGCTTGTAGTCGGTCTCGGCCCGGAACTCCTGGGCCTGGGCAAGCTCAAGCTGGCCCTGCGCCTGCTTGAGCTGGCCGGGGAAGTTCTGCTTTGCGACCGCGACGTTGAACCGGGCGGAATCCAGCTGGACCTGGGCCTGGTCCACGCTGGCCTGCGCGCTGTCGCGCGTCGCCTGGTAGTCGCGCGGATCGATCCGCAGCAGCACCTGTCCCTCGTGGACATACTGGTTGTCGTTGACGTTCATCTCGACGACGTAGCCGGACACGTGCGGCTGGATCGAGATGGTTCGGCCGGACGTGTAGGCGTCGTCGGTGCTTTCCTCGTTGCGTCCGACCCACCAGAAATAGAAGCCGCCGCCGATCAGCAGCAGGACGAAGACGACCAGGCCGATCTTGACGTAGGGCTTCGCCGCATTGCGCTGCTTGTCGCGCTGGGCGTCCTTCTCCGTCTCGTCGTCCTTCTGCTTGTTGTCGTCCTTCTGCTCGCCGTCGTCGCCCTTCTTCTGCTCGCCGGCGTCCTTTTCGTCGTCGCCGGTCTTCTGCTTGGCTCGGCCGGCTCCGTTCTCCGGGTGCCGGTCCTGATCCTGGCGTTGGCGTTCCTTGACGTCGCTGTCATGCCGGTCGTCGTCAGCCATCGTGCCTCCACCGCGCAGTCAGCAGCCTCGCCGCCAATGACCGATCCGTTCGGTCAGGGTGACATGGGCTGCACAGGGCGGCAATGCCACCGCCGCCAGCCTGCCTCATCCTGACGTGCTGTCATGGATGTCTCGACGTCGCGCCGTGGGGGATCAGGCCGCGGCGCCAGCCGTGTAACATAAGATACACATAGTAACTGGATGCGGGACGGCGCTCAGCCGACACCACGTCGGTGACGGCGACGCATCCGGGACAGGACCACCATGGAAAAGCAGGCACGGCCACGGATCGTCGTCATGGGTGCCGGCCTGTTCGCGCCGCTCGCCATCGCCGCGATGCCGGCCAGCCTCGCCAGGCTGTTCAGCCTGCGATCCGGGGTCATGCCGAAGCTGGTTCTGGCCGCCGGCATCAGCTACCTGTTCCTGCCGATCGACCTGATCCCCGACCGGCTGGGATGGATCGGACACCTGGACGAGGCGGGCTTCCTGCTGCTCGGCCTGGTCGGCGGGCTGCTGCTGTCGGCACCGCGGGAGGTCGTGGCAGGGCCGGCGCCGGGCCTGCTCGCCAAGTGGGCGCAGCGGCTTGCCTGGCAGGCCGGGCGACTGACCGTCGCCGGGGCGGTCGGCCGGCTGGTGCTGCGCACAATGCTGGGACGCTGGCCTGACGCCGGCGAGCTGGTCGCCTTCCGCGCCGGGCTTGACGCCGGCTCGCACGGCCTGCCGCCGCTGCTTCGCGCCTGCGCCTATGTGCCGGCCGCCGGGCCGCTGCTCAGCCGCAGCATGCTGCTGAGCGCCCAGCGCGGCAGCGCCGCCGACCCGACGCGGCCCGGACGGCCTGCGGCACTGGCCGCTGCCCAGATGATGGGCGATCCGCTGACGATCTGGCGGGGTCCCAGGCTGCGCTTCCTGCACCTGGAGAAGACGGCAGGCTCGTCGCTGATCAACGTGCTCGCCGCGCAGTTCCATCCGCTGCAGATCGACGCGGACCCCGACCGCAACTATCCGCCGCACGAGCGACGTCCGTTTCCGCACGCAAGCTATGCGGCGCAGCGCGACGCCGCCCTGGTCTGGGGCCATTACGACCTGCCCTCGCTGCGCCGGCTGGATGCCGGAAGCGAGGCCTTCACCCTGTGCGTGTTCCGCGAGCCCGGGCAGCGGATCCTGTCGCTCTATTATTATTGGCGCGCCAACCAGGCCGACCAGGCGGCGACGGTGCGGTGCGCCCGCGAGACCGGGCTGCTGGCGTTCCTGCGCACCCGCGATCCGCTGATCGTGAACTACATCGACAATCTCTACGTCCGGCGGCTGACCGGCCTGTATGCGACCGCGGCGGCCGACCCGGTCGCGCAGACGCCGGACGACGCGCTGGACGCGGCGCTGGCCTGCCTCTCGACGCTCGATTTCGTCGGCATGTCCGGGCGGCTGGACGACAGCCTGGCCCTGCTGGGCAAGCGGATCGGCTTCACGCCGCCCCTGCACACGCCGCAGGTGAACGTGCTCGCCAGGTCGGAGCGGAACAGCGTCCTGCCCTACCGTCCGACCCCGCGCGAGACGGTCACCCCGGAGATCGCGGCCGAGCTGGAGCGGCTGACCCGCCTGGACCGGTTGCTCTACCGGCAGGTCGAGCAGCGCTTCGAGCACGAGCTCGCCGGGACGCGGCGCCACGCCTCGACGGACCTGGCACAAGCCGTCCGCAGCGATCAGGCACACGGCGCGTGGTGACGCGCAGGACCCCCGGGTTGCCGACAGCATCGCGGCCGGTCCCGGCCGGCGCCTATTGCAGCGTCAGGCCCTGCGTCCGGACCAGGCGCGCATAAAGCCCGTCGCGCTCCATGAGCTCGGCATGGCTGCCGCATTCGACGGCGCGGCCTTCCGACAGGGCCACCACCAGATCGGCCGAGCGGACCGTCGACAGCCGGTGCGCCACGACGATGGTGGTGCGTCCCTGGCGCAGCCGGGTCAGGGCATCCTGCACGGTGGCCTCGCTTTCGCTGTCGAGCGCGCTGGTCGCCTCGTCGAGCAGCAGCAGGCGCGGATCGCGCAGCAGCGCGCGCGCCAGCGCCACCCGCTGGCGCTGGCCGCCGGACAGGCGCTGCCCGCCCGGCCCCACCCGGGTCTCGAACCCGTCGGGCAGGGCCAGGATGAACTCCTCGGCCGCTGCCGCGCGGGCGGCGTCGCGCAGGCTGTTCTCGTCGGCATCGGGCCGTCCCATGCGGATGTTGCCGGCGACCGAGGTGTCGAACAGCAGCGTGTCCTGGCTGACATAGGCAATCGCGTCGCGAAGCGCTGCCAGCCTGAGGTCGCGCAGGTCGACGCCGTCCAGCAGGATGCGCCCGGCGGCCACGTCGTGCAGGCGCGGGATCAGCGACAGCGCGGTCGACTTGCCGGCGCCGGACGGGCCGACCAGCGCGATCGTCAGGCCGGGCTCGGCGGTGAAGCTGAGTCCGCGCAGGCCATGGCGCCCGTCCGGATAGGTGAAGGCGACATCCTCGAACACCAGCCGGCCGCAACCCGGCGGCAGCGGCCGCGCGTCGACGCGCTCGCGCACCCCGGCCGGCTCGTCGATCACGCCGAAGACGCGCTCCAGCCCGGCGAGTCCTTCCTGCAGGGCGGCATTCAGCGAGCCGAGCGCACGCAGCGGCCGCGACGCCAGCAGCAGGGCCGCCACGAAGCCCGAGAAGCCGCCCAGCGTGGCGCCGCCCATCGCCGCGCGCCAGCCGGCGAAGCCCAGCACGGCTGCCACCGCCGAGCCGCCCAGCACCTCCAGCACCGGATCGACGCGGGCGCGGCCGCGGGTGATGCGCAGCAGGCTGCCATGCAGCAGGTCGAAGGAGCGGTCGGCGCGCGCCTGCTCGGCCTGCTCCAGCCGGTAGACGCGCACGCTGCGCGCCTGCGCGAAGCTCTCGTTCAGCAGCGTCGCGGTGTCGCCGATCTGCTCCTGCATGCCGCCCGAGGCCCGGCGCACCCGCTTGCCGATGCGCTGGATCGGCACGGCTGCGATCGGATACAGCAGGGCCGCGATCACGCTCAGCTCCCAGTCCATGTAGAGCATCGAGATCACCAGGCTGACCACGGTGACGCTGTCGCCGAGCGAGTTGACCACCCGGATCATCGCCTCGCGTATGGTGACGGCGTCGGTGGTGAAGCGGGCGGCGAGCTGGGCCGGCGCTTCGCGCTCGATGCGCGCGATGTCGGCCTCGATCAGATGGCCGAACATCTGGCCCTGCAGGCCGCGGATCACGATCAGCACCAGGTTCTGCACTGCGATGGTCTGGCCGTACTGCGCCGCCGCCTTGGCCGCGGTGATGATCACCACCAGGGCCGGCACCTGATACAGGATGCGCGGATCGTGGGCGGCGAACATGTCGAGCGCGCGCTGGATCACCAGCGGATACAGGCCGGTCAGCCCCGCCATCAGCACCGTCAGCAGCAGCACCGTCAGCAGCCTGCCGCGATGCCGCCTGACGTCGTCGCACCAAAGCCGGCGCAGCAGCGCCAGGCTGGAAACGTTGCCGACGGAGTAGCCGCGCCGGCGCGCCCCGAAGATCGCCGGGGACGGCGCGCTGGAGACCGGCGGATGCGGCACGACGTTCATCCCGCGCCTTTAACAGCGGCGTTGCAGAACCACAAACACGCCGGGCCGGGCCGGGCGGCGGCTGCGGTCAGCCGCCGGTGCGGCGCGCGCGGTCCGTCAGCTGCGCCATGCAGAGCGTCCGGTCGGCGCGGCAGCCGCCGGCCAGCCACCAGTCGCGCACGTCCCGCAGCGCCTGTCCCACCGCCGGGCCGGGCGGCAGGCCGGCGAGAACGGCGTCGCGGCCGGACAGCGGGAACACCGGCGCGGGCAGCGCCTGCAGACGCCGGCGCAGTTCCTGCCAGGCCTCCTGCCCGATATCCGAGCACGTCCCGTCCGTCCCGATCGCGGCGAGCCAGCTTCGCCCGATCAGCGTGGCGGCATCCTCGTCTGCCAGCAGCCGGCGCAGCGCGTCGTCGTCCAGGTCCGGCTGCGGCTGCGGACCGTCGCGGAGCCTGCGCAAGGCCGCCGCCTCGGCATTCGACAGCCTGAGCCGGACGGCCACCGCGTCGGCCGGCCCGCGCGCCAGGGCGGCCAGCCGCAGCACCGCGTCGGCCGGCGAATCCAGGGCCAGCAGCCCGGCGAGCCGGTCGGGGTCGCCGCCGCCGGGGAGCAGCGCGTCGAGCACGCCCAGCGCCTGCATCAGCCGGATCGACGGCATCGGCCGGCAGGCCGGAAGCAGCCGGCGCAGCTCCGACCAGACCCGCTCGGCCGACAGCAGGGCCAGCAGCGGCACGCCGCCGCCGATCGCCCCCAGCGCGTCCTGATCGGGCTCGCCGGTGCCGTAGCGCGCCTGGAAGCGGAAGAAGCGCAGGATGCGCAAGGCATCCTCCTCGATGCGCGCGCGCGCATCGCCCACGAAGCGCACCCGTCCTGCGGCCAGATCCGCGGCACCGCCGAAATAGTCGTGCAGCGCCTCGTTCCGGCCGAGCGACATGGCATTGATGGTGAAGTCGCGCCGCGCCGCGTCCTGGCGCCAGTCGTCGGTCCAGGCCACCACCGCATGGCGTCCGTCGGTCGCCACGTCGCGGCGCAGGGTGGTGATCTCGAACGGCCGGCCACCGATCACGGCGGTGACGGTGCCATGGGCGAGGCCGGTCGGCACCACCTTGATCCGGTGCGCGCGCAGACGTTCAAGCACCGTCTGCGGCGGCTCCGGCGTGGCGAGGTCGAGGTCGGACAGCGGCCGGCCGGCGAGCAGGTCGCGCACCACCCCGCCGACCAGGCGGGCCTCGGGCAGGATCGACCAGATCGTGTCGATATCCGTCCGGCCGGGAAGGTCGGCCAGCGACACGAGGCGGCTGGCGGTCATTCCCCGTCGTCCGAGGACACCTCCGACAGCGGGCCGATCGGGAAGAAGCGGTTCTGGCTCCACACGCCCATGCACGGCACGCCGTGCCGCATGCCCGGCACCGCCAGCGCCACCAGCTCGTAATAGACGGCGCGCGCCACCCGCGCCTGGATCGGCCGGTCGCCGTCCCCGGGGCGGACGGTGAGGTAGGGGATCGCCGCACCGTCGTCGCCGTGACAGGCGCACGACCAGTCGACGCTCAGCGGGTTGTCGGGGCCCGCGCAGACGATCTCGTCGACGTTGGTGCGGAAGGCCAGCACCTGGTTGCGGCCGCTGCCGCGCCATTCCAACTCGACGGCCACGAACGGCACGTCCTCGACCTCGATCTCGCCGCGCTCGACCGGGGTCTCGAGCCGGTAGCGCCCGGCGGCGTCGCGCCGGAGCACGCTGGAGAACAGGCACACCATCGGTTTTCGGCGGATCGGCGTGCCCTGATACAGCCATGTGCCGTCGCGCTGGATCAGAAAGGGAAGCGGTCCGCACTCGCGCTGCGCCGGCCGGGCGCGCGCCGCCGGAGCCGAGGCGTCGCCAAGCCTGGCGAGCATGCGGGACACCACATCCCCTGGTGCCGCGGCGCCGCATTCGCCGGCCAGGCTGGGGAAGCGGTCATGCTCCACGGAGAGATCCTTCAGCCAACCCGGCACAGCGTCACGTCACGCGATGATGCCGATATAGGAAGCATACCCCGCTTGATGAAACCCCCGGACCTGCCAGATTGAACCCGATTGAGAGCGAGGTGCGATGTCAGGTCCGGACCACGAAGCCACGACGGCGTCCGATCCGGTGGCCGACGCCGATCGGCTGACGGCCAGGCTCCGGGAGGTGCGCGAACAGATCGCCAGGGTGATCTTCGGGCAGGAGGCGGTGGTCGGCGAGGTGCTGGTGGCCCTGCTGTCCGGCGGCCACGCGCTGCTGGTGGGCGCTCCCGGCCTCGGCAAGACGCTGCTGGTCGAGACGCTGGGCACCGTGCTCGGCCTCGATGCGCGCCGGGTGCAGTTCACCCCCGACCTGATGCCGGCCGACATCACCGGCAGCGAGATCCTGGAGGAGGATGCGTCGGGCCGGCGCTCCTTCCGCTTCGTGCCCGGGCCGGTGTTCTGCCAGCTGCTGATGGCCGACGAGATCAACCGCGCCAGCCCGCGCACCCAGTCGGCGCTGCTGCAGGCGATGCAAGAGCACCGGATCGCCGTCGCCGGCTTCGACCACGCGCTGCCGGCGCCCTTCCATGTGTTGGCGACGCAGAACCCGATCGAGCAGGAAGGCACCTACCCGCTGCCCGAAGCCCAGCTCGACCGCTTCCTGCTGCAGATCGACCTGACCTACCCGGATGCGGGCGCCGAGCGGGCCATGCTGCTGGCCACCACCGGCGCGCCGCGCGCAGGCGCGGAGGCGGTGCTGGCGGCGGGCGAGCTGGCGCACGCGCAGGCGCTGGTGCGGCTGCTGCCGGTCGGCGACCGGGTGCTGGACGCGATCCTGGCGATGGTGCGCGGCGCGCGG
>CAXTZG010000096.1:0-13980 GCA_964248625.1 uncultured Acetobacteraceae bacterium | reverse complement strand
CCTGCTCTCCGTTCTATTCGCTGGACGAGGACGAGCTTGAGTTTCCGAGCGAGCGCCACCGCAAGATTCTGCTGCACTCGCTGGCGCATCATGACGTCGCGCAACGGTCCGAATTCAAGGGCATGGGCATTAAGGAGGCCGACAGCGGCGGCCGGGTGATCACGCTCTATGATCCCTCCGACTTCGTCGACCTGTTCGACAGCAGTCTGTTGCGCAAGCACCTGCCAAAGGCCGAGTTCGTCACGGTTCCGCACGCCGGCCACGAGATCTACAACGTGTCGTGGAGCCCGGACATGTTCTCCCGGCTGATGCTTGCGGTCAGGTCCGAGGACCTCACCGCAGTCAGCCGCGAGGTGACCCGCATGCGGCGCAGCAACATGCAGTTCATCGTCCGCTCGCTCCGAAAGGCGGCCTATCACAAGCCCGCCCTCTGCCTGACGGCCTTCCACTCGAAAAGGGTGGTCGAGAGCCCGCACTTCAAGACCGTTCTGTCCGACCCGATGAACATGCTGTTGATCTACAGGCTGTTCATTACCGGAAGCCGGCAGAAGGCCCTGCGTCATTTCTCGTTCATCGCCAGGCAGGTGCTGCAGCTCAACCCCGGCCAGATGGAGGTCGATGACGGCCCGTTGATCGAGACGACGCTCGGCCGCAGGCTGTGCCTCCTGATGTCGTTCCATGGCACGTTCCTCGCCTACGACATGACCACGCGCCTGGTCTGTCTGGAGCGCAACGTTTTCAGCGGCGGGGACAAGGTGCCGATCTTCGCGCAGACGATGGCAGGCGTTTCCACCTTCTACATCCGCTCGGAGGCGCATGAGGTTCCGATCGCGTTCGACGGTACGGTTGCTGCCCTGTCCGCTCCCGGCCTGGTTCCTGCCGGCGATCACAGCGTCGCAGTCCGCAGCGGGGATCATTACCTGAGTGTCAGCCATGCCGGGAGGCTCGAGGCGACGTCGATGGTCGGACAACAGGAGCGCTTCGTCCCGCTGCCGATGCCGGAGCGGTCGAGCGTCCTGAAAGCCGGGTCCATCAACTGGTTCGATCAGGTGATGCTGACCCAGCCGCCAGCACCTCCCCTGTTCAGCGCCGAGCAGCTCGCACCCCGTCCGCGCCGGTCGCTGCGTTGGCGGAGGTTGTTCTCCAACGCCTGACCAGGTCGAGTGTCATGCGCCCGGCCGGATGGGCTCGCCGGACACTTCGCCGACGACGTCGAGGGTGCCGACTGCAGCGCGATCGAGCAACGGGGCAGGGGTGCGGCGACATAAAAGCTGGACAAGCGGACGTTGAGGACTCACCGTCGCGGCATCGCCACCACCTGCCGGACCGCCGCCTGACCCTCCGCCCGCTCCGCTCGCACCAGCAGCGTCTCGCCAACGTCGTGCACGCCATCGCAGATGGCCGAACGGAGGCCCGCGACATCCTGGCTGCCGTCACGCCCGGCGGCGGCAAGTCGCTGTTGCCGGTGATCGCGGCCGCCCGGCTGATCCAGGCCGGCATCATCGAGCGGGTCTGCTGGATCGTGCCGCGCGACAGTCTGCGTCTGCAGGCGGAAGAAGCCTTTGCCGATCCGACATGGCGCCTCGCTCTCGATCATTCCCTTGCCGTTCGTGCCGCAGACAATGCGCCCGATCCGAGCCGCGGGCTGGCAGGCTATGTCACCACCTACCAGGGCGTCGCCGCCGCCCCCGACCTTCACCTGCGCGAGATCCGCCGCGCCCGCACCCTGCTGGTCGTCGACGAGGTGCACCATCTGCCGGCGCTGGCCGGGATCGACCCGGAGGCTGCCGCGCGCGCAGCGTCCATGGATGACGACCAGGACAGCGCCTGGTCCCAAGCGATCCTGCCGCTGCTGGAATGCGCCGCTGTCCGGCTGCTGCTGTCGGGCACGCTGGAGCGGGCGGACGGCAAGGCGATCCTCTGGCTGCCCTACCGCAAGGGCTCGAAGGCACGCACCCGCGAGATCGCGCTCGATGCGCCTGGCCGAGCGGGCGGTGCTGCCGGTGACCTTCGGCGCACTGGACGGCCTGGCGCGCTGGCGCGACGAGACGCAGACCGAGGTCGGGCCGCACCGGCTGGCGAACCTGCATCCCGACGAGACGACGCGTCCTGCGCTGTTCACCGCGTTGCGCACCGGCTTTGCCGAGACGCTGCTGCGCGAGGCCTTCACCACGATCCGCGACCTGCGGGCGCGTCGGCGGCAGGAGCGGCAGCTTGCGCCCGGCGCGTCGGCCCGCGGGCTCGGAAAGCTGCTGGTGGTGGCGCCCGACCAGGCGACGGCGAAGCACTATCTCGCGGTGATCCGGCAGTGGATCCCGACGGCGCACGCAGACGACATCGCGCAGCTGGCGACGTCCGACACGCTGCGTGCCCACGAGATCCTGGCCAGCTTCCGGCTGCGGCCGGAGCCGTCGATCCTGGTCACGGTGGCGATGGCCTATGAAGGGCTGGATGCGCCGGACGTGGCTGTCGTGGCGGCCCTCACTCATATCCGCTCGCGCGCTTGGCTGGAGCAGATGGTGGCCCGTGCCACCCGGGTGGATCCGCATGCCGGACCCTACGAGGCGCAGCAGGCGGTCGTGTTCCATCCCGACGATCCGCTGTTCGCGCAGTTCCGCCGACGGATGGAATACGAGCAGGGCACTTTGGCGAGGCCGCCAAGAGGCAAGGTGAAGCAGACGCTCCTGCCTTTCTGGCTGCTGGACCAGCTGCCGCCTGGCAGGAACGCCATCACGCCGCTTGAGTCGAATGCGCTGGCGCTGCGCTTCGACACCCTCCGGCCCGGACCGAACCTGGCTCTGCGTCGGCCGGAGCAGGAGGCGGCGCAAGCGGAGCTGCTGGAGGCACCGTCGGTGGCCGAGCGGCGCCTGCGGGCACGGCTGGGGGAGATGGTGGCGGTGCAGGCCGTCGAGGACGAAGCCGGACGCGCCGGCCTGAAGGGCGGCGTCGCCGGGCCCGGCCTCTACCACCGCTACAACGCGGTGCTGAAGCGCATGACCGGCAACAAGAACCGGGCGCAGATGACGCTGGCCGAGCTGGAGGCGGCAATCGGCTGGCTCGAGCGCAACCGGCTGTGCGACCACATGGCGCTGCTGGACGACGATCCGCGCTACGCCTGGACCGCACGTCAGCGCGGCGAATGGAAGCCGCCGGTCGGCAAGCCGACCCGGGCCTCGCGGCAGACGAGCCGGCGGACAGCGGGTCAGGCGGCGATTAAGCACCCGCTGTAAGCCGAGTGCAGGCAGCGTCGAACCGCCGCCCGGATCTCGTCCGGAGGCCTGATCCGTCCACGCCGGCGTCGAGATGGCGGCCGCAAGGTGGCCGCGGGCTCGACTGCCACGACCCGCTGCTTGGCACCCATCGTCATCCGGTTCGCAGGCCATCGGACGGGATGACCGTCCAGGTCGCGGAAGCGGGGCATGGAAGATTTTGCCAGTTCGGGAGCGTTTCAGCGGCCCGTGGATGGTCATGCGACGCCAACGCTGCTAAGAGCGAAATAGGCGCCTTTTGGCGAAAAGAAACAGGGAAACGAAACGATGTCCAGGAAGCTTCTTGCCTGCTCGACCGTGCTTGCCGCCGCCGCGCTGTTGCCGTCAGCCTCCGCCGCCCTGGCTGATTCGACGCTCACGATCGCGACGGTCAACAACGTTCAGATGATCGAGATGCAGAAGCTTTCGCCGCAGTTCGAGCAGAGCCATCCTGGTATCCATCTTCGCTGGGTGGTGCTGGAAGAGAACGCGCTGCGTCAGCGCGCGACCACGGACATCGCCACGCATGGCGGCCAGTTCGATATCATGACCATCGGCAATTACGAGGTGCCGATCTGGGCGAAGCAGAAGTGGCTGGTGCCGTTTGACGATCTGCCAGCGTCGTTCGACGTCGATGACATCCTGAAGTCGGTGCGCAACGGCATCAGCTACCAGGGCAAGATCTACGGGCTGCCGTTCTATGCGGAAAGCGTCATGACGCTCTACCGGACGGACCTGTTCAAGAAGGCCGGGCTGACCATGCCAGCGGCGCCGACCTATGACCAGATACGGCAGTTCGCCGACAAGATCACCGACAAGGCCAACGGCGTGGCCGGCATCTGCCTGCGCGGCAAGCCGGGCTGGGGCGAGAACATGGCGTATTTCACCACCCTGGTCACCGGGATGGGCGGCCAGTGGTTCGACATGTCCTGGAAGCCGACAATCAACAGTGCGGCCTGGAAGCGGGCGCTGACCTACTACACCGACATTCTGAAGGCCGACGGACCGGCCGGAGCATCCTCGAGCGGCTTCAACGAGAACCTGGCGCTGTTCTCGTCGGGCCGCTGCGGCATGTGGATCGATGCCACGAGCGCTGCCGGAACCGTGTTCGATCCCAAGCAGTCGCAGGTTGCCGACAAGGTCGGGTTCGCGGCCCTGCCGACGGGAAGCTTCAAGGGCGGTCCGACCTGGCTGTGGTCCTGGAACCTCGCCATCCCCGCCTCCTCAAGGCAGGTCGACGCGGCAAAGCAGTTCATCACGTGGGCGACCTCCAAGGAATACGTCCAGCTGGTCGCCAAGACGGATGGCTGGGTGAACATCCCGCCCGGAACCCGCGCCTCGTCATATGCGCAGCCCGAGTACAAGCAGGTGGCGCCGTTCGCGCCGTTCGTGATCAATGCCATCGACAACTCGAATCCGACCGGTCAGACCGAGCATCCGCGCCCCTACACCGGAGCCCAGTATGTTGGCATCCCCGAGTTCCAGGCGATCGGCACCCAGGTCGGCCAGACCGTAGCGGCGGCGCTGGCCGGCCGGGACACGGTCGATCAGGCGCTGGCGACGGCCCAGACGGCGACGGCCCGGACCATGCATCAGGCCGGCTATCCCAAGTAGCAGGACCAACCGCCGCTGATCGCCCGTATTGAACCCGAACCGGCCAGGGTCGCGACACCTTGGCCGGTTCGGCAAGAACACGGTCGGTGAACTCGTCCGGCGGTCGAGCATCCGCATGTCGGCAGTCATCGATCAGGCGAAGGATCAGGGATGAGCGCCGCACTTCCGGCTCGAGACGTGGTCGCCCTCGGCGAGATCGTGGTCGAGATCATGGCCGAGACGCGCGGCGACGGGTTCCTGGCGCCGCTTTCCCTGGTCGGCCCTTATCCCAGCGGGGCACCGGCCATCTTCATCGATCAGGTGGCCAGGCTCGGTCATCCGGCCGGGCTCATCAGCTGCGTCGGCGATGACGATTTCGGCCGGCTGAACATCGATCGCCTGCGCGGCGACGGCGTGGACACGTCCGCGATCCTGATCCATCCCGAGCACGTGACCGGCAGCGCCTTCGTGCGCTACCGCGAGGATGGGGAACGCGATTTCGTGTTCAACATCAAGAACAGCGCCTGCGGCCAGACGCAGATCACCGAAGCGGGACACCGGCTGCTGTTGCGATGCGCGCACCTGCATATCATGGGCTCGTCGCTCTTCTCGCCGCAGTTGATCGACGCGGCCAGGCAGGCCGTCGAGCAGGTCAAGCGGCAGGGCGGAACGGTCTCGTTCGACCCGAACGTCCGCAAGGAGATGCTGATCATTCCGGAGATGCGGTCGGCGCTGCAGTTGATGCTGCGATGCTGCGACCTGTTCATGCCGAGCGGCGCCGAACTGACGCTGCTGACGGCCGCCAGGTCCGAGGCGCAGGCGATCGCGGAGATCCTGGATCTCGGTGTCTCCGGCATCGTCGTCAAGCGCGGCAGTCAGGGGGCCAGCTATCATGACCGCGATCGGAGCCTGTCGGCGGCCGCCTTTCCGGTCGCCGAGATCGATCCGACCGGAGCGGGCGACTGCTTCGGCGCCACCTTCGTCACCTGTCGCCTGCAAGGCCGCGACATCGCCGAAAGCCTGCGCTATGCCAATGCCAGCGGCGCCGTCGCGGTCGGCCGGCGCGGACCCATGGAGGGAACCTCGGACTTTGCCGCACTCGACGCGCTGATCGCGTCGCAGCCGAGCCGGGCCGAGCCTGCCGGCGGAGGCCTGTCTTGAGCACCCGCACCCTGACCCGGCTCGCAGCCGATCGCCTGGGCGGGCATCCGTCCGGGATCACCTCGGTCTGCTCGGCGCATCCGCTCGTCATCGAGGCAGCGCTGCTGCAGGCACGGGAGACCGGAGCCGAGGCGCTGATCGAGGCGACCTGCAACCAGGTCAACCACGAGGGCGGCTATACCGGCATGACCCCCGCGGGCTTCCGCGACATGGTGTTCGCCGTCGCGGCGCGCGTCGACATCCCGCGCGAGCGGATCATCCTGGGCGGCGACCATCTCGGTCCCAATCCCTGGAAGCACCGGCCTGCCGAGGAGGCGATGCGGCAGGCGGAGCAGATGATCGCCGCCTATGCCGAGGCCGGTTTCGAGAAGCTGCATCTCGATTGCAGCATGGGCTGCGCAGGCGAGCCGGCGGCGCTTGCCGACGACGTCACCGCATCGCGCGCGGCCCGGCTCGCCGCGCGCGCGGAAACGGCGTCGGCGGTCTCGCCGGTCTATGTCATCGGTACGGAGGTGCCGACCCCGGGCGGCGCCACCGAGGGGCTGGATCACCTGACGCCGACCCGGCCGGTTGCGGTGCGGACGACCTACGACGTGCATGAGCGCGCCTTTCGCGACACGGCCCCCGGCGCCTGGCGGCGGGTGATCGCCATGGTCGTGCAGCCCGGCGTCGAGTTCGGTCACGAGGATGTCGCGATCTACCGGCCGGAGGCGGCGCGGGCGCTGTCGGCGACGCTGGCCGACCTGCCCGGCCTGGTGTTCGAGGCGCATTCCACCGACTATCAGCCGGACGCGGCGCTGCGGCGGCTGGTTCAGGACGGGTTTCCGATCCTGAAGGTGGGACCTGCCTTGACCTTTGCCTTGCGCGAGGCGCTCTACGGGCTCGATGCGGTCGCGGCGGTCTTGCAGGGCGGGCCGCGCTTGGCCGACCAGATGGAGGCGCTGATGCTGGCGCGGCCCGGGTACTGGCAAACCCATTATCCCGGAACCTCCGACGCGCAGCGTCTGCTGCGCCATTACAGCTACAGCGACCGGATCCGCTACTACTGGCCGGAGCCGGCGGCGGTCGCGGCGACGGAGGCGCTGATGCGGCGTCTGCACCAGCTCGCGCTGCCCGAGACGCTGGTCAGCCAGTTCCTGCCGCGCCTTTACGACCGGATGCGATCGGGCGCGATCCAACCCGATGCCCGCTCGCTGCTGATCGAGACGGTGCGGGACGTGTTGCGGCTTTATGGACGAGCCTGCGCTGCCTGAAACAGCGCCTGTGTGAGGAGAAACGGATCATGGACAAGCGACTGGCTGGCAAGGTGGCGGTCATCACCGGGGCTGCGCGCGGCATCGGCCGCGCGATCGCGGCGCGCTATGTCGCCGAAGGGGCGACGGTCGTCATCGGCGATCTGAACGAGGCCGGCGCCCGGACCGCCGCGAACGAGATCGGCGGCGCCTGCAGCGGCGTGGCGCTGGATGTGACGCGCCAGGACTCGATCGACGCGATGGTCGCCGGCGTGGTCGCGGCCCATGGCAGGCTGGACATCCTGGTCAACAACGCCGGGATCTTCGACCTGGCGCCGACGCTGGAGATCACGCGCGAAAGCTACCGCCGCGTGTATGCGGTCAATGTCGAGGGCCTGCTGTTCACCCTGCAGGCGGCAGCCAGGCAGATGATCGCGCAGGGGCGACCGGCAGATGGCGGGGCCGCCGGCAAGATCATCAACTTCGCCTCGCAGGCCGGCCGGCGCGGCGAGCCGCTGGTGGCGATCTACTGCTCCACCAAGGCTGCGGTGATCAGCCTGACGCAGAGCACCGGGCTGGACCTGATCAAGCACGGCATCAACGTGAACGCGATCGCGCCGGGCGTGGTCGACAACGAGCACTGGGACCATGTGGATGCGAGCTTCGCCCGCTACGAGAACCTGCAGCCCGGCGAGAAGAAGCGGACCGTCGGCGCAGCGGTCCCGTTCGGCCGCATGGCCCGCCCCGACGAGATCGCCGGCCTGGCCGCCTTCCTGGCCTGCGCCGATGCGGACTATATCGTTTCGCAGACCTACAACATCGACGGCGGAAACTGGATGAACTGACCCTGTCCCGTGTCGCCGTGGATCTGGGCGTCATGGCCGGGCCTGATTGACGGCCTGCAACGCCGGTGCGGGCATCGCCTCGTCGCCCTCGTGGCGGTGACCTTGTGCCGGCAGGCCAGGGCGTCCGTTGCTGGACATATGGACAATTTCCAGCTTTGAGACGAAACTTGGGCTCCGATGGTGGTTCGCGACGTCGCGTCCACGCGTGCGCGGCGGATCGTTACTTGTGAGCAAACATCCCAGCCAGCAGACAGCCGCGACCGTTTCGAGCGGCACTCTCTCCATCCGCCGGTCGGATCGAACCGTCAGGATCGACATCATCTGCGGCGACGAATATGCGGCGATCGAGCTTTTTGAGAAGGCGGTCGATCAGGCGAAGCGCGGCAGCGTCTCGCTCACCATGGTCGGCGGCGCAGAGCGGGACTGAAGACCCCGCGGCGGGCGTGGCGGCCGATCGCGCCGTCCGGGGACTGTCGCGACCGGCACCCGATCGTTGCCGGTCATCGCAGGCCCGGACGCACCCCTCGCTCTTGCCTCGGACATGATCCTCAAGCACCCTAAAAGCGCCCCGGCTCGACCTCTGGCAGGTCTTTGTCGCCAGGAACCGGGGGATGAGCTATTGCCCGTCCGAGCTCCAGGCCACCGGTCCTGATCGGCAGCACTTGGTCGAGGCATATCGGTCTTAGGCGAGCAGGGATGATGATCATGGCCCGTGACAAGATGATGGCGCAGATGTCCGAAAAGGGCGGCTTCATCGCAGCGCTCGACCAGAGCGGCGGCTCGACCCCCGGCACTTTGCGCCAGTACGGCATCCCGGACGACGCCTATCACGGCGATGCCGAGATGTTCGCGCGCATGCACGAGATGCGGGTGCGCGTGATGACCGCGCCGGCGTTCGACGGCTCCAAGGTCATCGCCGCGATCCTGTTCGAGGCCACGATGGACGGGCTCGCCCAGGGCACGCCGGTTCCGACCTTCCTGTGGGAGGATCGCGGCATGGTTCCGTTCCTGAAGGTCGACAAGGGTCTCGAGGCCGAGGCCGACGGCGTCAGCCTGATGAAGCCTATTCCCGGACTCGACGCGCTGCTCGCCCGGGCGGTCGGGCTGGGCATCTTCGGCACCAAGATGCGCTCGGTCATCAACCTGCCGTCGAAGACAGGCATCCAGGCGATCGTGGCGCAGCAGTTCGAGCTCGCCCGGCAGATCGCGGCACACGGGCTCGTGCCGATCTTGGAGCCGGAGATCCTGATCAAGAGCCCGGACAAGGCCGGTGCCGAGGCCATCCTGCTGGCCGCGCTGACCGAGGGCCTCCAGGCCGTGCCGGACGGGCAGCAGGTGATGCTCAAGCTGACGATCCCGGATGTTCCGGACACCTACGCGCCGTTGATCGGTCATCCGAAGGTGCTCAGGGTCGTCGCCCTGTCCGGCGGCTACACGCGCACCGATGCCTGCGCACGCCTGGCCAAGAATCACGGCATGATCGCGAGCTTCTCGCGTGCCCTGCTCGACGGGCTCAAGCACTCGATGAGCGATGCCGAGTTCGACGCGACGCTCGCAAGCGCCATCGACGGGATCTATGAGGCATCGGTCATCAAGAGCTGAGGTCGGCTGCGAGACGGACCGCGCTACCGGAGCGGCGGGAAGGCGCCAGTCGCTGTCGAACTGCCGGTATCCGTCGGCAGCGGGCGCCACCGGCATGAGAAACGGGTTCGATGGTTCAGCCCTGCTGGTGCAGGAGGCGCAGCGCGCTGATCCACTCGCCGGATGACTGCCGACCGCTTTTCAAAAGGATGCCCGCTGTGCTGACGCCTACGACATGCCGGTCATTTTGATCCTGTGCGGCTATGCCTTTCCGGCAGTGCAGTCACAGCGTGCAAGAAGTGATATTGCGCAAACGTCAGCAGAGTCGCGTTCTGGCATCCACGACCGACTGGAAAAGAGCGTGTCGGCGGAAGTGGTTCAGCTGGGGACAGCCGAGCGCAACGGCAGCGTGACTGGCGCCCATGGCAGAAGATCATCAAGGCGGCCTTACCGGATGTTGATTGATCATGAGTGTCAGGCTGTCGCGCAGCCATCTCCATGACCTGCTGCCAGGGTCGCGCCGGCAACGCCTGCGGTCGTGGTGGACGTGGGCACTGGATGAGTCTCATGACTGCTTCGGTGGCGTGTCTGCCGGACGGCCCTTCAGTCGCGCCTGCATCGCCTTGCGGCGCTCCTTGGCTGCGATGTTGAGCTGCCGGCCGGACTCGCCGAAGAACTGAGCGATCGAGCTGTCGATCTCCACCCCGCCAGTCTCCGGCGACCACAGCAGGTCGAACCGGAAGCCCAGCAGGTCGTGCGCCTCCACCGCCTGCCGGAGCACGTCCGTGCACATCAGGGGGCGCCGCTTCTGCGGCACGGTGAACACAGCCGGTGCAATCGCCACCCGCTCGGGGTGGAAGGACCACCGGGTGATGCAGTCCCACGAACCTGGGGGCATGTAAGACTCCGTTGCACGCTTCCCCTCGATCAGATCTTGGTCGGCAATGTCGGCCATGGTCGTGCAGTTGAACCAGCAGTAGTCCAGCCCATCTAGCTGCACCGGCAGATACTCGCCGCACGGCAGCAGCAGCGGGGCCAGCAACTTACGGGCAAGTGTGCTCAGGAGCGCGCCGTGACCGGCAAATGCGGCTGCGCCGATGCAGTCGAGTGGCAGAACCTTTGGCCCGCCTCGAGGGCTCTCTAGCGAGGGAGGTTGCCAATCGGCGGCGCGCGACGTGCCGGCTGCTTCCAGCCAACGCATCGCCTGAGCGTCGTCGATGTTGTCGCTCGCATAGACGAGCTGGCCATAGGCGAGATCAGGTCCCACTTTGTAGACGTTTATGGGAGCATATCCCTTCCAGTCGAACGGGTCAGCGAGGTTGGGACGCGGCGGCGGCCGTTCCAGCCTCCGCAGTGTCGCTCCAGGGCGATTGCCCTGCAGGTCCGCAGGACCGATCCGGAGCCTCGAACTCTAGCCGACCTCGATCGACGCCGCTCCGGCCGTCATGGTGCCGATGATCCCGGCCTGGTGGTGGCCGGCCTGCCGCACCAGGCGCAGGACCTCGTCCGCGAAGGCCGGCGCCACCGAGATCAGCAGTCCGCCGCTGGTCTGCGGATCGCAGAGCAGCTCCTTCTGCCAGGAGGCGACCTCCGGCCCGATCCGGACGTCATCGCCGTAGCTCGCCCAGTTCCGCGCCGCCGCACCGGTCTTGATGCCGGCTTCCGCCAGCGCGGCCACGCCGCGAAGCAGGGGAATGTCGCGCAGGCGCAGCGTGGCGGCGAGCCCGGAACCGTGGCACAGCTCCAGCGCGTGCCCGAGCAGGCCGAATCCGGTCACGTCCGTGACGGCATGAACCCCTGGACGACCTGCCAGCGCAGCACCCACCGCGTTCAGCTGCGTGGTCGAGGCGATCATGGCGTCGTAGCCTTGGCCGTCGAGCCGATCCTGCTTCAGGGCCGCGCTGTAGATGCCGACGCCCAGTCCCTTGGTCAGGATCAGGCTGTCGCGGTCTCGTGCCGTGCTGTTGCGGACCAGCCGGTGCGGATGCACCAGCCCCAGCGCCACCAGGCCGTAGATCGGCTCGAGGCTGTCGATCGAATGGCCGCCTGCCACCGGGATCCCGGCCGACGCGCACACCGCCGCCCCGCCGGCGACGATGCGGCGGATGTCCTCGATGCCGATCCGGCCGACCGGCATGCCGACGATCGCCAGCGCCATGATCGGCGTGCCCCCCATGGCGTAGATGTCGGACAGCGCGTTGGTCGCGGCGATCCGGCCGAACTCGAACGGATCGTCCACCACCGGCATGAAGAAGTCGGTGGTCGCCACCAGCGCCTGGCTGTCGTTCAGGCGGTAGACGGCGGCGTCGTCGCCGGTTTCGGTGCCGACCATCAGGTTGGCGAACGGTCCGCTCATCGGCATGTCGGCGAGGATCTGCTGCAGCATCGCCGGGGCCAGCTTGCAGCCGCAGCCGCCGCCATGCGCCAGCGCGGTGAGCCGGACTTCACGATCGTTCATGACGGGCGATCCCTTCGTTGACGCGTGGGCGGCTTCATCCACTAGTGGCCCGCCGCCCGCGGCAGGAGGATAGAGACTGCCCCAGGACACAGAAAGCCAGGCCAGGCTGCGGGCGCTGCCGCAGGTGCAGCGGATCCTGGAGCTGCCGCAGGCGGCCGCACTGGAGCGCCAGGCGTCGCGTTCGGCCCTGGTGACGTCGGTGCGAACCGTGCTGGACACCGCGCGGGCGGAGCTGCTTCGGGATGCATCCGCAGCAGCGCCCGCACCGGAGGAGCTGCTGGCCCGTGCCGGGACGCTGATGACCGCCGCCGCCGTGCCGGGCCTGCGACAGGCCATCAACGCGACCGGCATCGTGCTGCACACCAATCTCGGCCGGGCGCCGCTGGCCGCGGCCGCGCTGGAGGCGGTCGAGGCGGTTTCCCGCGGCTATTCGAACCTCGAGTTCGACCTGGAAACCGGCACGCGCGGCACCCGGACGCAGGGCATCGAGCCGCTGCTTTCCCAGCTCACCGGCGCCGAGGCCGGGCTTGCGGTGAACAACGCGGCGGCGGCGGTGCTGCTGGCGCTCAGCGCCATCGCGGGCGGCGGCGAGGTGATCGTGTCGCGCGGCGAGCTGGTGGAGATCGGCGGCGGGTTCCGCATCCCCGACGTGATCCGCCAGGGCGGCGCGCAGCTTGTCGAGGTCGGCACCACCAACAAGACGCGCCTCGCCGACTACCGCGACGCGATCACGCCGCGAACCCGCATGCTGCTGAAGGTGCACCAGAGCAACTACCGGATCGTCGGCTTCACCGCGGAGGCCGGCATCGCGGAGCTGTCGGTCCTGGCGCGGGAGCGCGGGCTCGTCCTGATGCACGACCTCGGCAGCGGCGCGCTGATCGACCTGCGCCGGTTCGGCCGGCCCTACGAGCCGACGGTGCGGGACGCGGTGGCCGCCGGTGCGAACCTTGTCGCCTTCAGCGGCGACAAGCTGATGGGCGGCCCGCAGGCCGGCATCCTGGTCGGCGACGCGCAGGCGGTGGCGCCGCTGCGCCGCCATCCGCTGCTGCGCGCGCTGCGGCTGGACAAGATGTCGCTCGCCGCCCTGGAAGCCACCCTGCGCCTGTATCGCGATCCCGATGCGGCCATAGCGGCGATCCCGGTGCTGCGCATGCTGGCCCAGGACGAGGCGACCCTGTCGTTGCGTGCAGACAGGCTTCGCGCGCTGCTGGACGACGTGGTCGCGGCCTCGGTCGAGAGCTCGACCGGCCATGCCGGCGGCGGCACCCTGCCCGACAGCGTCATCCCGAGCCGGGCCGTGACGGTGCACTCGGACGCGGTTGCGGCCGACCTGCTCGCGGCACGGCTGCGCCGCCAGGTGCCGGCCGTGGTCGGCCGGGTGGCGGGCGGCCGGCTGCTGCTCGACATGCTGGCGGTGCGGGACATCGACATCCCGGTGGTGGCGTCGGCGGTGCGCGAGGCCGTGCGGGCATGAGACGGCTGCTGCTCGGCGTCATCGGTCACGTGGATCACGGCAAGACCGCGCTCGTTCGCGCCCTGACCGGCATGGAGACCGACCGGCTGCCCGAGGAGCGTCGCCGCGGCATCTCGATCGCGCTCGGCTTTGCGCATCTGCGGCTCGGTGCGGCGAGCGACCTCGGCGAGATCGATCTGATCGACATGCCGGGCCATGAGCGCTTCGTCCGCACCATGGTCTCGGGCGCTACCGGCATCGATGCCGTGATGCTGGTGGTGGCCGCCAACGAAGGCGTGCAGCCGCAGACGGTGGAGCATGTCGACATCGCCGTGCTGCTCGGGCTGACGCGCGCCCTGATCGTGATCACCAAGACCGACCTGGTGTCGACGGAGGAGGCCGAGGCCGC
>CAXTZG010000095.1:10795-14231 GCA_964248625.1 uncultured Acetobacteraceae bacterium | reverse complement strand
GGTTGATCACCTTCTCCGGGGTGCCCTCGAACTTCTCCCGCAGCGTCTCGTCCTGGGTGCAGACGCCGACCGGGCAGGTGTTGGAATGGCACTGCCGCACCATGATGCAGCCCATGGCGACCAGGCTCGCCGTGCCGATGCCGAATTCCTCCGCCCCCAGCATGGCGGCGATCACCACGTCGCGCCCGGTCTTGAGGCCGCCATCGGTGCGCAGCTTCACCCGGTGCCGCAGCCGGTTGAGCATCAGCACCTGATGCGCCTCCGCCAGCCCCATCTCCCAGGGCAGGCCGGCATACTTCACCGAGGTCTGCGGGGACGCGCCGGTGCCGCCGGAATGGCCCGAGATCAGGATGCAGTCGGCCTTGGCCTTGGCGACGCCGGCGGCGATGGTGCCGATGCCCGAGCGCGCCACCAGCTTCACCGTGACGGTGGCCTCGGGGTTGATCTGCTTGAGATCGTAGATGAGCTGCGCCAGATCCTCGATCGAGTAGATGTCGTGGTGCGGCGGCGGCGAGATCAGCGTCACGCCGGGCGTCGAATGGCGCAGCTTGGCGATCAGGCCGGTCACCTTGAAGCCCGGCAGCTGCCCGCCCTCGCCCGGCTTGGCGCCCTGCGCCATCTTGATCTCGATCTCGCGGCAGTTGTTCAGGTACTGCGCGGTGACGCCGAACCGTCCCGAGCCCACCTGCTTGATCGCCGAGGAGGCGTTGTCGCCGTTCGGACGCGGCTTGGCGCGCTCAGCATCCTCGCCGCCCTCGCCGGAGTCCGACTTCGCCCCGATGCGGTTCATCGCGATCGACAGCGTCTCGTGCGCTTCCGGGCTCAGCGCGCCGAGCGAGATGCCGGGGGCGAGCAGGCGCTTGCGGATCTCGGTGATGCTCTCGACATCCTCGACCGGGATGGCGACGCGGCCCTCGCGGAAATCCAGCAGGTCGCGCAGCGCCACCGGCGGCTGCCGGCGGACGGCGTCGGCATAGCGGCGATAGGTGGTGAAGCTGTCGTTGGCGCACGCACTCTGCAGCGTGTGGATCAGGCCGCCATCGAAGGCGTGCACCTCGCTTTTGCGCCGAAGCTTGTAGAGCCCGCCCACAGGCAGCGTGACCGCGCCCTCGTTCCAGGCACGCTCGTGGAAGCCCAGCACGTTGCGCGCGAGGCCGGACAGGCCGATGCCCGAGATGCGCGACTGCATGCCCGGAAAGAACTCCGCGACCAGGGCCCGCGACAGGCCGATCGCCTCGAAATTGTAGCCGCCGCGATAGGAGGCGACAACCGAGATGCCCATCTTGGACATCACCTTGAGCAGCCCCTTGTCGATGGCCTTGCGGTAGCGCTCGACGGCGGTGCGCAGCGAGATGTCGCCGAACAGGCCGCGGCGCTGCCGGTCGGCAATGCTTTCCTGCGCCAGGTAGGCGTTCACCGTGGTGGCGCCGGCGCCGATCATCACCGCGATCGCATGCACGTCGAGGCTCTCGGCGGTGCGCACGTTCAGGCTGGTGAAGGTGCGCAGCGAGTTGCGCACCAGGTGCGTGTGCACCGCCGCAGTGGCCAGGATCATCGGGATGTAGGCGCGTTCCGGGCCCTGATGCTCGTCGGTCAGGAACACGTGCGTGCGGCCCTCGCGCACCCGTTCCTCCGCCTCGCGCCGGATCCGGTTGATCGCGGCCCGCAGCCCGTTCTCGCCTTCCGCCACCGGGAAGGTGCAGTCGACCACGCAGGCGCTGGTGCCCAGGAACTCCAGCAGCGCCTGATATTCGCCGCTGGTCAGCACCGGGCTGTCGAGCTGCAGCAGCTCGCACTGGCTGCCATCCTCGTCCAGCACGTTGCCGAGATTGCCGAGCCGCGTGGTCAGGCTCATCACCCGGGTCTCGCGCAGGCTGTCGATCGGCGGGTTGGTGACCTGGCTGAAGGCCTGCCGGAAATAATGCGACAGGCCGCGATAATGCTCCGACAGCACCGCGAGCGGCGTGTCGTCGCCCATGCTGCCGATGGCTTCCGCACCCTCCGAGACCATCGGATGCAGGATGACCTCGAGCTCCTCCAGCGTGGTGCCGACGGCCGACTGGCGGCGACGCAGCTCCTCGCCGGTCCAGAAGGTCGGCTCGACAGTGTCGCTGCGCACGATGCGGTCGATGCGGTGGATGCGACCGACCCAGCCCTCGAAGTCCTGGCGTCCGGACAGCAGGTCGAGCAGTTCGCCGTCGCCGTAAAGGCGCTTCTGGTCGAGATCGAGCGCGATGGTCTGCCCCGGCCCGAGGCGGCCGCGGCTGACGATGTCGGCCTCGGTGATCTTGACCATGCCGGTCTCGGAGCCGACCACCAGCATCTGGCTGGCGGTCACGGTGTAGCGCAGCGGGCGCAGGCCGCTGCGGTCCAGATCGCCGCCGGCCCGTCCCAGGGCTCCATCACGGCGTTGCAGTACTGGAACATGGCGCCGTGCGCCGGCTTCATCTGCGCCCCGGTGCCGACGGCGGCCGGCACCAGCAGCGCCTTGGCCATCGGCGCGTCGCGGCCGGCGAAGGTCAGGAGCTCGAACACGTTGTCGAGCGTGGCGGTGTCGGAGCCGCCTGCCTGGATCACCGGCTTGATGTCGTCCATGAACGGGTCGAGCACCGGATCGGCGAGCCGGGTCTCGTGGCTCTTCATCCAGTTGGTGTTGCCAGACACCGTGTTGATCTCGCCGTTGTGCGCGAGCTTGCGGAACGGCTGGGCCAGCTTCCAGGTCGGAAAGGTGTTGGTCGAGTAGCGCTGGTGGTAGATCGCGAACCGGCTGACGAAGCGCTCGTCGAGCAGGTCGGGATAGAAGTCGGTCAGGTTCTCGGCCAGGAACATGCCCTTGTAGATCAGCGAGCGGCAGGACAGCGAGCAGATGTAGAACTCGCCGATCTGCGCCTCGATCACCTGCTTCTCGATGCGCCTGCGGATCACGTACAGGTCGCGCTCGAGATCGCCCTCGGCCGAGCCGCGGGTGTTGCGGATCATGATCTGCTCGATCTCGGGCCGGGTGGCGTTCGCCTTTTCGCCGATGCAGGCGGTGTCGATCGGCACCTGGCGCCAGCCATAGATGCCGTAGCCGAACGCCAGGATCTCGGTCTCGACGATCTGCCGGCAGCGCTCCTGCGCGCCGAGGTCGGTCTTGGGCAGGAACACCTGGCCCACGGCGATCAGCCCGCCCTTCGGCTTGTTGCCGGTGCGCTCGATGGCGTCGGCGAAGAAGTCCTGCGGGATCTCGACATGGATGCCGGCGCCGTCGCCGGTCTTGCCGTCGGCATCCACCGCGCCGCGGTGCCAGACCGCGCGCAGCGCCGCGATGCCGGCCTCGACGATGGCGGCGCAGACCTCGTTGGCGATGTTCTTCTGCAGGGTGAAGACCACGGCCTGGCCCATGCCCGGGGTGCGCAGCAGGGACAGAAGCGCCGCCTTCTTGTGGGCGGCGTCG
>CAXTZG010000095.1:428-10785 GCA_964248625.1 uncultured Acetobacteraceae bacterium | reverse complement strand
CGGCCGTCCAGGGCCGCGACCAGCCCGACGCCGCAGGCATCGTGCTCCATCGCCGGATCGTAGGTGCCGGCCAGGGCGGCGACGTTGGCATCCCAGGCGGCGACGAACGCGGCACCGCCTTCGGCCGGTCGGATCGTGTCGGTCATGCCCGCATCCTCACTCGGCTGCCTGCAGGGCCTGGCCCGCGGCCTGCTGCTCGATCCAGCGATGCATCTGCACAGCCGCGTCGCGGCCGTCGCGGATCGCCCACACCACCAGGCTGGCGCCGCGCACGATGTCGCCGGCGCCGAACACGCCGGGCAGGCTGGTCATGAAGCTCAACTGCCCGACCTTGAGCGTGCCCCAGCGCGACACGTCCAGCGCGGGCTCGCCCCAAAGGCGCGGCAGCTCCTCCGGATCGAAGCCCAGCGCCTTGATGACGATGTCGGCCTCCAGCGTGAAGGCGCTGCCCTCGACCGGATCCACCGACTGCCGGCCCGACGCGTCGGGCAGCCCCAGCCGCATCCGCACCGCCCGCACGCCGGTGACCCGGTCGTCGCCGAGGAAGGCTTCCGGAGCGGCGAGCCAAACGAACTCGACCCCCTCCTCCTCGGCGTTCTTCACCTCGCGCAAGGATCCCGGCATGTTGGCGCGGTCGCGCCGGTACAGGCACTTCACCGACTTCGCCCCCTGCCGCACCGCGGTGCGCACGCAGTCCATCGCCGTGTCGCCGCCGCCGACCACCACCACGCTCTTGCCGGCGGCATTCAGCTCGCCGCTGTCGAACGCGGGCACGGCGTCGCCGAGCGACCGGCGGTTGGAGACGATCAGGTAGTCCAGCGCCTTGACGATGCCGGGCAGGCCCGAGCCCGGGCCGCCGAGTTCGCGCGCCCTGTAGACGCCGGTCGCGATCAGGATGGCGTCGTGCCGGGCCCGCAGCGTCGAGAAGGCGATCTCATCGTCGCTGTCCGCCTGGCCGATGCCGCGGCCGAGATGGAAGCGGATCGCGCCGTCCTCGAGCAGCGCGTGGCGGCGCAGCACGATCTCCTTTTCCAGCTTGAAGCCGGGGATGCCGTAGATCATCAGCCCGCCGACGCGGTCGTAGCGGTCGTAGACATGCACCTGGTAGCCGCGCTTGCGCAGCTGCTCGGCCGCAGCCAGCCCTCCCGGTCCTGCGCCGACGATGCCCACCGAGGCGGCGCGCTCGGCCACGGGCCGGATCGGCTTCACCCAGCCCTGGTTCCAGGCATTGTCGGTGATGAAGCGCTCCACCGCGCCGATGGTGACGCTCTCGAAGCCCTTCTCGATGACGCAGTTGCCCTCGCAGAGCCGGTCCTGCGGGCAAATCCGGCCGCAGATCTCGGGGAAGTTGTTGGTGGCCGAGCTGACCTCGTACGCTTCCTCCAGACGCCCTTCCGCAGTCAGCTTCAGCCAGTCCGGGACATGGTTGGAGAGCGGGCAATGCACCGAGCAGAACGGCACCCCGCACTGCGAGCAGCGGCTGGACTGCGCCTCAGCGCGGGAGACGTCGAAATCGCGGTAGATCTCGTCGAAATCCAGCCGCCGCTCGGCGGCGACCCGCTTGTCCGGCTGATGCTGATGCACCGAGACGAATTGCAGCATGCGCTCAGCCATCGCCTGTCCCTCGTGACCGTGCTCCCGCCCGTTCTGCAGGCACCGTCGAGACCTACGAGAGCCGCCGATCCAATAAAAGACAGGGTTGCTGCCATTTAAGACATTTTCTTGCCGTATTTGGCAGGCCGACGAACGAAACGGTCAAAAAACCGGGCCGATCCGGCCGTATCGGTCAGGTCGGGTTAGCTTTGCGTCCGCCACCGGGACGGTAACGGTCCAGATAGGACGGCACCACCAGCTCCACCGGCGTCGGGATGATCCCCAGCGTGTCCAGCCCCGCCGCCCCCTCGGAGACCACGTTGTCGCGCGACAGCATGGCCAGCTGGTCGCGGGTCAGCGGCTTGCCCGGCACATGCTCCAGCAGGGCCGCCTGGATGCGCGCGATCCCCGGCGGCACGGCGACCAGCAGGCGCGTGCGCCGCATCTCGGCCATCATCCAGGCCAGCAGCTCGCGGAAGCTCCAGACCTTCGGCCCGCCGAGCTCGTACAGGCCGCCGGCCGGCGCATGCTCGGCGACCACGGCGCGCACCGCGTCGGCCACGTCGCCCGCATAGACCGGCTGCATCCGGGTGGCGCCGCTGAACACCGGGATCACCGGCGACAGCCGCGCCATCGCGCCGAAGCGGTTGAAGAAGGCGTCCTCGGGTCCGAACACCAGCGACGGGCGTAGGATCGTGGCGTCGGGGAACGCCTCGCGCACCGCCGCCTCGCCAGCCGCCTTGCTGCGGCCATAGGCGGCCGGACTGTCCGGATCGGCGCCGATCGCCGACATCTGCACCAGCCGGGCGACACCCGCATTGGCAGCCAGCCGGGCGATTCGTCCGGCGCCCTGCTCGTGCAGCCGGGTGAAGTCGCCCGACTTGGCTTCCGCCAGGATGCCGACCAGGTTGACGACGATGCTCGAGCCCTCGACCGCCCGCGCGACGGTGGCCTCGTCGGTGAGCGAAGCGTAGAGCGGCACGATCTGGGCGACCCGGCCCATCACCCGCAGCGCGTTGGCATTGGCGGGATGGCGCACGGCGATCCGCACCACATGCCCCTCCGCCGCCAGCCGGCGCACGATGTAGCGCCCCAGGAAGCCGGAGCCGCCGAACACCGTCGCCACGCTGCGCGTTGCCATTCGTTCTTTATCCTCAGATGCGCCGACACGACGGACGTCGTGGAGCTGCGAAACCGGTCCAACGCGGGCGGAGGCCAGGAGACGCATCGCCGTGCCTCGAGCGGTTCCCGGCCGGCCGCCTCACGCAACCAGTTGACGGCCCATCGCCGCCCCTCTACATCGCCTCCACCACCCGCGGCACCTTCCGCCGCGGTTGCCCCTTGGCCCAGGTGGCGGAATTGGTAGACGCGCAGGTTTCAGGTATCTGTGGCCGCAAGGTCGTGGAAGTTCGAGTCTTCTCCTGGGCACCATAAGGGCAGACCAGGCCCGGCCATCCTCGGCCGGGCCGGTCCGCGCTCCACCGGACGACCTGCCGTGAGCGTCACCCAGTTCATGCCCAACGCCACCATCCATCTGCATCGCGGCGACCTGCCGGACGGGCTCGATCTCGGAAGCTCGGTCGCGGTCGACACCGAAACGATGGGATTGAACCACCATCGCGACCGGCTCTGCCTGGTGCAGCTCTGCGCCGGCGACGGCGTGGCCCACCTGGTGCAGATCGTGCCCGCCCGCCTGGGCGGGGCCGGCTCGCACTGTCCCAACCTGAAGCGGCTGCTCGGCGATCCCGGCGTGGTCAAGCTGATGCATTTCGCCCGCTTCGATGTCGGCATCTTGCAGCACGCGCTGGACATCACCGTGTCGCCGGTGAAATGCACCAAGATCGCGGCCAGGCTGGTGCGCACCTTCACCGACCGGCACGGGCTGGCGCAGCTGCTGCGCGAGCTGCTCGGCATCGACCTGAGCAAGCAGCAGCAGACCTCGGACTGGGGCGCCTCCGAGCTGACGGCCGAGCAGCTCGCCTACGCGGCCTCCGACGTGCTGCATCTGCATCCGCTCTGGGCGCGGCTGGAAGCGCTGCTGGTGCGCGAGGAGCGGCTGGCGCTGGCGGAGGCGTGCTTCGCCTTCCTGCCGGCCCGCGCCAGGCTCGACTTTCTGGGCTATGACGAACCGGACATCTTCGCGCACTGAGCATCCGGTTCGGTTGACGCCCCGGAGCCGGGTGCCCATACCACCCGCCCGAGCCCACGGCCTGCGGCCTGCGGAGCTGAACGCCTTGAACATCACGATGCGGCCCGACCCGACACGGCCTGCCGATGATCTCGGAGCGGCGCGGCACGGCACGGACGCGCGGTCGCAGCGCAGATGAACCGGCTGCCGAGCTTTCCGCCCGGCCGCCCCGCCGGCGAGCCGCCGCCGGCTCCGGCGCACGGCCAGCTTCGCGCAGGCCCGCTCCAGCCGCTGGCGGATTTCGGCCCGTCCGGGCCGCGCGACGCCGGCGGCAGTGCCCGGGCGTTGCCAGCCGAGGAGCCGAGTGCCGCCGTCGCCCGCCGGCGGATGAGCATCGAGCAGGGCCGCAACGGCTTCCGCCGGATGCCGAACGCCGGCGAGATCGCGCGCCGGCGCCGGCTGCTGCGCTGGACCAAGTGGATCCTGCCGGCAGGCGCCCTGCTGCTGCTCGCCTCCATCGCCGCGTGGCCGGAAATCCAGCGCTCGATGAATGCGGCCCGACTCGGACTGAAGCAGGCGGCGCAGGTCAAGATCGACTCCGGACGCATGCTGAGCGCCCGCTACCGCGGCCTCGACGGGCACGACCGCCCCTACATGATCACCGCCGACGAGGCCGAGCAGGCCAGTGCCGCGCAGGCCGGCAGCAGCGGCGGCGACCGCATCAACCTGACCAGGCCGATCGCGGATACGCTGGGCCAGGGCGGCAGCTGGATCCGGATCAGCGCCCAGGATGGGGTCTACATGCAGCACAGCCAGCTTCTCGACGTCACCCGCGACGTGACGCTGTATCGCGACGACGGGATCATGATGACCAGCCCGGCGGCGGACATCGACCTGAAGCGCGGCATCATCGCGTCGAACCAGTGGGTGCATGCGGAGGGTCCGTTCGGCGTGCTGGACGCGCAGGCCTATCTGCTGTCGCAGCGCGACGGGCTGGCGCAGTTCCGCGGCCCCGGCCGGCTGGTGCTGAACGACGACAAGATCGCCCGCCCCCCCGCGACCGCGCCGGGCGCGCAGGCGGGAGCGGTTCGATGATCCGGCGCCGCCTCGCCCGGTTCCGGCACTGCGTCGGGCTCGGCGCCGGCGCGGTCGCGCTGGGCCTCGGCCTGCTTGCGGCGCCGCCTGCGGCGCGGGCGCAGCAGATCGACCTGTCGCATGGCGGCCAGGTGACGGTCACGGCGCTCGGCGGCTTCGACTGGAACCAGAACGCGCAGACCGTCACCGCCTACACCAGCGCGCAGGCGGTGCGCGGCGGCGTGACGGTGACCGCCGACCGGCTGATCGCCTATTACCGCAAGAAGCCGGGCGCTTCCAAGGCGCCGGCGCCCGCCGCGGCCACAGCCCCGGCACCCGCTCCGGCCGCGAGCCCGCCCGGCAGCGATCCGACGCCGGTCAATCCGACCGGGGCGTCGGCGGCCGGCGACAACTCGATGCTGCCCGGCTCCGACACCTCGGCCAACGAGATCTACCGGCTCGAGGCGATCGGCCACGTGCACATCTTCACCGCCACCCAGCAGGCATTCGGCGATCACGGCATCTACGACATCGACCAGGCGGTGATGGTGCTCACCGGGCACGACCTGCGCCTGATCACGCCGACCGACCTGCTGCGGGCCCGCGACCAGATGGAGTACTTCTCGCAGACCCGCATCTCGATCGGCCGCGGCGACGCGACCGTCACCACCAATGACGGCAGGCGGATCCGCGCCGACGTGCTGGTCGGCTACAGCGCGCCGCCTGCCCCGCAGGCCGGTCCGAAGCCCGTGGCGGCGGGCAGTCCGCCGACGGCGAGCGGCCAGGACCCGATCGGCAGCAGCGGCAAGCTGGAGAAGGTCAACGCGTTCGGCAACGTGATCGTCCGGACCCAGACCGAGACCGTGCGCGGCGACCGGGGCGTCTACGTGCCCGACACGGGCATTGCGCGCGTGGTCGGCAACGTCCACATCACCAGGGGTCAGAACCAGCTGAACGGAGCGGCGGCGATCATCAACATGCATACCGGGCTGGCGACCATGAGCGAGGACCCGGGTGCCCGGGTCCAGGGCCTGATCGTGCCGAACGAGACGCAGGGCGCCACCGGCGGCGCTCCGGCCAAGACGCCGCCCAGGGCGCAGCCATGAACGAGATCAAGCGGCGCGGCTTCGCGCCCGGCACCGGGACGCCGACGCTCGAGGGCCTGCATGCGCACGCGGTCGGCAAGACCTACAAGAAGCGCGAGGTGGTGCAGAACGTCTCGGTCAACGTGCGTCGCGGCGAGGCTGTCGGCCTGCTCGGGCCGAACGGCGCCGGCAAGACCACCACCTTCTACATGATCGTGGGGCTGGTGCAGCCCGACACCGGATCGATCAGCCTCGACGGCGCCGACATCACCCAGCTGCCCATGTACAGGCGGGCCCGGCTCGGCATCGGCTACCTGCCGCAGGAAGCGAGCATCTTCCGCGGCCTGAACGTCGAGCAGAACATCATGGCCGCCCTGGAGGTGGTCGAGCCGGATGCCGACCGCCGCGAAACGATGCTGGACGGGCTGCTGGCCGAGTTCGGCATCGGGCACCTGCGCCGCGCCCCGTCGCTCGCCCTGTCCGGCGGCGAGCGGCGACGGCTCGAGATCGCGCGCGCCCTTGCCAGCCAGCCGAACTACATCCTGCTCGACGAGCCGCTGGCCGGCATCGATCCGATCGCGGTGGGCGAGATCCGCGACCTGGTGTCGCACCTGAAGCATCGGCAGATCGGCGTGCTGATCACCGATCATAACGTGCGCGAAACTCTCGAGATCATCGACCGCGCCTACATCATGCATGACGGCCAGGTGCTGATGGAGGGCGCGCCGCACGAGGTGGTCGCCCACGAGGACGTGCGCCGCGTATATCTCGGGGAAAGATTTTCGTTGTAGCCTCCGGTCATGGGGATCGGACCGCGGCTGGAGCTCAGGCAGACTCAGAACCTCGTCATGACGCCGCAGCTGCGTCAGGCGATCAAGCTGCTGCAGTTCTCCAACATCGAGGTGGCCGCTTTCATCGAGGAGGAGCTCGAGCGCAATCCCCTGCTCGAGCGCGACGAGCGGACCGACGTCCCACCGGAACGGCCGGCCCTCGATCAGCGCGTCGACGAACGCGCCGGCGACCGCGGCGAGCCCCTCCCGGCCGATCGGCTGGTCGGCTGCGAGACCCTGCCGGACCACAACCAGGCACCGCTCGACACCGAGCCTATCGAGCCGTTCGACAACGGCCCCTACGATGGCGGCTTCGCTGATGGCACTGCGGCACCCCAGGACTGGAGCACCGGCCGCGGCGCGGGCGCTGCCGGCGGCGCCGAGGCGTTCGACGGCGAGTCTCGCCTGGTGGCGCACGAGCGCACGCTGCGCGAGCATCTGGGCGAGCAGCTGCGGCTGGGCATCGATCGGCCGGTCGAGCGGCTGATCGGCGCGCACCTGATCGCGCTGCTGGACGGCGCCGGGCGGGTCCTGATCGACGATGCGACCCTGGGCCGCGCGCTCGGCGTCGAGGAGCAGGCGGTTGCGGCCGTGCGGGCCCGGATGATGCGCTTCGATCCGGTCGGCCTGTTCGCCTGCGACCTCCGGAGCTGCCTTGCGGCCCAGCTCGCCGAACGCGACCGGCTCGATCCGGCGATGGCGATCCTGCTCGACAATCTCGAGCTGCTGGGGCGGCGCGAGCTGAGGCGGCTGCAGGCGATATGCGGCGTCGATGCCGAGGATCTTTCCGACATGATCGCCGAGATCAAGGCGCTCGACCCGAAGCCGGCCACCCGGTTCGACGTCACGCAGCCGCTGCCGATCGTGCCCGACGTGCTGATGCGGGCAGCCCCCGGCGGCGACTGGCTGCTGGAGCTCAACCCCGACACGATGCCGCGGCTGCTGGTATCGGAGGCGTTCCACGCCAGGGTGCTGCTGCGGGCGCCGCGCGAGGACCGTGCCTTCCTGTCGGAGCGGCTCGCCAACGCCAACTGGCTGGTGAAGTCGCTGCACCAGCGCGCGCAGACGATCCTGAAGGTGTCGAGCGAGGTGATGCGCCAGCAGGAGGCCTTCCTCAGGCGCGGCGCCGGCCACCTGCGTCCGCTGATCCTGCGCGACATCGCCGAGGCGGTGGAGATGCACGAGAGCACCGTCAGCCGCGTGACCGCCAACAAGTACATCGCCACCCCGCGCGGCCTGTTCGAGCTGAAATACTTCTTCACCACCGCCATCGCCGGCACCGGCGGCAGCGAGAGCCACAGCGCCGAGGCGGTGCGCCACCGCATCCGCGGCATGGTGGCTGCCGAGACCATGCAGACCGTGCTGTCCGATGACGCGATTGTGGCAGCACTGCGACGCGAAGGCGTAGACATCGCCCGACGGACCGTGGCCAAATATCGAGATGCGCTGCGCATCCCGAGCTCAGTGCAGCGCAAGCGAGAGAAATCCTTGTCGGCCTGACGGTCCGACTGTCGCCCGGCCGGTTCCCCAGCTGAGATCGGCGTGGCGGGCAACGGATCTCCCTCCTTCAACCGGAGCGGAACGCGCATGCAGATCAGTGTCGCCGGCGAACGGATGCATCTCTCGGACGTGTTCAGGACGCGCATCGCGGCGCATCTCGACACCATCGCTGCGACCTATTTCGACGACGCGCTGGAGGGCAGCGTGACCTTCGGCCAGGCGCGCAGCTTCTTCACCTGCGACATCAACGTTTATGCCGGGCGCGGACTGCTGGTGCACGGAGAAGGCGAGGCCGCCGACGCGCCCGCCGCCTTCGACGACGCGGCCGAGCACATCGCCAAGCGGCTCAGGCGCTACCGGCGCACGATGGGCGGCCACGCGCGCGACCTGGTGAGTCGACGCAGCCCCGATATCGGCCGCGAGTATGTCCTGCGCCAGAACGACGACAGCGAGCATCGCGCGACGAACGGTGCCGCGGCACCGGTCATCTACGCGACGATCGTTGCGGAGCAGGACACCGAGATCGCGTTGCTGACCGTCGGCGAGGCGGTGATGCAGCTCGATCTCGCCGATCGCGGCGTGCTGATGTTCCGCAACCAGGCCAGCGGCGGCATCAACGTGGTGTATCGCCGGCCGGACGGGCTCGTCGGCTGGCTCGATCCGGACGCGCCGCAGCGCTGAGGACGCGGGACAGGCCTGCTCCGGCCGGTCAGTGCACCAGGGCCGGCACCATCTCGTGCTGGCGGATCGCGGCCAGCGCCACGTCACGGTCGCCGGTCAGCGCCATCGGCGTGCCGTCGGCGGCGTGGATCGCGAAGGCCTCGGTGCCGTCCACCACCACCGACTTGATGTAGGCGAGCTGGCTGACGCCGAGTGCCGCCAATTCCGCCGAGGTCAGGTGGCGGATGTCGCGCATCGTGTCGACGATCTGCTTGGGTTGCACGGTGTAGGGCATGGCTTGGTATCCTTTGGCAGGGGCGACGCTCCGGACCGGCAGCGCCGCCGCCTCCACGACTGTGACGGACAGGTGTTAAGGCCGGGCTTACTCGTCGGCCGGAACGCTCCGGACCACGCGGGCCTGCACGACCTCCGCCGGGCGCCCGGCCTCGCGGGCGCGATCGGGGCCTCTCGAGATCTCGATCCGCTTGACCCGGACCTCGGGCTGCGGGCGGGCCAAGTCGATGTGCAGCAGCCCGCTATCCAGCCAGGCGCCGGTGATGTCGATGCCCTCGGCCAGAACAAAGGCGCGCTGGAACTGCCGGGCCGCGATGCCGCGGTGCAGGAACACCCGTCCCTGGGTGTCGTCGGTCTGCCGGCCGCGGATGACGAGCTGGTTGTCCTCCTGCGTGATCTGCAGGTCGTCCATCGAGAAGCCGGCCACGGCAAGCGAGATGCGCAAGCCCGACGGCCCGGTCTGCTCGATGTTGTAGGGGGGATAGCCGTCCGAGGACGTCTTGGCGGCACGCTCGAGCATCTGCTCGAGATGATCAAAGCCGAGGAACATCGGCGAGGCGAATAGTCGTCCGGACATGCGGGGAGCCTCCTCCTTGGAGCGAGACGAACGTCGCGGGACCCGAAGCGCCCCGGCTGGTCGGATATGGCGACCGGCGGCCGGATCTGCAAGCAGTGCCGGGCTGATCCCGCCGACGCGACCCTGGCGCAGCGCAGGCGCGCTCGCTACATCGCGCGCATGAGCGAGCCCCTGCCTGCCCCCCTCGACACGCCCGCAGCCCTGGGGGAACCGATCGCGATCCTGATCGCGCCGCACCCGCTGCTGCGTCGCAAGACCAGGCTCGTGCGTCCGGACGACGCCGCGATGCTGCGCGACCTGCTGCCGCGCCTGTACGAGACGATGTATCGCGCGCCCGGGATCGGGCTGGCGGCGCCGCAGGTGGCGATCGACCTGCGCGTCGCCGTCATCGACCTGATGCAGGACGACGTCCGCGCACCCATCACGCTGATCAACCCCGAGATCGTGCGCAGCAGCGAGCAGCTCGCGGCGCGCGAGGAGGGCTGCCTGTCCCTGCCCGGCCAGTATGCCGAGGTGGTGCGGCCCGAGGCGGTGCGGGTGCGGTTCCAGGACCTGGACGGCAAGCGGCACGAGCTCGACGCGGACGGCCTGCTCGCCACCTGCCTGCAGCACGAGA
>CAXTZG010000095.1:0-418 GCA_964248625.1 uncultured Acetobacteraceae bacterium | reverse complement strand
ACGGTGAGGAGCTGCTGGCGCGGGCGTTTCAGCACGAGATCGACCACCTGGACGGGGTGCTGTTCGTCGACCACCTGTCGAGCCTCAAGCGCAACATGATCCTGCGCCGCCTCGCCAAGGAGCAGAAGGCCAAGCCCGGCCAGGCCGGAGATTGAGCATGCGGCTCGCCTTCATGGGCACGCCGGATTTCGCGGTGCCGGCGCTGGAAGCGCTGCATGCGGCCGGCCACGAGATCGTCGCGGTCTACAGCCAGCCGCCCAAGCCCGCCGGCCGCGGCCAGGGGCTGCGCGCGGCGCCGGTGCAGGGGGCGGCCGAACGGCTGGGGCTGCCGGTGCGCACGCCCGCACGGCTGAAGCGCGACGCGGCCGAGCACGCGGCGTTCGCGGCCCTGCGGCTGGACGTGGCGGTGGTGGCGGCC
>CAXTZG010000094.1:10071-14353 GCA_964248625.1 uncultured Acetobacteraceae bacterium | reverse complement strand
CGGTCACCCGCTCCGCCGCATACAGTCACCGCAAATGGCCAAAGTCGAGCTTAGAACGCCTTTCAAAACCTGCTCTGCAGCTTGTTGAAGCAGATGAGTGAGCAGGCGAGAGCGGTGAACGCGTGGTGGATATCGCTTCTGCGCTTGTAGCGTGTGACGAGCCGACGGAAGCGGTTGATCCAGGCGAAGGTGCGCTCGATGACCCACCTGTGACGGCCCAGCATCTGGCTGGTCTCAACGCACCGCCCGCCGGGCGATGCGAGGAGCGATGCCGCGACGGCGGCAGGCCTGGCGGCACCGTCGATGGTCATAAGCTTTGTCGGCGTGGAGCTTGTCCGGCCGGCGTCGCGCGCGGCCTGTTTTGCCACCGATCGACGGGATACAATCGAGCAGGTCCTCGAAGGGCATACTGTCGTGGGTATTGGCGCTCGTCAGGACGAAGGCGAGCGGGACGCCGTTCCGGTCGGTGACCAGATGGCGTTTCGTGCCGAGCCTGCCCCGATCGGTCGGGTTCGGCCCCGTCTCGTCGCCCCCTTTTGGCAGCCAGCGACGCGCTGTCCATGCAGGCCCGGCTCCAGTCGATCCGGTCGGCCGCCCGCAGCCGACGCAGCAGCTCATGGTGCAGGGCATCCCACACGCCCGCCTCCTGCCAATCCCGCAACCGGCGCCAGCACGTGATGCCCGACCCGCACCCCATCTCGAGCGGCAGCATCTCCCACTGGATGCCGGTCCGCAGCACGAACAGGATCCCGGTCAGTGCCGCGCGGTTCGCCACACGCGGCCTGCCGCCCCGCGGTCGTGGCGGAGCCACGGGCAGCAGAGGTGCGATGATCGACCAAAGGTCGTTGGAAACTAGAGGAGATGCCATGTCTCCTCATGAATCAAATCGCCAAGCAGTACAAGGTTCTGAAAGGCGCTCTTAGCCTCCGGGTTCGCTGCCGGCGGCGTTGCGCTTCAGCCGGACATCCAACCGACCGGTTAGGTGGCTCCAAAGCGCCATCCTCAATGACGTCGGGTGCATGGAACAATTCCTGCACAGGGATCGCTCGGCCCGATAAGCCAAGCACCAGCTGTCAGGCCTGGCGTCGGACATCCTGCATAGCGGGTCCTGGTATCGGTCGCGGAAACACCGCGCCGTACAGGTCCGACGACGTCACCTCGATTGTGCCGCCATGCGCGATCACAATCTCCTTGGTGATGTACAGACCAAGCCCCAGATGCCCCGCTGGCGATATCGTGTTGCCGTCGGGCAGCCCACGGGTCAGAGGATCAAAGATCATCCCAATTTTGTCCGCCGGGATCGTAATGCCGTCATTGGCCACCGACAGGATCACCGCATCAGGATTGCCCTTGAGATCGACCCTGATTGGCGAGCCGTGGAATCCGTACTGGATCGCATTGCCCAGAGGGTTGGAGAACACCTGACCAATCCGGGCCTTGTCCCGCTCGCCTATCAGATTGCCCGACAGGGTGAGTTCAAGTGTGCGCCCCGGATTGACGACCTGGACCTCGTCGACGATCTGCCGGGCGACGAAGCCCATGTTCATCATCGCCCTGACAATCGGAAGGCCACTGCCGAACCGCGCACGCGTCACCTCGAGCAGGTTGCTGATGAGGTCGCCCATGCGGTGGCCGCTCTCCAGCATCTTCCCGATCAGCATCGTCTGGCGCTCGTTCAGCTTTCCCATGTGCAGGGCGAGCTCCGCCGACAGGGTGATCGCCTGAAGCGGTCCGCGAAGGTCATGGCCCAGGATGCCGGCGATCAGATCCCTCGATTGCGTCACCTTCCGCGTATAGAAGTTGACCGACTCGGCCAACTCCTGGTCGATCGCCTCGTTGAACCGGGTCATGTCCTCGATGTCCTGCGCATCGAAGGTCGGGTTTGTTCTGCTCCAGAGCTTCAGGACGCTTGCACGCAGTGCGCGGTATTCCGATACCATCTGGCCGATATTGAAGCCGCCTGCCAGACGCAACGCGGCATGCGTCTCGGCGGCCGTATTGATCTCGTCCTGGTCGCCGTGCGACTTGATCTTCTGTTGCTCGGGGGTCTGCGCTGTCCCCATGCCGGGCACAATGAATGCCAGAATTTGGTGGATGTGATCGCGCAAGCATGCGGTGTCATTGCGGCGGAGATCGGCATCAGGGTCTGCGCGAATGCTTCCCACTCACCGACAATCAGTTCAACGTTCTCGACTATGAATCGCGGTAGCCGGCTTGGGCCTGGTGGCGTGCCTCCGCCTTGCAGCACGACGACATTCGAGGCCGCCTGATGAGGCATCCCGTTGTCCGATATCAGCTGCCTGCCTGTGATCTGGATCTGACGACGGACTGGCGACGCATGCACAGCCCTGCCGCAGCACGTTCAGTCGCGGGCAAGGCGATTACTCGTAGACATGTTCCGTATTGCGTCAAAATCAGCTCCGCCTACAAGGCGGGGGGATGAAAAGCCCCTCAGTCGCAGGCGCCTCAGGATGCTTAAGCACGAGTCCGCGATAGCCTAACCTAGCATGATTTGCCGTGAAAACAACATCTTCACGATTCTCCTCAAGTTTGAGCCGCAATCTAGCGTTCTGCGGCGGTAGCCTTCAGCGGCGCCGGCTTCTGCTCGTCCAGCAATATCTTGCGCAGGTGGGTGTGCACGATCTCAGCGTTGAATGGCTTGCCAATAACCGCGATGCAAACTCTTCCACCATATCGGAACCCCCTCCGTCACAGGTGTCCAGTTCTCCCCGTTGCCTCCATCCAGTTTCTCATGTCGCTTGACAGCGCTAACAGATCCATCCTGACAGCCTGATTTATGTCATGGCTGGCGAGGCTACGTCAGCTCTTCGGCCGCCACCGAATCCGTCATTTGGCGCGAGGACTGACAGAGCTGATTGAGAGCCGGATCCGATGTATGTGCGGTTTTAAGAGCCACGGAACGAACGGCCGCTTCTGTTGCAAACCGGCAAGCTCCGCAGCCTCCTCCAGTCTTCGGCGTCACAACCAAACCATCTCCACCTACTTCCGCTGCTTTCGCTTTAAGAAAAGCGCTCACGTCTTAGCCGGAAGAATTCAGAGCGCCGAAAATCTGTTAGGGCACATGGAGGTCTGGCACGAGCACTGACAACTTGGATGTTCGCAGGAACGATATAACGGAGGTATACTGCAAGAAGTTCATGCTTCCGAGAAAGCCAGCCTGATGTTCTCCGCTATGCCTCGCACGCTATCAATTCGCAATGGCGTCGGTGCGACCGCGCTCCTCCGCCAGCGGCGATCGCTCATCGCTCGCGATTTACATAATGTTCGTTCAACGGTCGTCCTGGTGCTGTCCGGCCGCAAGAGCGCGATGACGGCCGCCGCCACGGTGACCGCACGCCCGGGCGACGTGATGTTGCTGCCGGCGGGATCGGTCGTTGACCTTCTCAACGAGCCTGGATCCGAAGGCGTCTACGAGTCCGTCTCGGTGGTCCTGGAGCCGACCGCGGCGGATCCACGGGACGATGCCGTGCGAACGATCACCTCTGTCGAAACCGTGCCTACGGTCGAGGTCGGCTTCCGTGCCGCGGTCCTACGCGCTCGCGAGGTGATGCTCGACGAGGCGACGCCGCTCCCTGTGGCCCGGAACGCGGCTGCCGAAGTTACCGCCTGGCTTCTCGTCCACGGCCTCCGGTTCGGCATAGACCTGACGCGCACCTTCGCTGAGCGGCTGCGGATGCACGTCTCTGGCAGCCCGGAGGCTATTTGGGACACGACTGCGGCCGCTGATGTCATGGCCGTAAGCGAGGCAACCATGCGGCGGCGGTTGGCAGAGTCAGGCCTCTCTTTAACTGAGCTCCTGCAAGACGTGCGGATGTCCCACGCCCTAACGCTCCTGCAGGCGAGCGACGACCCGGTAATACAGATCGCCTTAGCCTGCGGCTATGGCGACCATGCCCACTTCTCCCGCCGCTTCCGGGACCGATTTGGTATTACGCCCACGGAGTTTCGTAGTCCAGATGGGTTGTCTGATCGGATTGCCCCACCGATTGATCGGCGGCGCAAAGCAAACGGCATGGGCAGGGCTTAGAATGCGCCCGTTAACCCTTTTGCACAGGAGCCGGTCATGGCCTTCAGACTGATCAGTGCCGACCTTCAGGACGGCGGCAAGCTTCCCCTAGCCCAGGTATTCAACGGCATGGGCCACGAGGGAGCCAACCTCTCGCCACACCTTGCCTGGGAGGACCCACCGGAGGGCGCTCGGAGTTTTGTGCTCACGGCGTTCGATCCCGATGCGCCGACGGGGTCCGGCTGGTGGCATTGG
>CAXTZG010000094.1:0-10061 GCA_964248625.1 uncultured Acetobacteraceae bacterium | reverse complement strand
CATTGGGGCGTGATCGACATTCCTGCCGAGGTGCGCGAGCTACCCGCGGGCGCCGGGAGCGAAGCGACGGCCTTGCCGTGCGGCGCCAAGCAGACGCGTACCGACTTCGGCATGCCCGGCTATGGTGGCGCGGCCCCGCCTCCCGGTCCATCCCACCGCTTCATATTCCGCGTCCGGGCCATCAGTGCGCCAAGTCTTGGTCTGGACGACGGCGCTAGCGGCGCCATGGTAAGCGCCATGAGCGGCATGCAGAGCCTGGGCGAGGCGACGCTGACCGTCCACTATCCATAGCCGTGCCGAAGCCACCGGCGCCACGCGCTGGCCACCTGCGCACGAGATCAAGGTGACACTCGACGATTTGGACGCCGGAGCGTCCTGGTTTAATTATCTGAAGAAGCTGCGTGTCGACTACCTGAAGATCGACGGCCAGTTCACCTGCGTCCTGCTGGGCGACCGCCTGAACCAGGCGGCGATCCGGTGCTTCCAGGAAGTGGCGACAGCGATCGGCGCGCAGATAATCGCGGAGTTCGTGCAGATCGACCATCAGCGGGATGCCCTGATCGACCTGGGCGTCGGGCTGGGTCAGGGGATACCTGATCCACCGACCTGAACCGCTTGCCAGCATCGGCTTGCACCGCTGCGGCCAGCGACTACGACGGTGTCATAGAGTTGTGTTCGAGAAGGCTGCGCCTTGCTCCAAATCCGTTAATCAGCCTCACCATTCCTTCCCGGGGTGCAGACCCCTAGGCGTTTGGTCCCGGGAAGTCGTGACGCAGATCAAGCTTGAAGGTATCGGGCGTTTTGGTCCAGGCCTGGCAGATCGCTTCGAACGGCGTCTTCCAGCGGATTGCCTTGAGGTGCTTGGCGAAGTTGTAGGCTGAGATGAGTGCCAGGACGTGAGCTTTGAGGCTGTCGCGGTCGGGATAGTGGAACGCCTTGATCGTGGCGTCTTTCACAGCGCGGTTCATTCGTTCGGCCTGACCGTTGGTCCACAGGTGATAGGGTTTGGTCAGCTTGTGCGCGTCGTGGCGGCCACGGTTTTTCGGCAGGTCGGCGAAGGCCATGCCGTTGTCGGTCAACACGGTGTGGATGGCATAGGGGAACGCGCTGACGACGCCGCGCGAGGCTTGCCCTCAGCCAAGCGAAGTTCGCTGAGGTCGATATGGACATAACCGATGGCCGTCTCGGTGAAGCTGCCTTGCTTTGACGCCTTTTCGGCATTTTCGGGCAGGCGTGTCTGGCGGCAAGAGACCGCCAGACCATGCTGTTCCAGACAACTGTGCAGGCTGGACCGGGTCAGCTTTGGGATGCTGTCGCGCAAGCAACCGAGCACGTCGTCGAGTGGCAGCAGGGTCTGGCGTCGGAACTCGATCACCTCCCTGCGGGGCATCAGTCGGCTTCGCCGCCTGATCCTCTTCCGCAAGCGCTGTGCGGTGCTGAGGGTCCCATGGGAGCATCGGCTGTCGTCGTCCGATTTCGCCACTTGTTCACCGTCGTGCGGCTCAGACCGTAGCGCCGGGCCAGGGTGCTGCTCTTCTTGCGACGCCTGGAGCTCGACTCGAACTCGCAGGGTCGTTCGGGCTGAACCATGAAGACTGCCTGCCATAACGCTTCTTCTGCCTTTCGGGCTAAAGAAGCGTCACGACTCCCCGGGACCAAACACCTAGGCGGCTACTGACCCGGCCAATTTGCCGGACGCGCTCGCGCCCCTGTCTCTGACGAAACAAACAGGCCGCCGATGAGTTGCGTGAGTTGCACGGCATGGCCGAAGCCCGTGACGGTGGTAGTGCCGTTGGCAATATCGTCACGCAAGGCCGCATAGATACCGGCGACGTTGGTGGCGGCATCGGGCATCGACGCCAGCTCGCCTTCATCCACAGTTTGTGGCGCACCATCCATTGAGAGGGTCAGCCGACCCGATTGGAAGCCGCGCGGGGCACCGCCGTCCAGTCGCAAAACCGCCTTCTCACCCACAATGTTCATCCAAAACGGGGTTTCGGGCGGGCGCCCGCCCGCGACCTCGACCGACAGCGTGCCGCCGGCCGCGAGCCGGCCCTGTAACAGCAGGTGGTCCGCGGTGATCCGCTTGCGATGTTGCCCGTCGGCCATGATGTCGGGGTATTGCGCCGTGGTGAGTGCAGTTGCGTCGGCGAGCGCCCCGGCGACGGCGATCGACAAGTCGATTGTGTGAGCGCCCTGGATCGTGACCAGGTTGGCAAAGTTTGCGGGGTCCTCAAGGTAGAGGAACGGCGCCGGCACGTCGGGGCCGAACCCGGCGGTTGCGGAATACGTGCTGACGCTCAGCACCCGCCCGAGCGCACCCGAGGCGATCAATTCGCGTACGCAGCGCACGACCGGGCTGCCACGCAGCTGCAAGCCGATTGCGACATGGACGCCGGCCGCACGCGCCGCATCGGCCATCTCCTGCGCCTCGGCCACGCTGCGACCAAGTGGCCATTCGCTATAGACGTGCATCCCGGCCGCGATCGCCGCCAGTACCAGTTCCCGATGGTCGGGCACGCGGGTCGCAACCGTGACCAGATCGATACCGCCGGCTCGGATCATCTCCAGGCCGCTCGCATAAGCGACGGGCACGCCGAACGCCTTGGCGGACGCATCGGCTGTCTTCTGGCTGTTGGTCGCCACAGCGGCGAACTCCAGCCCAGCCAAGCCCTGCACGGCCGGCACATGGCCGTCGCGCGCCCAACCGGCCTCGGCGTTGGCGCCGATGATCCCAACCTTGATTGTCTTCATGTGTCGCGTCCTCTGTTGGTTGCTGGCGAGAAGCGGAGCACGCCGCCATTCTCGGCAGATGGGCGATTGCCGGGCCGGGCGACACACCCCTACGGTGCTCAACGAAGTCTTGAGGGAGGACTCAACCATGCCGCTGCCGGGCCTACCCGCGCTGGAAGTGTTCGTGGCAGTCGCGCGGCATCGTAGCTTTCGAAAAGCCGCGCTCGAGCGTGGCGTCAGCACGTCCGCGCTGAGCCACGCCGTGCGCGGGTTGGAGCAAAGCCTGGGCGTACGGCTATTCAATCGCAGCAACCGCAGTATCCGGATTACCGAGGCGGGCGGGCAGCTTCTAGCGCGGATCGGGCCTGCTCTCGGCGAAATCGCGGGAGCGGTCGCAGACATCGGCGCATCACAGGCCCGGCCGGCTGGCACGCTGCGGCTGAACGTGCCACGCAACGCTGCCGACCTCGTGATTCAGCCGATCATGGCGCAATTCTTGGCCGCTTACCCCGACGTGCGGCTGGAGGTCGTCACGCAGGACGGGTTCATCGATATCGTGGCCGAGGGCTTCGATGCAGGCATCCGTGCCGGGCAAGATCTGAACCAAGATATGATCTCGGTTCCATTGGGACTGCCGCTGCGTTTCGCCGTAGTCGGTTCGCCGGCCTACTTTACCGGCCGGGAGAAGCCCTTGGTTCCCGAGAGCCTTCAGGCGCACGCATGCATCGAGCGACGTTTCCCGAGTGGTGCGCCGTACCCGTGGTCGTTCGCGCGCGACGGAGAAGCTTTCGATGTTCCGGTGTCAGGTCGCTTGGTTCTGGACGACCGGGCGATGATCCTGGCGGCCGCGCTTAAAGGGGTCGGGCTGGCGCACGTGTATGAAACCATCGTGGCCGAGCATGTCGCACGCGGCGAACTGCTGCGGGTGCTCGAGGATTGGTGTCCGGTGCTGCCACCATTCCATCTCTACTACCCCGGCCGACGGCAGGTTCCCGCGCCGTTGCGGGCGTTTATCGACATGGCCGGCAAAAAAAGCTTGCAGGAGAAATGACGTCTTCGGTTAAACAGCAAACCTCTATCCAAACGGCATCTGCCAGCCCGATCGCAATCGCATCGTGAGCCCGTCCACGATTCACCCCGCCTACCGTACTGTTCTGCCCGTTCTATGGCGTCACCCCGTTCTGCAGCTCGGCTTTGCCGAGGCTGAGCTCGGCCACCAGCTTCTTCAGCCGGCTGTTCTCTCCGTGAGCTGCTTGAACTCACGGACCTGGTCCGTCTCCAACCCCGCATACTGGTCCGGCAGGCTGACGCGACCTCCGGTCACGGTCCTTCCGGACTCCAGCGGTAGAAGGTCTGCTCCGAGGTCCCGACCCTTCGGATCAGGTCAGCGACCGGCAAGCCCAGCTCGGCCTGCTTCAGCACCGTGACGATCTGCTCCATCGGGAACCGCTTCTTCATGGCCAGTCTCTTCATCTGGTTCTGTCAGCGATCGCGTCAGACAACCGAACGTTCTTTATAGAGCTTGCTAGGTCACGCGTTCTGCATGATCCCGAGCGCAGCGCGGGCGCCTCTTGTGAAGCGGCAGCGGCGGAGGGAGGCGGGGACGGTCTGGTTGTGACGGCGTCGGGGGCGAAGCAGATCTCGAAGTTCGCCGTGCTCGCGGCAGAAGCAGCCGGCCGCGTCGTGGCTCTTGAAGCCGCGCATGCATCCGATCCGACCCTTGATGCCACGACGATCCTGCTCAAGCCGGTTATTCATGTAGGCGCTGGTCCGGTGGCGGATCCTCTTGCCCAGCACGCTGCGGACCGCCCTCGGATAGGAGCCGTGGCCCTCCGTTGTCACCCGCTCGGGCTTGTATCCCATGACCGCTCGCGCCGAGCGGAAGAACGCCTTGGCAGCCTTCATGTCCCGGTGCTCGCTCAGCATCGCGTCGATCAGGTTCCCGTCCCGGTCGATCGCCCGATACAGGTAGCACCAGCGGCCACGGACCTTCAGGTAGGTCTCATCCACTAGCCAGCTGCTCCCGCAGCCGCGCCGTCTGCCGTGCCGGCGTTGACGGAGCGCGTCGCCAATACCGGCAATAGCTTCGCCTCCCAACCTCGACCGTTGATCTGCTTCACAGTTCAACCGTGACTGACCTCGATCCCGCGAAGCGCCAGCATCTCGCTCAGGTCGCGTAGGGTCAGCCGATACCGCAGCCGGCAGAACACCACGAAGGCGATGATGTCGCTGGGCAGGCAGGTCCGGTTCAGCACGCCTGCGCTGCGCTCGCTGAACTGCCGCCCGCAGGCTCGGCAGCGGAACCGCCGGTAGCCTCGCGCCGTGACCTCACGCCGCTCCGTCACGGCAGCAGATCCACAGCCCACGCAGTTCATCCCGATCTCCCGCCCGCTGCCATGACCGGCGATGTTACGTCAGCCACCCACTCGCCACCAGTTCCGTCATTGGCGCGAGGGCTGACAGAACCTAAATCGCGGCGCTCCGGTCGATCGCGGTGGCACCGTATGGGCTGCCGACATCACCGCTGCAGCCTGCGGTGCGTTCGTGTTTGCTTGCCTGTCCGATGATCCGCTTTACATCGCCATCTGGTATGCGGCCGGATTGGCACTGATCTCCACCGCGTCGCAGATCGTGCTGGGCATGATCACGCGGTGGTAGTGCTGACATAGCGCGACCTCTGCGCAGCGGCCGGCAGTATCGGACGCACCAAAATCTTTTTGGTTCCGTTGTAACCTCGTCACCCGCTCATCCGAATAGATTGTCGTCTAGGGAGGACACGAAGTGACGCTGTTAAAACGCCAAATTCGGACATCCTATAACCTGGCCTTGGTATCGGCGACCATCATGGGGCTGACCGCCACACGAAGCTTTGGTGACGAACAGGCCGATCGCACGCCGCCAATCACACAGCACACGGTTTATATTGAATCGAACGATCCTCGCACGAATGCCAACGGCATCCTCGCCTACGGCATTGCCGACGACGGCAGCCTTCATCCGATTGCCGGATCACCATTCGCCACCGGAGGCTCCGGCTTTATCGACCCCTCCTTCGCACTCGGGCCGTTCGACAACGACCAGCAGATGGCGCTAAGCCGTAATAAGAACACCCTTTTTGCGGTCAATCCGGGCTCGAACACCCTTGCGGCATTCCACGTCTCGCCGAATGGCAGCCTCTCGAACATGCTCGGCTGGCCGACCCGCACCGGAGGTAGCACGCCAATCTCGATCGGCCGCAAAGGCGATCAACTGATCGTCCTGAACAGCAGCGAGGATCCGGCGCAGGCGGCGACTGCCGGCGCACCGAACGCCCAGACGATCGACATCCTGCCGGGCGGCTTTCCCCTGCGGCGTCCGTCCGAGAGCGTCGAGCTTCCGAAGGGGTCGGATCCCACCCAGGTGCTGACGACCAACACCGGCCGCTTCATCTTCGGAACCGGCTTTCCGGCCGGTGGCAGCATCGCTGCGTTCGAACGCAATGCCGACGGCTCGATTATCCTGACGGACAATATCGAGCCCCCGATCTTCGGCGGATCCCAGGCGCTGGCACTCGGCCTCTGGGCGCACCCGACGCAATCCTACCTCTATGCCGGCTTGGTCAACGTCAACCGCCTCGCCGTTTACCGCTGGAGTGTGGCCGGCAAGCTGAGCCTCGTCACCACCATCGCCGCGACCGGGCAGGGCCTGTGCTGGCTCAGAACGACGGAAGACGGGAAATGGCTGTTCACGTCCAACACCCTCGACGGATCGGTCTCGGTGTACAGCCTAAGCGATCCAGCCAATCCGGTCGAAGTTTCCCGCGCGGTTGATGCCGGCGCCGGCGGCTATTACGAGATCGGCCTATCGCCGGATCAGCGCCACCTGTATGCGCTCGAGGAGGAAACCTCGACCGCGGCGGAGGGCAAGAGCAACAAGATCCACGTCTTCGACTTCAACCCGGCCAATGGTCAGCTCCGTAGTGCGCCGGACAAGACGGTCGCGCTTCCGGTCGCTGCCACCACGCGGCCGTTCGGCCTGATCGTCCGCTGAACGACGCACGCCGTCGCCACCGACTGACGTGGCGACGGCATGCTCCTCATCATTCCTTAACTCGATTGGTGTTATTCGGGCGCGAGAGGTCAAGAATGTCAGGACTGATACCAGCGAACAGTCGTTCGGAAGCCCACGCGAACAGTCAATCGCCGGCGGTCCTGCAGGCCAAACAGGCGCTGGCAAAGGCCAATGCGGCGGTCGATGCTGACAAGGCGGCGCACAGCCCATGCTGCGTCGCCATCGACCAAAAACAGGTCGCACGCGCCGAGGTCCGGCTCTCACAGGTCTCCGCAGTCCCCTCTTCCACTGCGCGGGCGCTCTCCATCACCGTCTAGATTGTAGATCGGTGTCCAATTCTGGCTCTGACGCAGTTCCGCTGACGTTTAACGTCATGCGGCACCGATGAGCCTTGCTCCGAGCAGGTCGAGTTTGGCGCGGCCATACATCTGGCGCTTCACCAGCTTCAGCCTCGTGATCTGGCCTTTGGTCTGGCCGTTTGACCAGGCTCGGTGATGGCGGCTCGTATAGCGGCGACGTCCTTGCTGACCCCGCGGGCCAGTGGAGCGATCAGGCTGGTTCTGGCCTGCTCGATCCAGCCATCCAGTTCGACGGTGGTTTTGGTTCGGATCATGGTCTGGAACCGTTCCACCAGGTCTCGGGCGTCAGCCAGGCCCGGCACTCCGGCCTCGACGATCACGGTGAACCAGAATATCAGACAGGTTCGGCAGGCGGATCCCCCTCCGGTGGCTCCGCCACCGGCTGCTTCGCAGACGAATCGCCAAGGGGCGATGGTCCTGGGCCGCCCGAAGCGGCGCTGACGCGGGCGATCATCGATCTTGCGACGCAGCATGGGCGCTATGGCTACCGGCGGATCACGGTGTTGCTGCACGCCGAGGGCTGGGCCTGCAACCACAAGCGCGTCGAGCGGTTCTGGCGGGCCGAGAGCCTGAAGGTGCCTGCGCGGCAGCCGAAGCGCGGGCGGCTGTGGCTGAACGACGGCTCATGCCTGCGGCTGCGGCCGGACCGGCCCAACCATGTCTGGGCCTGCGATTTCGTCGAGGACCGCACACTCAAGGCCGCAAGTTCCGCACCCTCAACGTCGTGGATGAGTTCAGCCGCGATTGCCTGGCGATCCGGGTGGGCCGCAAGCTGGGCTCGACCGAGGTGATCGACGTGCTGACGGACCTGTTCATCAGCCGCGGCACGCCAGCCTACATCCGCTCTGACAACCGGACGGAGTTCGTGGCCACGGCGGTCAAGGCGTGGATCACCGAGCTTGGCGCCAAGCCGGCCTACATCGAGCCGGGCAGTCCGTGGGAGAACGGCTATGTGGAAAGCTTCAACGGCCGAGTTCCGTGACGAGCTTCTGGCGTGCGAGGCGTTCAACACGTTGGCGGAGGCCAAGGTGCTGATCGAGCAATGGCGGATGCACTACAACACGGTGCGTCCGCACAGCTCGCTCGGCTACCGGCCTCCGGCACCTGAGGTCATCCTGTCGAGGATGCCATTGCCTGCAGCTCCGCCAGGTCCGGCCGGATCAGCCACGGCGCTCGGCATGAGGCTGAACTAAGATCTCAACTGGATCACTTAATGGGGGCTGGTCAATCTCACCAGCTCAGTGCACTACGTTGAAATGAGACAATAACGATGGAGGTTTACTGATTTCATTATATAAAGGTCCATCAATGCCTTAGTGATTGGAGGAACTCTCGTGAGCGGCCGGATCGACACGCACTTTCACATGATTCCGTCTTTCTGGGCGGAGGCGTTGGAGGTCAAGGCGGGAAAGCCTATGTGGGGCACTCCCGATTGGTCGCCAGCCTCAGCCATCGCGGTAATGGATAGGCTGGGCACCGAAGTCGCCATGATCTCGCTCGCTACGCCATCGGTAATGGCATGGGAGGGCCACGAGCGGATCGACCTCGCCAGACAAGTCAACGATTTTGGCGCTGATCTACGGGAGAAGTCGAACGGGAGGTTTGGCTATTTCGCAACCCTCCCTATGCCTGATCCCGAGGCTACGGTTACGGCGATCGGACAGGCCTACGATCACTACAATGCCGACGGCGTGGTGATTCTCAGCAGCTACCACGGCCAATACTTGGGCGATGAAGCCTTTACACCAGTGTGGGATGAGCTGGAGCGACGCCAAGCGGTGGTGTCGTGCATCCAGGCATACCAGAGATGAAGCCGCTGCCTGGTGTGCCCCAGCCGACTGTCGATTTCCCCATGGACACCACACGCTCGGCGCTGAGCATGGTGGTCGCAGGCGTCACCGAGCGCTGTCCTTCAGTGAAGGTCATCCTGAGCCATGCCGGCGGATTCTTGCCCTATGCCGCGCGCCGCTTCGCCTTGCTGCTGCACGACTACACGATGAAGGAGTTTGAGCAGGACAGGATCATGAAGGCGCTGAGGTACTTCTACTTCGATACCGCACTTAGTGCCCCTGACGCCCTGCCGAGCCTGCTGGCCTTCGCCGCGCCGGGTCACATCGTGTTCGGCAGCGACAATCCTTACATTAGCCACGACGCTCAGGCGTTGTTTACGCGTGAACTGGACGAGTTCAAGGATATGCCGGAGGGTGTGCTAGAGGCGATCAATTGGGGAAGTGCTAAAGTCTTGTTCCCTCGACTAACGGCGTACTAATGCAGGACCGTGGTGAGCGTTGCCGCGATCGCTAGCAGGGCGCGGCGGTTCGTCTCGCAGCTTGCATCAGATTTCGAAGCCCTCGGCGAAGAAGCGGCACAGCTCATTTGCGAGCGCTGTCGGCTGCTCCTCGGGAATGAAATGTCCGCAATGGGGCATGGTCATGCCCTGCACGTCGGACGCAAACTCCCGCAGCGGGCCAGCCATGTCGGCGATGGAGCCTTGGTCCGCGCCAATCGCGAGTACAGGCATGATCAATTTAGACTTGGCGCAGAACTCTCGGTTCTGTCGCGCCGAGATTGCCGCGGCGCGATAGAACGCTAGCCCGGCGCGGATGCCGCCGTCCTTGACGAAGACGCGCAGGTACTCGTCGAGATCGGCATCCGAGAAGGCTTCTGGATTGGCGGTCTTACGGATGGCGTGAAACGGGAAATGCCAGGTCCGCCACGCCCGCTCCGGCGCGGTCGGCAATAGCTCCGGCAGCGTAATGCCTGGTATTCCGGCATCGAGCAGCGCAAGTCGGACGACGACATCCGAGAACAGCGATGCGAACGGGTAGGCCACCCAGGCGCCGACGTCGTGCGCTGCGACGAAGCAGCGTGACACGCCCAACACGTCGAGCAGGCCCCGCAGTCGCTCCGCGATCGTGC
>CAXTZG010000093.1:0-14911 GCA_964248625.1 uncultured Acetobacteraceae bacterium | reverse complement strand
TGGCCAAGATCGGCCTGTTCATGGGGCTGCTGGCGCTGGGCTTCGGCAACCTGCTGGTCACCGAGCGGCTGCGTCGCGACCCGACGGCATCGGTGGTGCGGATGAAGCGCTTCGCCGAGGTCGAGATCGGCGTCGGCTTCTCGATCTTCTTTGCCGCCGCCTCGCTGACCTCGGTGCCGCCGGCCGTCGACCTGAAGCAGGACCGCGTCACCTTCCACGAGATCATCGAGCGCAACAGCCCGGTCTGGCCGCGGCTGCGCTCGCCCGATCACGACGTGCTGGCGATCCCGGCGCTGCAGGCCAAGATCGATGCCGAGGCCGCCACCGCGCACCATGTCTCGGCCCCCGCCTTCGTGCCCGGCGACGGCACCCTGCCGCCGCGCAACGCCGACGACATCGCCTGGTCGGAATACAACCACCATTGGGCCGGCCTGTTCGTGATCGCGATCGCGGCACTGGTGCTGCTGGCGCATGCGGGCGTGCGTCCGGCGCGGCACTGGCCGGTGGTGTTCCTGGGTCTTGCGGTGTTCCTGCTGCTGCGCTCCGATCCGGAGGTGTGGCCGCTCGGCAACGAGGACTTCATGGCCGCCTTCCGCGATGTGGAGGTGGTGCAGCACCGGATCTTCGTGCTGCTGATCCTGGTGTTCGCCGCCTTCGAGTGGTCGGTGCAGACCGGACGGCTGAAGAGCCGGCGGGCCGCCCTGGTGTTTCCGCTGATGGTGGCGGCCGGCGGCGCGCTGCTGCTGACGCACAGCCACCAGATCGCCAACGTCAAGGATGCCGAGCTGATCGAGCTGACCCACACGCCGCTGGCGCTGGCCGGCATCGCGGCTGGCTGGGGCCGCTGGCTCGAGCTCAGGCTGCCGGGCCGCGGCGGCCGGATCGCGGGCTGGGTCTGGCCGCTCTGCTTCATGCTGGTCGGCATCGTCCTGCTCTGGTACCGCGAAGCCTGAGGCCTGAGCCTGCCGGATCCGGTCCAGGGCGCCGTCCTGATCTTGGTCTCGATCTGCTAGACTGGTCGCATGACTGTCTCCGTGATCGTGATCCTGCTGCTCGTGGCCCTCAACGGCGTGTTCGCCATGGGCGAGCTCGCCCTGATCTCGGCGCGGCGGGCCAGGCTCGCGGTGCTGTCGCGGCGCGGCGTGCCCGGCGCCGAGCGGGCCCGGATCCTGTCGGAGGACCCGCAAAGCTTTCTGCCGACGGTGCAGGTCGGCATCACGCTCGTCAGCATCCTGGAAGGCACCTTCGGCGGCGCCAGCATCGCCGGCCGGCTGGCGCCCTGGCTTGCCCGGATCCACGTGCTGGCGCCGTTCGCGCACGAGCTCGCGCTGACGCTGTGCGTCATCGTGATCACAGCGCTGATGCTCGTGCTGGGCGAGCTGGTGCCCAAGCAGCTGGCGCTGCGCCATCCAGAGCTGATCGCCGCCCGGCTGTCGCTGCCGCTGACGATCCTGTCGCGGATCGCGGCACCCGCGGTGTGGCTGCTCGGGCAGTCCTCGTCGCTGGTGCTGCGGCTGATCGGCGTCACCAAGATGGCGCGCGAAACGGTGACGGAGGAGGAGCTCAAGGCGCTGATCGCCGAAGGCGCGCAGGCGGGCGTGCTGGAGATCGAGGAGCGCAACATGATCGAGCGCCTGCTGCGGCTGGCTGACCGGCCGGTGCGCGCGATCATGACTCCGCGCAACGAGCTGGTCTGGATCGAGCGGCACGCCGATCCGGACAGCCTGCGCGCCCTGATCAAGAGTTCTGGCCACACCCGCGTGGTGGTCTGCGACGGCGGCGTCGACAACCCGGTGGGCATGATCCTGGCCAAGCACGTGCTGGACCTGCTGCTGGATGGCGGGCGGCTCTCGGTGGACGCGGTGATGCTGCCGCCGGTGGTGGTGCCGGACACCATCAGCGCCTTCGACGTGCTCGAACAGCTGCGCACCCATCCGCTCGGCATGGTGCTGGTGCTGGACGAGTATGGCAGCTTCGAGGGAGTGGTGACCGCGTCCGACGTGTTCGAGGCCATCGTCGGCGAGCAGCAGGAGGCGGGTGCCGTGCCGCAGCACCATGCCGTCACCGAGGGCATCCTCACGCTGGACGGCGCGTCGCCGGCGGACGAGGTCAAGGACCGGCTGGGCCTGGCCGACCTGCCCGCCGAAGGCAGCTACCACACGCTGGGCGGGCTGATCCTGGCGCTGCTGCGCCGGGTGCCGGCGCTGGGCGACAAGATCGTGTTCTCCGGCTGGCTGTTCGAGGTGCTGGAGATGGACGGGCGCCGGGTGCACAAGGTGCGCGCGAGCCGCCAGGCTTTGGCTGAGAACTGACCTGGCCTAGTGCATCAACCCCTGCCGGATCGCCTGCTCGTCGGTGAATTGCGGCCAGCGTCCGGCGGCGAGCGCGGCGAGCGAGGGGGATGGCACGCCGAGCCGCTCCGAATAGATCCACAGATAGGTGAAGGCCCGCCGCACATAGTCCCGGGTCTCGTCCGACGGCAGGCTCTCGATGAACATCAGCGGGTCGCGATCCTCGTCCATCGAGACATCCCAGCGCGCGACCGCCGTCGGGCCGGCATTGTAGCTGGCCAGCAGCCGGACGAGGTCGCCATTCACCGCTGCCCGCTGCGCCAGATACGACAGGTAGCGCTGGCCGAGCTCGAGGTTGAGCGCTGCGTTGTGCAGCGCCGCCGCATTGCCCTCGAACCGCGCCGGCTGTCCGAGGATGAAGCCTGCGGTCACCGGCATCAGCTGCATCAGCCCGTGCGCGCCGGCGCCGGAAACGGCGGATGCGTCGAAGTTGGATTCCAGGCGGGTGAGGGCATAGACCAGCGCCGGGTTCACGCTGAAGCCGTGATGCGGCGACAGATGCGGCAGCGGCACCCGCGCGGCGTCCCGGGGCTGGCCGTCGCGGCTTTGCAGGATGCCGGTGAGCTGGGACGACAGGCCCGTCAGCCCGGCCGCGTCCGACACCAGCTGGATCGACCGGCACAGCGCCATGTCCGCCTGCACCGTCGGCCACAGCCGGCGCAGCGTCGCCTCCGCGCGGGCCGTCTCGCCGACCTGCAGCAGGGCGAACGCGCGATGCCCGGCGGGCGTCGCGGCGACGGCATCGACATCGATCTCCGACAAGGTGGGCTGGCCGGCGTCGCTGTCTGGATCATCGTCGAGCAGGCCGCCGGGGCTGGGCAGGCGGCCGAGGCTCGGCAGCCGCGCCGTCTGGCTCCAGGAGCGATCCCAGCCGTTGTTGTCGCGGCCGAGCAGGCGGGTGGCGAGCAGCCCGTAGAAGGTCTGCGGCGCGGCGGCGGCGCGCTGCAGCCAGAGCGTGTAGCTGGCGGTGTCGCCGATGCGCAGATGCGCCCGGGCCGCCCAGAAGGCGGCGCCGGCGCGGATGCCGGCGGCGGTGAGGCCGGCGCGGGAAGCCGCCTCGAACAGCGGACCCGCCCGATCCGGATGGCCGGCGCGCCAGGCGGCGAGCGCTGCGACGTAGCCGGCAAGGCCGATCCGTCGGCCGGATCCGTCGAACGCCCGCTGGGCGGTGTCGGCTGCCAGGTCGATCTCGCCGCCGGTGAACAGGCGCAGGGCGACCTCGGCGCGCAGCTGGGCGGCATAGAGCGTGTCGATATGCCGGGTGGCCGCGATCAGCCGCAGCGCGCTGGCAGCACCCGCGTCGCCGTTCTCCAGACGCTCGGCCACCGTGCGATCGAGCAGGGCATTGCGTGAGAAGGCCTGATCGGCCGGATCGGTCTCCTCGGGCAGGGGCGCTGCCGGCGATCCGGTTCCGAGCGTCGCGGCGGACGGCGCCGGCTCCGGCCGGCCGCCATGGCTGACGGTCGCCAGCAGGTCATGGATCGCCGGCGCGTCGGGCAGGTCGGAGAACCGCTTCAGCCACAGATGCAGCTGGCTCGGCGCGGGCTTGGCGTTCGGGGCGAGATATCGGTCGGCGAGCAGCTCGCCGAGCAGGGTGTCGTCATCCAGCTTCGCCGTCTCCGCGACCGCGGCCGGGATGTCGCCGCCGCGCTGCAGGGCGAAGATGCGTCGGATGCGGGCGGCGGTTCCAGCCTCCAGCGGATGCGGCAGCGAGATGACGCCGTCACGGCTGCCGCCCGGCAGCGGCAACCGCGGCACCGCCATCGCCGTCTCCTCGGGTGGTGCCGACAGCCCGGACCGCTGTGACGGAGGCTGGGCGCGCAGAGGTGCCGCTGCTCCTGCCAGGAGGGCGGCGCCGGCCAGAAAGGCCCTTGCCGCTAGAGGGGGATGTCGCTGAAGGAACCCACGCATGGCCGGGCGGCTCTAGGGCGCGACGGCCTGGGGCGCAACAACGGAGTCTCATTATTGTTACGCAACGCGGTTTCGAGGTGGCAGAAGTGGCGGTTCCCTGCCAAACCGCTCACGCGTCCGTGACTCCGTCGCGGGCAATATCGGCATCGTCGAGGGCGGTCCGCAGCCGCAGCAGGTCGATCCAGGCGTCGCGACGGGCCGGCAGGTGGCTGAGCAGATAGGCCGGATGACGCATCGCCAGCGCGCGCGCATCCGGGTCGAGGCCCGGCACCGTCAGGCGCTGCCAGCCGGCATTGGCGCGGATCTGCGCATTGGCCAACAGCTTGGCCGGCCGGCTGCCCATCAGCAGCAGGTGCCGGGGCTGCGCCAGCACCAGCAGCCGGTCGAGGAAGGGCAGGCAGGCTGACAGGTGGAACTCGCTCGGCTTGCTGTCGCCGGGTGGCCGCCAGGGGATCAGCGGCGTCAGCAGCAGGTGCCGGCGATCCAGGCCGATGCTGTCCAGCATCCGGTCGAGCAGCAGCCCCGACTGGCCGGCAAACGGGTGGCCGGCACGATCCTCCTCGGCATCGGGCACCTCGCCGACGATCATCACGCCGGAAGCGGGATCGCCTTCGGCGAACACCAGGTGCGTCGCGGTGTCGCGCAGGCTGCAGCCGTCGAACGCGGCGATGGCGTCGCGCAGCGCCGGCAGGCTGTGGGCGGCTGCGGCGGCGGCACGCGCGGCGGCGGCCTGCCCGCGTTCGGCCGGAGGCGGCACCGTCCCGGCTGCAGGCAAGGGCGCCCTGGTTGCAGGTGGAGACGTTCCGAGGGGCGGCCTCGGCGGTGGCGCTGGAGTCGGGACGACGGTGGTCGCCGGGCGGGATGCGGCGGGCGGGCGCAGCCGGTCGACCGGCTCCAGTTCCAGCGCCTCGTCCGCGCCCCACTCGATCTGCAGCCTCAGCAGTGCCAGCGCGTCCAAGCCCGAACTCCCGATCGATGTCGCTCCCGCGCCCTGCAATCCGGGCGGCGGCGCGGACGCGGTTGGCGTGGAACCCCCTGCGCGCTAGCTTGGGCACATTATGCAACTCCCGCTCGCCCTGCGCACCGGCCTGATCGCGCTGCCGCTGCTTCTGCCGGTCGCGATGCCGGCCGCGGCGGCGGCCCTGGCCACCGATGTCGGCGCGCAGAAGCCGGAGCAGGCGCTCGGCGCCTACCTCGCCGGCACGGTCGCCGGGCATCTCGGCGACAGCGGCGTCGCGGCGGATCGTCTGCTCGACGCGCTGGCGCACGATCCCGGCGAGGCGGCGCTGCTGCAGCCGGCCTTCGTGTTCTCGACCCTGGCCGGACGCAGCCAGGCCGCGATGCTCGCGCCGCACGTGGAGCCCGGCCTGCTGCAGGAGCTGGTGCTGGCCAATGCGGCAGCGCTGCAGGGCCACTGGGCCGAGGCTGCGCGCGGATACGCGGCGCTGCCCGCCTCGCCGCTGAACGACGTGATCCGGCCGCTGCTGCTGTCCTGGGCGCAGCAGGGGGCGGGCCAGACCGATCTCGCGCTGCGGACGCTGGCGGCGGTCGGCGGCAGTGGCCCGCTCGCCGGCGCCTGCGCGCTGCAGGCCGGAACCATCGCCGAGCTCGCCGGCCGCGCCGATGTCGCTTCCAGCCTCTACCGCACCACCCAGGCGATGTTCGGCGGCACCAGCCTGGCGGCGGCCCAGGTGCTGGGCTCCTTTCTGAGCCGCCACGGCCACGCCGCCGAGGCGCAGGCCATGATGCACGAGCTGGTGCAGCAGATCAGCGTGCTCGGACTGGCGGAGCCCGGACTGTCCGCCTCGCTGGCGCGGCCCGTGGTGACCGATCCGCGGCAGGGGCTGGCGCGCGCCTATCTGGCGATCGCCTCGATGCTGCAGCAGCAGGACGCGGCCGCCAAGGAGGCGGTCGCCTTCATGCTGCGCTTCGCACTCGACATGCAGCCCGACCTCACGACGGCGAAGCTGATGCGGGCCGAGCAGCTGGCACCCGGGCATCCGGATGCGGCGATCGCGGCGCTGGCCGATGTCGACGCCGCCGACCCGCTGGCGCCGCTGGTCCGGTTGCGGACGGCGACGCTGATGGCGGCGGCCGGACGGCGCGACGAGGCGCGGCAACGTCTGGAGGCGCTGGCGCAGGCCTATCCGCAGCGTCCGGAGCCCGCGCAGTCGCTGGGCGACGTGCTGTCCGACCTCAAGCTCTACGGTCCCGCGGTGGAGGCCTACAACACGGCGATCGCCGACCGGCAGCGCCTGTCCGGGGCGCCGCTCGCCGGCAACGACTGGCAGCTGCTGTTCTCGCGCGCGGTGGCGCTCGACCGGCAGAACCAGTGGCCGCAGGCGCAGGCCGACCTGGAGCATGCGCTGGCCCTGTCGCCGGCCCAGCCCTTCGTGCTGAACTATCTCGGCTATAGCCTGGTCGAGCGCCATCAGGATCTCGGCAAGGCGCGGCTGCTGATCCAGCGCGCCCTGGACGGCAAGCCCGACGACGGCTCGATCCGCGACAGCCTGGGCTGGGTGATGCTGCGCCAGGACGAGGTGCCCGGCGCGGTGCAGACGCTGGAGCGCGCGGCCGAGCAGATGCCGGAAGACCCGACGGTGAACTACCATCTCGGCGCCGCCTACTGGGCGGCCGGCAGGCGGGTGGAGGCGGAGGACCAGTGGCGCTGGGCGCTGGTGCTCAAGCCCGAGCCGGAGGATGCCGCCCACATCCGCGAGTCGCTCCGCCGGGCCGGGGTCGCTGCGTCGCCTCCCTCCGAAGGGCCCCGTTCCGACGCCGCTCCAGATCCGCGCTGACGCTGTCCATGACGGAGCCGGCGCAGCCGCTGACCGAGCGGGCGCACGCCAAGATCAACCTGTATCTGCATGTGGTCGGCCGTCGCGACGACGGCTATCACCTGCTCGACAGCCTGGCCGTGTTCGCCGGCGCGCACGATCTGCTGTCGGCCGGGCCGCTCGGGGAGGCCGGCTTCCCGTTCGTGCTGGAGGGCCCGTTCGCGGACGCGCTGCGCGCCGGTCCTGCCGACGACGATCCGCCCGACGACAACCTGGTGCTGCGCGCGGCCCGGCTGCTGCGGGCCGAGCTTGGCGTTCCGGCGGGCGCGTCGCTGCGCCTGCGCAAGAGCCTGCCGGTCGCGTCCGGCATCGGTGGCGGCTCGGCCGATGCGGCGGCGGCGCTGCGGCTGCTGTGCCGGGTCTGGGGAACGGTGCCGGATGACGCCCGGCTCGCGACCCTGGCGGCAGCCCTCGGCGCCGACGTTCCGGTCTGCTTGTCGCAGCGTCCGGCGCGCATGGGCGGCGTGGGCGAGGTGCTGACGCCGGCGCCGTCGCTGCCCGACTGCTTCATGGTGCTGGTTAACTGCGGCCTTGCGGTTTCCACGCCCGCGGTGTTCCGCACGCGACTGCCGGGCAACCGGCCGCCAGCCGAACTGCCGGCGGCCTGGCCGGACGCGGACGCCATGGCGGCGGACCTGCGGCACCTGGCCAACGACCTGGAGCCGGCGGCGATCGCGCTCTGCCCGCCGATCGCAGACGTGCTGGAGGCGATTGCCGCGCGGCCGGGCTGTCTGCTGGCGCGCATGAGCGGCTCCGGCGCCACCTGCTTCGGCCTGTTCGCGATCCGGGGTGCCGCCGATGACGCGGCGCGGACGCTGGCCCGGCCCGGCTGGTGGAGCTGGGCCGGCGCCCTGCTGCGGGCGGACGGCATCGGCGGCTGACAAAGCCTTCATGGTCAGGGCTGCCGGCAGTCTTGTAGGATGAGACCGGTGCCTTGACGGGAGAAACAGATGAGCAAACGTGCGGCCCGGATGCAGGTGACGGTGTCCGACGATCGTCAGCAGGCGACGCTTGCGCTGCTGCCGGAAAGCGGCCTCGAGGGCGAGCTGTCCCTGACGCTGGACCAGATCAGCCAGCTCATCGCCTCGCTCGGCCAGGCGCGCGCGGCCATGCTCGACAAGCGCCCGGTGCCGTCGATGGAAGGCGCCGCCTTCACGCCGATCTACAAGACGCAGTGGGCGGTGCAGCCGGAAGCGCTGACCGAGGGCTCGATCATCGCCTTCCAGCACCCGGCCTTCGGACCGGTCGGCTTCGTGCTGCCGCCGAACGACATCGAGAAGGTGGTGCGCGCGCTCACCGTGCATATGGGCATGGTGCACAGCAGCGAGCGGCGGCCCGGCAAGCCCAGCTGACGCATCGCCCCGGTCAGCGCTTCGATCTAGGCATCATCCGGCCGATGTTCAGCCCGAGGAACGCGCTGAAGGCGACGCCGGCGAGCAGGGCGTGGCGATGCGTGTCGGTCCATTCCAGACCCAGGCCGATGACCGTCACCACGAGGGCCAGACCCGGCAGCATCACGATCTCGCGCCGGCCGATCGTGCCCCGTCGCAGCATGATGTCGGCCAGCACGAACAGGCCGTAGACCGCGATCGCCGCCGCCAGGCTGACGGCGGCGAAAATCAATCCGGTTGCGGAAACATTCACGGCGCTCATCCGTTCGTAACGATTGCAGTGCTGATGCGTCCTGCGGAAACCGACCGTGCGCGATACGCGATACCTCGCCCCGCCAATGATTCGCTGTGGAGCATCGCGCAGTCGCAGCTGGGTGCGGGCGTGCTGTGGCTGCGGATCTTCGTGCACAACACCCGTCCGGAGGTCGTTGCGGTCACGCATCGCGCCTTGAAGACGCCCAACTCGCTGGTGATCGGGGAGCTGCTCCTGATCCCGATGCCCGACCGGCTGAACCCGCGCGGCCGGCCGGGCGTGCATCCGGCGCAGACGACGCATCCGAGCCCGACTGCCGCGACGGCGAAGGCCGCGACCGTGGCCTCGGCGCCGCAGCCTCCGGTCCCGTCGCCCTCGGCCCACGCGGCGCAGTCCGCCTTGGCTGCCAGCGGCTCAGGCAGGATCAACAGCTTTCCCTTCAAGTACACGCTCGACAAGGTGCCGCCCATCAAGCTCGAGAGCGCGGTCGCCGAGATCGAGGTGCGTTTCGAGGGCAGCGTCACCATCTGGGCCGACGAGCAGATCCCGGTCCTGACCTACACCAACAAGGGTGCCGAGCTTGCCGCCAAGCAGGAAACCGACACCGCGCTGGCCAAGCTGCTGTCGGACACGCAGGTCTCGTGGGACCGCGCCACCAACAAGGTGGAGTTCGAGAACATGCTGACCATCCACGCCAAGGGCATGCCGCCGAGCCTGACCTCGATCGGCGTGGCGGCCGGATCCGACAGTCCGATGCCCAGCATCCGCGCGAAGTTCACCTCGCCCGAGATGAAGGGGAAATACCTCAAGTTCCTGTACGTGGCGCCAGAGCTGCAGATCATCGTCGACATCAGGCCGAAGCCGCAGGATCCCGAGATCACCAGGCAGGCGCAGCCTTCCTCCAGCTGGAGCGAGGCGCCGCTGCACTTCATCGCCAAGTACGGCCTCTATGTCGCAGCCGGCGTGATCGCCACGGCCGTTGTCGCCTCGAACGTGGTGACGCTGGGGGCGGATACGCCGCTCGACGTTCCGGCCGCAGCCGGCGTCACCGGAATGCTGGCGGCCGCGGCGGCGATGTGATGGACGATGCGCGCGCCGGGGCCGGCGGTTCCGCCCCGGCGGCCGCCGCCGCCCGGCGTCGGCGGCTGCTGGTGTCGCGCCTGGCCCTGGCCGGCGCTTTGCTTCTGGTGGCGGTCGGCGTCGTGCTGAACCGGGAACACGCGCGCGACGGCGCCGATCAAGCGCGTGGTTTTGCGCACAGCATCGGCACCCGCTGGCACGGCGAGATCGTCACCGATGGTCTGCAGGCGCGGATCGCCCCGCTGGTCGCGCGGCCGGACCGCCCGGTGGCAATGACGGATCTGCCCGACAGCGACAGAAACGCCGCCTTCGGCGCGCTGGATCGCGCGACTTCGGTGTATCCCCCGGGCTTCCTCGACACGATCCTGCACCGGGTCGTGCTGGCGGGCGGCATCGAGATGTGGGGCACCGAAGTCGGCGGCTTCTTCGACGGCGGCACGATCGCGCTCAACGAGCAGGGCGCCGGCTCGGCGGCGGGGGCCGGCTTTGTCGCCGACAGCTTCCATCACGAGCTGAGCTCGATCGTCCGCAACCAGGTGCTGTTCAACGTCAGCGACTGGACGGCGGACAATCCGCCGGGCTTCGCGTATGCGAGCCTTGCCGACTACAAGGCGATCCTGGCCGAACGCCCGTCGGTGGAGGGCGACGACGTCCTGCACGAGCAGGGCTTCGTGTCGCGCTACGGCACCACGAGCCTGGACAATGACTGGAACACCTATGCCGAGCGGGTGTTCGGCCATGGCAGGGACCTGGCCGTGCAGATCGCCCGCTTCCCGCGCATGCGCGACAAGGTGCGCCAGCTGCTCGACATCTATGCCAAGCTCGATCCGCGGTTCGAGCCCTACTTCCGACAGACCGGGCTGCGCGCCGCTACCGCCTCCTGACCGCCCGCGAAGTTTGAACCGGGAACTCAGACCCGCAGCGCCACCACCACCCCACCGACGATCAGGATGGCGGCTGCCAGCGCCAGGATGGTCAGGCGGCGCTCGATGAAGCTCTGCGCCGCCGGCCCGAACCGCCGCAGCAGCGCTGCCACCAGGAAGAACCGGCCGCCCCGGGTGATCAGGCTCGCGAGCAGGAACAGCACGAGGCTGTAATGGGCGGCCCCGGCGGCGATCGAGACGATCTTGTACGGGATCGGCGTCAGGCCCTTCAGCAGGATGACGCTGAAGCCGTACTGGGCGAATCGGGCGCGGTAGACCTCGAGCGCGTGCTCGCCGTGATAGAGATGGATCAGGCGCATCGCCAGATCGATCAGCTCGGCGCCGAGCAGCCAGCCGATCGCGCCCCCGCACAGGCTGGCGACGGTGCAGATCCCGGCCAGGATCCAGGCCCGATCCCGCCGGGCCAGCACCATCGGGATCAGCAGCAGGTCGGGCGGCACCGGAAAGAAGCTGCCCTCGGCCACCGCGATCGCCGCCAGCCAGACGGGGGCGGCAGGCGTCGCGGCCAGCAACAGGATGCGCGCGTAGAGGCGGTTCAGCATGGCGCATTGATCCAACGAAGCGACGGGTGCGGCGTAGCGGCTCGCGGGCGGCAGGAAAAGAGGCCAGGTGGCGTGGCGTTTCCGGATCGGCGGATCAGGCCACCAGCGTCACCGTCGCGCGCAGACCCTGCGACGCGCGATTGGACAAGGTGATGTCGCCGCCCTGGCCGCGGACGATGTTGCGGGCGATCGACAGGCCGAGCCCGGTGCCGCCGGTTTCCCGGTTGCGACTGGTCTCGATGCGCACGAACGGCTCGAACACCCGCTCCAGCGCCTCGCGCGCGATGCCGGGACCTTCATCCTCGATCAGCACCACCACATGGCCGTCCTCCGGCGGGTGCAGCGTCACCTGCACGCCGCCGCCATAGGCGATGGCATTGCCCACCAGGTTGGCCAGCGCACGCTTCAGGGCGAGCGACCGGGCCTGGATGGTCACCGCGGGCGGCGGGCTGGCGAAGCCGACCAGATCCGCCAGCGCCGGGCGGCCATCGACCGCGTCGTCCAGAATGGTGGCGAGCAGCGCCTTCAGGTCGAGCGGCACCATCGGCTCGCGGTTGGCGCTGTCGCGGCCGAAGGCGAGGGTGGCCGACACCATCGCCTCGAGTTCGTCGAGGTCGGCCAGGAACTTGGCCTGCAGCTCCTCGTCCTCGATGAACTCCGAGCGCAGCTTGAGCCGGGTGATCGGCGTGCGCAGGTCGTGGCCGATCGCGGTCAGCAGCAGGGTGCGGTCGGTGACGAAGCGGCGGATCCGGCTGGCCATGGTGTTGAAGGCGATCGCGGCGGTGGCGACCTCGGTCGGGCCGTTCTCCGGCAGCGGATCGGCATTGACGTCGCGCCCCAGCTTCTCGGCCGCCACCGCCAGCGTGCGCAGCGGCGCCGTCAGCCGCCGCACCGCCCAGACGCTCAGCAGCCCGGCCAGGATCGTCATCACCAGGAAGGCGATCGGCAGCGTCGGCGACAGGAACGGGTCGGCGAACGGCATCACGAACCGCACGGTCAGCCAGCGCGCGTCGTCGGGAAGCCGCATGGCGATCGCGTAGCGTCGGCCGCCCGCGAACGGCCCGCTGGGCCTGCCGCCCTGCGGTTCCCGCCAGGGCAGCCCGGTGCCGTCCGGCCCGCCGCCGGGCACGCCGTCCCGGTCGATGCCGTACGGGCCCGGCGGCGCGTTCAGGCGGACATTGTTGGCGATGATGATCTGCGTCGGCTGCAGCCGCGACGGGACGGGCATCGTCTGCAGATGATGGCGCAGCATGCGCTGGATCGGGTCAGGCGCCGGCTGCAGCGGTCCCAGCACCGGGATGCTGGTCAGGAACGCCCGGAAGCCGGGCGGCAGGTGCAGCCGGCGGAGCTCGGCGTCGCGGGTCGGCGGGTCCGCATCGGCGATGGTGCGGTAGATGCCCGCGACCTGGGCGCCGGCATCGCGCTCGTTGTTCAGGCGCGCGAAGTCGATGCGGTCGAGCGCATGGATCGCCAGCCCCACCGCCTGCACCACGACCAGCCCGGCCAGCAGGACGAGGGCGGTGCGGGCCGCAAGGCTGCGCGGCAGCAGGGACAGGCGGCGGAGACGCATGGCGACGATGATGCGAGGCGCCGTCAGACCCGCTCGACGTCGGCTGCGAGCACGTAGCCGCCGCCGCGCACCGTCTTGATCACCTGCGCGTTGCGGCCGTCATCCTCGAGCTTGCGCCGGAGCCGCGAGATGGCGACGTCGATGGCGCGGTCGAACGGCCCGGCCTGCCGGCCGCGCAGCAGGTCGAGCAGCATGTCGCGGGTCAGCACGCGGTTGGCGCGGTCGAGCAGCGCCACCAGCAGCTCGTACTCGCCGCCGGTGAGCGGCACCTCGGCGCCGTCGGGGTTCAGCAGGCGGCGGCGCAGCGGCTCCAGCGTCCAGCCGGCGAAGCGCAGCACGCGGCTCTCGGCGTCCGGCTTGCGCTCGTCGCGCTCGGCGGTGCGCCGCATGACAGCGCGCATGCGGGCCATCAGCTCGCGCGGGTTGAACGGCTTGGGCAGGTAGTCGTCCGCGCCGAGCTCCAGGCCGATGATCCGGTCGGTCTCGTCGCCCATCGCGGTGAGCATGATGATCGGCACGTTGCCCTGGCTGCGCATCCAGCGCGCGAGGTCGAGGCCGCTTTCGCCCGGCAGCATCAGGTCGAGCACGACGAGCTGGTAGTGGCCGTTGGCCCAGGCGCGTCGCGCTTCGCGACCGTCGCGCGCCGCGGTGACGCGGAAGCGGTTGCGCTCGAGGAAACGGGCGAGGAGGTCGCGTATCTCGCGATCGTCGTCGACGATCAGGATATGGGGAAGCTGTTCCATGGCCGGCGCAGGCTAGCCTGTTACATGAGCCGCGTGCAGAGGTCGTTGCAATTGGTTGCACGGGTGCCGGTCGAGGCTGCCGGCGCGCCGCGGCGGAACCTCTCTCGCACCGAGACGAGCCCGGCGCAGGGTGCGCGCGAGCGGGACGATCGCGATGCGACGGTGGTCCGCCCTGCGATGATCCGGAATGCGGCCGGAGCCGTCGCGAACAGGCCCGTTACCGCGCTGAAGCGGCCCGCGTCCCGCTACGGCTCGTAGATCATCCTGCGCGTCATCCCGCCGTCGCAAACGAACTCGGCGCCGGTGACGAAGCCGCTCTGCGGTCCGAGCAGCCACGCGGCCAGGGCTGCGACATCCTCCACCCGGCCGACGCGGCCGACAGGATGCTGAGCGTGATCCTGTGGCCGGAGCGTCTCGCCGGCGACGTCGATCCAGCCGGGGCTGATGCAGTTGACCCTCACCGTCGGTCCGAGGCTGACTGCGAGGGCGTGAGTGAGCGCCACCAGGCCGCCCTTGGACGCGGCATAGCTTTCGGTGTCCGGCTCGGACATGCGGGCGCGGGTCGATGCGATCGAGACGATCGCGCCCTGTCCGTCCGCCCGCAGCAGCGGCGCCGCCTCGCGCGCCAGCAGGAACAGGCTGGACAGGTTGGTCGACAGCACCTGCGTCCACTCGTCGAGCGAGAGCGTCGCGATCGGCTTGCGGATCATGATCCCGGCATTGCTGACCAGCCCGTGCAGCCGTCCGGCCTCGGCGGCGATGCGGGCGCAGGCGTCGCGTATGTCGGCCTCGCGGGACACGTCGGCCGTGATCGCCTGGAAGCCGGCGGCGTGCAGGACCGGCGGCGTGCGATCGAGCCCGTAGACGCGCCAGCCCTCCTGCAGAAGCCGGGCGGCGATGCCGGCGCCGATCCCGTGCGAGGTGCCGGTCACCAGCGCGATCCGCGAGCCGGCCGACTCCGGAACCGGCGCGGCAGGATCGTGCGTTGCTGGGTCGTGCGTTGCTGGGTCGTGTGCCATGATCGACTTCTCCGCAAACCGGCGGCGGTGCAACGCCGGCGGCGACAGCGGGATGCCTCATGCGGATGTCCGACGCTGCCGGACTGCAGGGAGAACCGATGGCCGAGCCTCGTTCCAGCCGCCGGCTTTCATGCCTGCCGGCGGCGATCCTGCTGATGCGGGCGATGCTGGCGCCGGCCGATGCCGCGCAGGCTCCGACGCCGACCGGAACCGGTTCGCCGCCGCAAGCCGCCGCACCCGCGACCGCCGCGCCGGCTCAGCCACGCCCTC
>CAXTZG010000092.1:0-14993 GCA_964248625.1 uncultured Acetobacteraceae bacterium | reverse complement strand
CCATCGCGGCGGCGGCCGCATCGCCGGTGCGGCCGAGTGCCCGGCCCAGCATGTAGCGGGCCCAGGGCGATCGGTCGGGCCCGCCTGCCGGTGCGGACAGCACTGCGCGGAACCTGGCGATGGCGCCCGCCATGTCGTCATAAGCAAAGGCGACCGCGCCGGCCACATAGCTCCGGACGGCGACCGGAAGCCCCTGCCCTGCCGACTCGGCCGACTTCGCGTCCGGGCTCGCCCGCATCGCCTTGACCAAGGCCAACTGCGGTGCGGTCAGGGTGCGGGCTTCCTCCGAGTCGGTATAGGGCGGCGGCGTGGCATACGACCAGCCGATGTCTGTCGGCAGGCGGGGGTCGGGCCGCGCCACCAGGCGCACAGCCTCGGAATCGAAGCTGTCGACCGGCAGGTCCTGCATCGTCGCATCGCGATGCCCGAGCGACTGCCAGGGGAAGAACACCCCGCAGGCGGTTGCCGCCGTGCCGGACAGCAGAATTGCCGCCAGCGCCGCGATCGCACGTCGTTGCCGCCGGCCGGCGTCGGAATCCATGGCTCGATCATTCCGGGTCCGCGCAACGCCTGCAAGCCCGGCTTGTCGTTCAACCGGACGGCAGGATCAGGTCCGGCATGTCGCATCGGCTCCAGCCGATCACCAGGCCCGTGCCAGCACGCAGCAGCATGCCGGTGTCGGCGTCGAGCGTCAGCGTCGGCGCGTCCGGCCGCAGCCGGTATGGCCCAGCCCCGTCCGCATGCGTGCAGGCGATCCCGGTCCGGATGGTGCGCGGCAGGGCGGCGTCGATGGCGCCCCGGTTCTCCAACCGCAACCCGTGCAGCGTCCCCGGCGCGCCTGTCGCCCGCAGCACCAGCGTCACGGCAAGCCGCCTGCGCGCCAGCACCGCCTCCCAGCTGCTCCAGCTCCAGGCCCGCCGATCGCCCGGCAGCGGCAGCCGGAACCAGGCCAGCCCGAGCAGGCCCGGCGGCGGATCATGCTCCAGCGCCCGCACGGCATCCGCCACCAGCACCGGTGCGGCGGCGAGCTCGGTCCCGCCCGACCCGGCCAGCGCCGGCTGCTCGGCCTCGGTGGACACCACGCGCCCCGCGCGATCCAGCACGACCCGCACGCCGTAGGCCGGCAGCGACAGCAGGAACGGCCGCGCGCTGCGTCGCTGCATCAGCCAGGCCCAGCGTACCGCGCGCGCCGGATCGAACAGCCCGCGCCTGGGATCGTCGGCTGCATGCACCTGCAGCACCAGCCGATCGGCCGCCCGGCTCAGCCGCCGGAACGCAGGCGCGCCCAGCCAGTTCGGCAGGGCCGTGATGCTGAGCGGCAGGCCGGGTGCCAGCATCGGCCGCAGCGCGCGCAGGAAGCGGCCATAATCGTCGAGGCGTGCGGTCGGGCAGTCGTGATCGATCTCGACCCCGGCGATCGGGTATGGCAGCGCCGCCAGCACGGGCAGCAGCCGCGCCGTGGGCGGCAGCGCGGTCCGACCGTCGATGCGGATCACCGCCACGAGCGGCCGGTGGAGCGCCTGCAACACGGTCCAATCCGGCGCCGCCCGGTCCAGCCGGCCATCCGCCGTGGTCTCGGCGACCAGCACCCTGAGCCCGTCAACCAGCGGCGCCGTCTGGCGCAGCGCCACCGCGAGCTCCGGGCTCCAGCTGCGCTGCCAGACATACGCGTCCTGGCGCAGTCGCCGCGCCGGATCGGCGTCACCCCTCGGCAGCAGCGCCAGCAGGGCCAGGAGAACGGCGCGACCGCCGACCCCCGGGACGATCACGCAGGCAGCGCGTCGTCGCCTGGCGTCAGAAGTGGATCGCCTGGCCCCATGCGTCGAGCACGGCCTCGTGCATGGTCTCGCTGACGGTCGGATGCGGGAACACGCTGTGCATCAGCTCCTGCTCGGTGGTCTCCAGCGTGCGCGCGATGACGTAGCCCTGGATCATCTCGGTGACCTCGGCGCCGACCATGTGGGCGCCCAGCAGCTCTCCGGACTTGGCGTCGAACACGGTCTTCACCATGCCCTCCGGCTCGCCCATGGCGATCGCCTTGCCGTTGCCGATGAACGGGAAGCGGCCGACGCGGATCTCGCGGCCCTCAGCCTTCGCCTTGGCCTCGGTCCAGCCGACGCTGGCCACCTGCGGCCGGCAATAGGTGCAGCCGGGGATGTTGGTCCAGTCGATCGGGTGCACGTCGAGGCCGGCGATCTTCTCCACGCACAGCACGCCCTCGTGGCTGGCCTTGTGCGCGAGCCAGGGTGCGCCGGCGATGTCGCCGATCGCATAGATGCCGGGCTCGCCGGTGCGGCAGAAATGGTCGATCACCACGTGGGTCTTCTCGACCACGACCTTGGTGCCCTCGAGACCGATGGTCTCGACGTTGCTGACGATGCCGACGGCGGCGATCACGCGGTCGACCTCCAGCGTCTCGGTCTTGCCGCCCGCCTCGACCTCGACGCGGACGCTGTTCGCCTGCTTCTGCGGGGTGCCGATCTTGGCACCCGTCAGGATGCGGATGCCCTGCTTCTCGAACGCCTTGCGCGCGAAGGCGGCGATCTCGGCATCCTCGGCCGGCAGGATGCGGTCGACCACCTCGGCCACGGTCACCTCGGCGCCCATGTTGCGGTAGAAGCTCGCGAACTCGATGCCGATGGCGCCCGAACCGATCACCAGCAGCCGGGCCGGCATCTCGGCCGGCACCATCGCCTCGCGATACGACCAGATCAGGCGGCCGTCAGGCTCGAGCCCGGGCAGCACGCGAGCACGCGCTCCGGTGGCCAGGATCACGTGCGGGGCGGTCAGGGTGGCGACCGCGGCGCCGTCCTTGGTGACCTCGACGCGGCGCCTGCCATCCTCGGCAATGCCCGCCAGCGCGCCATGGCCGTCGAACACCGGGATCTTGTGCTTCTTCAGCAGGTGGCCGACGCCGGACGCCAGCTGCTTGGCGATCCGCCGCGAGCGCTTGACCACCCGGTCGAGGTCGAAGCGGATGTTGTCGGCGGCGAATCCGAATTCGTCGAGGTTGTGCAGCAGATGGTTGATCTCCGACGAGCGCAGCAGCGCCTTGGTCGGAATGCAGCCCCAGTTCAGGCAGATGCCGCCGAGATGGGTGCTCTCGACCACGCAGACCTTCAGCTTGAGCTGAGCCGCGCGGATCGCGGCGACATAGCCGCCTGGCCCGCCGCCGATGACGACGATGTCGAAGTCGTTGGAAGTGTCCGCCATGATCTCAGACCACCAGGCTCATCGGATGCTCGACCACCGACTTGAACACCGACACCCATTGCGCCGCGAGCGCGCCGTCGACAGCCCGGTGATCGACCGACAGGGTCACGGTCATCACGGTGGCGATCTCGATCCGGTCGGCGCCGTCTTTGCTGCGCACCACCGGTCGCTTCTCGCTGGCGCTGATCGCCAGGATGCCGGCCTGCGGTGGGTTGAGGATGGCGGCGAACTCCTTGACCCCGAACATGCCCATGTTGGAGATCGAGAAGCCGCCGCCCTGGAACTCGTCCGGCTTCAGCCGGCCCTCGCGGGCCCGGGCGATCAGGGCCTTCGCCTCGCTGCTGATCTGCACCAGCGACTTCTTCTCCGCACTGCGCACGATCGGGGTGATCAGCCCATCCGGGATCGAGACCGCGACGGAGATGTCGACATCCTCGTACTCGATGATCGCCTCGTCGGTGTAGCTCGCATTCACCTTGGGCACCCGCGTCAACGTCACCGCGCAGGCCTTGATCAGCATGTCGTTGACCGAGAGCTTGAAGGAGCCGGCGCCGTCTGCCGGCGAGGCCGCGTTGAGCTGCGTGCGGAGCGACAGCAGCGCGTCCATCTCGACGTCGATCGAGACATAGAAATGCGGCACGAACTGCTTGGATTCCGACAGGCGCCGGGCGATGACGCGCCGGATGTTGGAGTTCGGCACCACCCGGTGCGGCGCGGTGATCGGCACCGGCGTCGGACGCACCGGAGCCGGTGCCGGCACCTGGACGGGGGCAGCCGCAGCCGGCTGCTTCGGCGCCGCACCGTCCCGGCGCGCCGTCTCGACGTCGGCACGGATGACGCGGCCGTTCGGGCCGGAGCCCTTGAGCATGGAAACGTCCAGCCCGGCTTCCCCGGCCAGGCGACGTGCCAGCGGCGAGGCGAACACCCGGCTGGCGCTGTCGCTGGTGCCGGCGGATGCCGCCGGGACCATGGTCGGCGTCGGGGATGCCTGGCCCGCCGGCGGCCGCGAGCCCTGATCGACCGGAGCCGCCGCCTGCGTCGGGATCTCCTGCGCCGCACCGGCCACCGGCGCGTCGGGCACCCCCTCGCCATCGGCGACGATGATGCCGATCGGCGCGTTGACCTTCACCCCCTCGGTGCCGTCGGCCACCAGGATCTTGCCCAGCACGCCCTCGTCGACCGCCTCGACCTCCATGGTCGCCTTGTCGGTCTCGATCTCGGCGATCACGTCGCCGGACGCGATGGTGTCGCCTTCCTTCTTGAGCCAGCGGGCGAGCGTGCCCTCGGTCATGGTCGGCGACAGCGCCGGCATGAGGATGTTCACGGACATCGCGGCGTGTTCCTCAGACCAGCTTCTTGACGGCGTCGACAACCCAGTCCGGCTGTGGCAGGGCGAGCTTCTCGAGGTTGGCGGCATAGGGCAGCGGCACATCCAGCCCGTGCACCCGCACCGGCGGCGCGTCGAGCCAGTCGAACGCGTGCTCGACGATCTGCATCACCACCTCCGCGCCGATGCCGGCGAACGGCCAGCCCTCCTCGACCGTCACCAGGCGCGAGGTCTTCTTCACGCTGCTCACGATGGTCGCGGTGTCGAGCGGCCGCAGCGAGCGCAGGTTGATCACCTCCGCCTCGATGCCGGCCTCGGCCAGGATCTCCGCCGCCTTGAGCGCCACGCCGACCATGATCGAGAAGGCGACGATGGTGACATGGCTCCCCTCGCGCTCGACCTTCGCCTTGCCGATCGGCAGGATGAAGTCCGGGTCGGTCGGGACCTCGAAGCTCTGCCCGTACAGGATCTCGTTCTCGAGGAAGATCACCGGATTGGGGTCGCGGATCGCCGCCCGCAGCAGGCCCTTGGCGTCGGCGGCCGAATACGGCGCAACCACCTTCAGCCCGGGCACGTGCGCATACCAGCTGGCATAGCACTGCGAATGCTGCGCGCCGACGCGCGACGCCGCCCCGTTGGGCCCGCGGAACACGATCGGGCAGCCCATCTGGCCGCCCGACATGTAGAGCGTCTTGGCGGCCGAGTTGATGATCTGATCGATCGCCTGCATGGCGAAGTTGAAGGTCATGAACTCGACGATCGGCTTGAGCCCGGTCAGCGCAGCACCGACGGCAAGCCCGGTGAAGCCGTGCTCGGTGATCGGCGTGTCGATGATCCGGCGCGGGCCGAACTCCTCGAGCAGGCCCTGGCTGACCTTGTAGGCGCCCTGATACTCCGCGACCTCCTCGCCCATCAGGAACACGTCGTCGTCGGCGCGCATCTCGACCGCCATCGCCTCACGCAGCGCCTCGCGCACGGTGGCGGGCCTGGTTTCCCCCCATTCGCGCTCGGGCGCCGGCCTGGCGAGGTCGGGCGTCTTCTCGGCCGACGCCTTGTCGGCGATCTCCTTCGGGCCGCCCTCGGCCGCGACCTTGGGCATCGCCGGCGCCTCGGCGGCCGGTGGCGCGTCGGGTGCGCCCGCCTCCTCGCCCTCGGCAAGCAGCACGGCGATCGGCGCGTTCACCGCGACGTTCTCGGTGCCCTCCTTGACCAGGATCCTGGACAGGATGCCCTCATCCACCGCCTCGACCTCCATGGTCGCCTTGTCGGTCTCGATCTCGGCCAGCACGTCGCCGGACGCGACCGCGTCGCCCTCCTTCTTCAGCCAGCGCGCCAGCTTGCCTTCCGTCATGGTCGGCGACAGCGCCGGCATCAGAACCTGTGTCGACATAATCCCTCAGGCCTCCACCAGCACGTCCGTCCACAGCTCGGACGGGTCCGGCTCGGGACTGCTCTGCGCGAACTCGGCCGCCTCGGCGACCAGCGTCTTGATCTCGTCGTCCACCGTCTTGAGCGTCTGCTCGGTGCTGCCGAGAGCCAGCAGCGCCTTGCGGACCTGCTCGATCGCATCGTGCTCGCGGCGCATCGCCTCCACCTCCTCGCGGGTCCGGTACTTGGCCGGATCCGACATCGAGTGGCCGCGATAGCGGTAGGTCCGCATCTCCAGCAGGTACGGGCCGTTGCCGGCGCGGCAATGCGCCACCGCCTCGCGCGCCGCCTCCCGCACCGCCACCACGTCCATGCCGTCGACCTGCTGGCCGGGAATGCCCCAGGGCTCGCCGTTGCGGTGCAGCGCCTTGGAGGCCGACGAGCGCGCGGCACTGGTGCCCATGCCGTACTGGTTGTTCTCGATCACGAAGATGCAGGGCAGCTTCTGCAGGGCGGCCATGTTGAAGCTCTCGTACACCTGCCCCTGGTTCGAGGCGCCGTCGCCCATGTAGGCGACCGCCACCTCGTCGGTGCCGCGATACTTGTTGGCGAACGCCAGGCCCGCGCCGATCGACACCTGCGCGCCGACGATGCCGTGACCGCCGTAGAAGTGCTCCTTCTTGGAGAACATGTGCATCGAGCCGCCCTTGCCGCGGGAATAGCCGGTGGCCCGCCCGGTGAGCTCGGCCATCACGCCCTTGGCTTCCATGCCGGTCGCCAGCATGTGGCCGTGATCGCGGTAGGAGGTGATGATCTTGTCGCCCGGCTTCAGCGCCATCTGCACGCCCACCACCACGGCCTCCTGGCCGATATAGAGGTGGCAGAAGCCGCCGATCAGGCCCATGCCGTAGAGCTGGCCGGTGCGTTCCTCGAAGCGCCGGATCAGCAGCATGTCGCGATAGGCGCGGGCCAGCTCGTCTGCCGTCATGGACGGGCTGTTGCTGCCGCGAGACGCCTCGTCCGCCGTCTTCCTCGCGTCACTCATCACCGCTTCCTCATCCCTTGTCGCGTCCGGCGATGGACCCAGGCCATGCCGTCGTCATTGTCCCGCGTCAGCCTCCGGTGTCCGGAGCCGGCGCCTCCTCGTAGCTGCCGGACGCGCCGCCCGACTTCCGCTTCACGCGCAGCGCCTCGATCCGCATGCCCCGGTCGATCGCCTTGCACATGTCGTAGATCGTGAGCGCCGCCACGCTGGCCGCGGTCAGCGCCTCCATCTCCACGCCGGTGCGGCCGGTCGTGCGAACGGTCGCCTCGATCTCCACCGCCCCGTCCCCGGCCGCCAGTGCCACTGTCACCGCGCTGATCGGCAGCGGATGGCAGAGCGGGATCAGCTCGGCGGTGCGCTTGGCAGCCATGATGCCAGCGATCCGCGCCGCCGCGAAGACGTCGCCCTTCCTGGTGTCACCGGAAACGATCTGGCGCAGCGTTTCGGGCTGCATGACCACCCGCGCCCCCGCGACCGCCTGGCGCTCGGTCACCGCCTTGGCCGAGACGTCGACCATCACCGCCCGGCCGGCCTCGTCCAGATGGGTCAGGCGCGGCGTCCCGGTCTGCATCAGATCGGGCCGAGCAGCTCGGCGCAGGCGATGCCGGGATCGGGCTGGCGCAGCAGGCTCTCGCCGACCAGGAAGCACGAGGCGCCGGCGCCCGACAGCCGCAGCACGTCCGCGCGCGTGCGGATGCCGCTCTCGGCGATGACGATGTGATCCGGCGGCACCAGCGGCGCCAGCTCCATCGTCGTGTCGAGATCGGTCTCCAGGGTCTTGAGATTGCGGTTGTTGATGCCGATCAGGGACGTGTTCAGCCCAAGCGCGCGGTTCAGCTCGGCCTCGTCATGCACCTCGACCAGCACATCGAGATCGAGCGACCGGGCAAGCTCAAGCAGCTCCTCGGCGACGGTATCGGTCAGGGCGGCCATGATCAGCAAAATGCAGTCGGCGCCGATCAGCCGGCTCTCATAGACCTGCCACGGGTCGAGAATGAAGTCCTTGCGCAGCACCGGCAGGCTGACCGCGGTGCGGGCGATCTGCAGGTCGGCGACATGGCCGCCGAAGGACGGTCCCTCGGTCAGCACCGAAAGGCAGGCGGCACCCGCCGCCTCGTAGCCGCGCGCCACTGCGGCCGGGTCGTAGTCGCGCCGTATCATCCCGCCAGACGGCGAGGCCTTCTTGATCTCGGCGATCACCCCGGCCTGGCGCTCGGCGGTCTTGCGCTTCAGCGCCTGTCCGAAGCCGCGCGGCGGCTCGGCGAGATCGCGCAGCCGCAGCTTGAGCTCCTTGAGCGGCAGGCCGACGCAGCGCCGGCTGACCTCGCTGCGGGTCTGCGCGCAGATCCGGCCGAGCACGTCCGGCACGCCGGGCGCGACGTCGTAGGTCATGAAGGCGGCCCGGCTGAAGTCGTGGTCAATCCCGCCTGTCTCCCGTCGATGCCCGGCCGGCGCCGCGCGAAGCGTGCCGCAGGCTGTGCAACACTGCCAGCGCCGCGCCGTCATCGAGCACGCGGGCCGCATGCACGAGCCCATCCCGCAGCCGATCCAGCGGCGGCGGGACCTCGCGCACCTGATCCGGGTCGTCGGCCGGACGGTCGAACGACCCGAGACGGGACATGCTCCCGCGGGCGCTCACCTGCAAGGCGCAGGCGGCATTGAGCAGCACGGTATCGCGGTAGCAGCCGGTCTCGCCGCCGAGCAGCCGTTCCAGCGCCGCCGCATTCCCGGCCGCATCGCCGCCGGCGATCGCCGAGATCGGCTGCGGCGTCAGCCCGAGCATGTCCGGGCTGACGCTGAACCGGCTCAGCCGGCCGTCCTGCAGTGCGACCACCCGGTTGGGGCCGGCAAGGCTGAACTCGTCGAGCCCGAGCGGCGCGCCGCCGATCGCGTCCTCGCCATGCACCACCCAGACGCAGTCCGAGCCCAGCAGCCGCAGGGCGCGCGCGACCGGTTCCTGCCAGCCGGGATCGAACACGCCGATCATCTGGCGGCGCACCCCGGCCGGATTGCAGAGCGGTCCCAGCAGGTTGAAGATCGTCCGCAGGCCGAGCTCGACGCGCACCGGCGCCGCGTGGCGCATCGCCGGATGGTGCAGGGGGGCCGCCAGGAAGGCGAGCCGGTCGTGCTGCAGCGAGGCTTCCAGCACCTGCGGATCCGCTTCCGCCGCGATGCCCAGCGCTTCCAGGGTGTCGGATGCGCCGGCGCGCGACGAGATCGCGCGGTTGCCGTGCTTGGCGACCGGCACCCCGAGGGCTGCCAGCACGAAGGCCACCGCCGTCGAGATGTTCAGGGTCGCGTGCCCGTCGCCGCCGGTGCCGCAGACATCGACGGCGTCCGCCACGCCCGGCACGGCCTGCATGCGCGCCCGCATCGCCCGGGCAGCACCCACCAGCTCGGCCACGGTCTCGCCGCGCACCCGCAGCCCCATCAGCAGCGCCGCGATCTGGGCCGGCGACGCCTCGCCCGACATCACGACCTCGAACGCCGCCTCCGCCTCGGCCTCGCCAAGTCTGCCGCCGGCAGCGATCCTGGCCAGCACGGGCTTCAGCGATGCGGGCCCCGCCGGATCGGACAAGGACCGTCCGGCAGGCTCGGGCAGGATGTCAGGCATGGTTCAGGCCGCCTGGCGGGCGACGGGCCGGCAGCCCATGGCTCAGGCCGCCCGGACCCGCGCCGGGGCGGCGTGGTTGCGGCCGCGCGCCAGCCCGAGGAAGTTGGCCAGGATCGCATGGCCGTGCTCGGAGGCGATGCTTTCGGGGTGGAACTGCACGCCGTAGACGGGCAGGTCGCGGTGGCGCAGCCCCATGATCACGCCGTCCCCGGTGCGCGCGGTGGCGACCAGCGTGTCCGGCAGGGTGTCCGGCCGCACCGTCAGGCTGTGATAGCGGGTGGCGGCGAAGGGCGACGGCAGGCCCTCGAACACGTCGCTGCCGTCATGCTCGATCGGGCTCACCTTGCCGTGCATCGGCGATGGCGCGCGCACCACCTCGGCCCCGAACACCTGGCCGATCGCCTGATGGCCGAGGCAGACGCCGAAGATCGGGATGCGCCCGGCGGCTTCCCGGATCAGGTCGCAGCAGATGCCGGCCTCGTTCGGCGAGCAGGGTCCCGGCGACAGCACGATCGCTTCCGACTCGAGCGCCATCGCCTCGCGCGGCGACAGCGCGTCGTTGCGCCGGACGTCGCACTCGGCTCCCAGCTCGCCCAGGTAGTGCACCAGGTTGAAGGTGAAGCTGTCGTAGTTGTCGATCAGCAGGATCATGCGGGCAATGTGGGGGTCAGCCCGGGGCGGGTCAAACCGCTTCTCGGCCCGGACGCGCGGCGTCGCGCCCATGGCTGGCGATGGCCGCCTCGGCGGCGCGGAACAGCGCTCGGGCCTTCTGCCTTGTTTCCTCGTATTCCGCCTCCGGCACGCTGTCGGCGACCACGCCGCATCCGGCCTGGACATGCATGACGCCGTCCTTGATCAGCGCCATGCGCAAGCCGATGCAGGTATCCATGGTGCCATCGGCGCCGAAATAGCCGAAGCAGCCGGCATAGGTGCCGCGCCGCGTCGGCTCCACCTCGTCGATGATCTGCATCGCCCGGATCTTCGGCGCCCCCGTCAGGGTGCCGGCGGGAAAGCCCGCGATCAGGGCGTCCAGCGCATCGAGTTCGGGGCGCAGGGTACCCTCGACGGTCGACGAGATGTGCATCACGTGGCTGAAGCGCTCGATCACGAAGCTTTCGCGCACCCGCACGCTGCCGAGCCGCGCCACCCGGCCGACATCGTTGCGGCCGAGATCGACCAGCATCAGGTGCTCGGCGCGCTCCTTCGGGTCGGCCAGCAGCTCCGCCTCCAGCCGCCGGTCGGTCTCGCGGTCGGCGCCGCGCGGGCGGGTGCCGGCCAGCGGCCGCACGGTGACGATGCCGTCGCGCAGCCGGACCAGCACCTCCGGGCTGCTGCCGACCAGCTGGAACCGCTCGGCCCCGTTCGCCAGGTCGAGGAAGAACAGGAACGGCGCCGGATTGACCCGGCGGAGCGCGCGGTAGAGCGCGAACGGCGGCAGCGCGAAGGGGGCCGAGAAGCGCTGGCTCGGCACCACCTGGAAGGCGTCGCCGGCCGCGATGTAGCCCTGGATGCGGCGAACCGCGGCCAGGAACCCGTCGCGGGTGAAGTTCGAGCGCGGCTCGACTGGCACAGGTGCTGCCGTGTCGATCGCGGCCTCGCCCAGCGGCAGCTCGAGCGACAGCGCCTCGCGGGCCTGCGCCAGCAGCGCCCGGCCGCGGTCCCACAGCGCGTGCGGTGCGGCGTCGGGATCCGGCCGCAGCGGCACCGCCAGCGTCAGCTCGTCGCGGACGTTGTCGAACACCGCGAACAGCGACGGACGCAGCAGCATCGCTTCCGGCAGGCCGAGATCGTCGGCGGGCGGGTCCGGCAGCCGCTCCATCTGCCGGACCATCTCGTAGCCGAGATAGCCGAACAGGCCGCCGATCATCGGCGGCAGACCGTCCGGCAGCGCGATCCGGCTTTCGGCGATCAGCGCGCGCAGCGAGGCGATCGGATGGCGCGCGTCGCCCGCGAACGCGTCGGCCGCCGCGCCCAGCGCCGTCGCCACCGCGCCCTCGCGGCAGCGCCAGATCAGGTCCGGCATCAGCCCGATCACCGAGTAGCGGCCGCGGGCGACGCCGCCCTCGATGCTTTCCAGCAGAAAGGCGTTCCGGTCCGCGCCGGGAAGATGGCGGCGCAGCTTGAGAAAGGCCGCGACCGGGGTCAGCAGGTCCGCCGCCTCGACGGTCCAGGCGACCACGCCCTGCCCGGCGGCGAGCCGGTCCACAGCCGCCGCCCGTTCGCTCACGAGCCGCTGCTGTCGGAGCTGCTGCCGGAGCCGGGCGATGACGGCGTGCCGACCACCTGCTCGAGCGCCTTGCCGTCGATGCTCGGATGCGCCCGGTCGCGCAGCGCGGTCACGTAGCTGTTCTCCACGTCGTCGGCGATCGCCGCGTCGAGCCCGTCGCGGGCGCGAGCGTAGCCGAGCTTGTCTGCGGCCGGATCGGGATGGCGGATCGCCGTCACCGTGCCCACGACGAAGCCGTCGGGGGTTTCCAGCATCGTCGAGGTTCCGGGTGCCAGCGAGAAGGCGATCTGCGCCAGGTTGGCCGGCACCGGGCCGGTCGCCTGGCCGCGCCGCACCGCGATGTCGCGGGCCAGGCCCGGCCGGTCGGCGGCGACGGCGGCGAGACCGTGATGCGCCTGGGCGTCGGCATAAAGCGCTGCCGCCGCCTGCTCGTCCGCGTGCCGGACCGCATCGTGCTGCCAGGCCGCGCGCACCATGTCCGCCGCCTGCACGAAGGCGAGCGGCAGGCTGGGCGTGACGTCCTCGACGACCAGCGCGTACCAGCTGTTCTCGGGCCCCTGCACCAGGGTCGGCACGTCGCCCTTCCGGGCGGCGAAGGCCCGCGCGATGATTGCCTTGCGCACCGCATCCGAGCCCGGCAGCGGCGCCGGCATGCCGGAAGCGGTCAGGCCCTGCGCGTCAAGCGTGCCCTCGGCCGCGACGGCGCCGACATCCGACGGGATGGCGTCGAGCCCGCCGCCGGCGATCGCGTCCTGCAGCTTCTGCACGCGGGCCGGCAGCAGTGCTGCGCCGCGCTGGGCGCCGATCATGTCGTGCAGCTCGTCGCGCACCTGCTCGAAGCTGCGGTTCTGCGCCGGCGTCACTTTGGAAACGCGGGCGACCACCCATCCGGCATCGGCCTTGACGGGGCCGGCCACGACGCCGGGTTGGGCTGCGAACACCAGCCGGCCGATGTCGGGCGACGGGATGCTGGCCTGGGTCGCGTCGTCGAGCGAGACCGGGGTGGCGTCCTTGGCGGTCGCCTGCAGCTGCGCCCAGGCGACGCCGCCGCGCCAAAGCCCGGCCACCTGCGCGGCGCGCGCCTGGTCGGGCAGGATCAACACCTGCACCGAGCGCTTCTCCGGCACCTGGTAGCGCGTGATCAGCTCGCTGTACGCATGGCGCTCGTCGGCCTCGGAGATGTCGGACGTGTGCCCGATCGTCTGCGGCGACAGCAGCACCAGCTTGATCCGGCGATATTCCGGCGCCCGGAAGCGGTCCTTGTTGTTGTCGTAATAGCGATGCAGCGTCGCCTCGTCGGGTGCCGCCGGCACCGGCACCTGCGCGAACGGCAGCGTCGCCACGTCCAGCACGCGCTGCTCGGCGCCGTAGGCATAGGCGCGCCGGACAAACTCGGCGGGTGCCCGCGCGCCGACGCGGATCGGCTCGATCAGCGCGATCGCCGCGGCCTGCTCGCGGAAGATGCGGACCAGCTGGTCCTCGGTGAAGCCGGCCGCCTGCAGGCGCTGGTTGAAGAGGGCGCGGTCGAACTTGCCGTCGGTGCCCAGGAACGCCTTTTCGGCGAAGATCTCGTTGCGCACCACCTCGTCGGGCACCACCACGCCGATGCGGGTGCCGGCCTGGGCGATCACCGCCTGGAACACCAGCTGCTGCATGGCCTGGATGGCGATCTGCCGGCGCTCGCCGAACGGCAGCGCGGTGGGGTCGGTCACCGACTGGCTCTGCGCCGCCGAGGCCAGCCCGCGCCGGTAGGTGCGCTGGAAATCGTCCAGGCTGATGGAGCGCCCGGCCACCCGGGCGACGTTGCCGCTGCCCATCCCGGCCAGCCCGGTGAAGAAGTCGCCGACGCCCCAGGCCGCGAAGCTCAGGAAGATCAGGACGGCGAGGACCCGACCGAGCCAGGAGCCGATAAAGACGCGGCGCATGAAAGCGAGCATGGAGCTATCCGGGAAATGGCGGCGCCAAGGCCGGGCGGCGCACCATAAGGTCCTGGCCCGTGCTTGTCATGCCGGGGGCGGGCATGGTCTACCACCGCGGCTGGGAGCCGCCCTGTCGGCCCCGGTCAACCTCGCGGTCCGGGATGGTCCCAGCATGAGTCGTCAACTGATCGCCGGCAACTGGAAGATGAACGGGCTGACCGCGGATGCGGACGCCCTGGCCAGCGCCCTGCGCGACGGCGCCGGCACCTCGCTCGCCGGCGTCGAGCTGCTGGTCTGCCCGCCCTTCACCCAGATCGCGACCGTGGCCAGGATTCTGGCCGGCGGCCCGATCGCCGTCGGCGGCCAGGACTGCCACATGCAGGCGCAAGGGGCGCATACCGGCGACATCTCCGCCCCCATGCTGCGCGACCTCGGCGCCACCCACGTCATCCTCGGCCATTCCGAGCGCCGCCAGAACCACAAGGAGCTGGACGAGACGGTGCGCGAGAAGGTGGTCGCCGCCACCGCTGCCGGCCTGATCCCGGTGGTGTGCGTGGGCGAGACCGAGGACCAGCGCGTGGCCGACGGCCACGAGGACACGGTCGGCTGGCAGCTCAAGGGCAGCCTGCCGCACGGCTTCGAGGAGGGCCGGGGCGTCGTCGCCTACGAGCCGGTCTGGGCGATCGGCACCGGCCGCACCGCGACCGGGGGCGACGTCGCCACCATGCACGCCTTTATCCGCGCCGAGCTGGTGCGCCAGTTCGGCGAAGCCGGGCGTGGCATCCGCATCCTGTATGGCGGCTCGGTCAACGCCCAGAACGCGGCCAGCCTGCTCGCGGTGCCGGAGGTCGGCGGCGCGCTGGTCGGCGGCGCCAGCCTGAAGCCTGCCGATTTTCTTGCCATCGCCGCCGCAGCGCAGCGCGGCTGATCCCGCTTCGGAAAGCACCGCCATGATCGCCGTCCTGCTCGTCCTGCATCTGATCGTCACGCTGACGCTGATCGGCACCGTGCTGATCCAGCGCAGCGAGGGCGGCGGTCTCGGCATCGGCTCCAGCCAGGGCATGGGCTCCTTCATGAGCGGGCGCGGCACCGCCAACCTGCTCACCCGCACCACCGCCATCCTGGCCGGGATCTTCATGGCCCTCTCGCTGATGCTGGCGGTGCTGAACCGCGGCAGCTCCGGACGCACGCACGACATCCTGGCGGTGCCGGCGACCACGGCACCCGGCGCGCCGTCGCCGGGATCGGCACTGCCGGCGCGGCCGCCGGTCGCCGCACCC
>CAXTZG010000091.1:2130-15103 GCA_964248625.1 uncultured Acetobacteraceae bacterium | reverse complement strand
GCAGGACCGCTTGGCGCGGTGCGTGGGCTTCGGTGCCGGCGAGCTGGCGAACACGCTGTTCCGCCGGGCCGGCGAGGCGTTCCGGCCGGGCTGGGAGGATCTCGGGGGTGAGCTCGAGCGGCTGGTGTCGCCGGCAGAAATGGCTGCCCTCGCGCGCTCGACCCAGTATGCCCACTACACGCCCGAGTTCATGGTGCGGGCCGTCTGGTCGGCACTTGTCGGCATGGGGTTCAAGGGCGGCAGCGTGCTGGAGCCGGGCTGCGGCACCGGCCTGTTCCTGGCGATGATGCCAGAGAAGGTCGCCGCCAAGTCGGCCGCGACCGGCATCGAGATGGACCCGACGACAACGCGGATCGCCAAGCTGCTCTACCCCGACGCGTGGATCCGCAACGAGGATTTCATCAAAGCCCGCCTGCCGGAGGTGTTCGACCTTGCCGTCGGCAACCCGCCGTTCAGCGACCGCACGGTGCGGGCCGAGGACCCGGCCGGCAAGCTCGGCCTCAGCCTGCATGACTACTTCATTGCGCGCTCGATCGAGCGGCTGAAGGTCGGCGGCCTGGCGGCCTTCGTGACCAGCCGGTTCACCATGGACAAGTCGGACCGGAAGGCGCGGGAGCACATTGCATCCCTGGCCGATCTGGTCGGGGCGATCCGGATGCCACAAGGCGCCATGCTGGCGGCGGCAGGCACCGAGGTCGTGGTGGACGTGCTGTTCTTCCAGCGCCGTGCCGCTGGCCAGAAAGCGAACGACGTCGCCTGGACCGACCTCGCCGAGGTGCTGCCAGCAGAGGACGGCGAGCCCGCGCAGGCGGTAAACCGCTACTTCGCGGCGAACCCGCAGATGGTGCTGGGCAGCCACGGCCGCACCACGAGCCAGCATGGTGTGGTTTATACCTGCATCGCCGATCCCGCCGTGTCGCCGGAAGCTGGCCTGACGGCCGCCCTGCAGAACCTGCCCCGCGACATCTACGCGGCTGTGCCGGCAGCGAGTAGTAATGCCGGTCGCAAGCCTGGCCCGCGGGTGCAGGTCGGCACCGCGGCCGAGGGCGCCACGGTCAAGGAGGGCAGCTACCTCGTCCTCGATGACGCGCTGATGCAGGTCATCGACGGCGTGCCGGTGCCGGTCGCGGTGAAGTCCTCCACCGTCAAGGAAGGCATCTTCGCCAAGCACGCACGCATCATCCGCCTGCTGCTGCCAGTGCGTGACGCGGTGCGCGCGGTGCTGCGGGCGCAGGAGGCGAACGAGCCCTGGGGGATGCTGCAGGGCCGCCTGCGCACGGCCTACCAGACGTTCGTGCGGCAGTTCGGGCCGATCAACCAGACCAACATCAGCGTCAGCACGGATCCCAGGACGGGCGAGACGCGCGAGACCGTGCGCCGGCCGAACCTGTCGCCGTTCCTGGATGACCCGGACGTGTGGCTGGTGTCGTCGATCGAGAGCTACGACGAGGAGACCGGCCTGGGCAGCATGGGGCCGATCTTCAGCGAGCGCGTGATCCATCCGCCGGCCGAGCCGGTGATCACGTCGGCAGCCGACGCCCTGGCGGTGACGCTGCACGAGGTCGGTCATGTGGACGTGGCGCGCATCGCCGAGATGCTCGGCCGCCCACGTGAGGAGGCCCTGTCAGATCTGGGCGAGGCGGTGTTCCTCAACCCGACCCTGACTGCGGCAGGATTTGAGGCGTGGGAGACGGCGGACGCCTACCTGTCCGGCGCGGTCCGCACCAAGCTGGTCGTGGCCAGTGCGGCTGCGGCACTCGACCCGGTGTATCGACGCAACGTTGATGCGTTGAAGCGTGTACAGCCGGTCGACCTGAAGCCGTCCGAGATCACCGCCCGCCTGGGCGCACCCTGGATCCCGGCCGAGATCGTGGAGCTGTTCTCCGCCCAGGTGATCGGCATCCCGACCCTGGTGAGGCACACCGTCGAGGTGGCGAGCTGGTCGCTCGACATCGACGCGTTCGCTCGTCACGCGGCTGCCACGTCCGAGTGGGGCACTGCCCGCCGGCATGCGGGCGAGCTGCTGTGGGACGCGCTGAACGCCTCCATCCCGCAGATCTATGACGTGTGGCGGGACTCCGAGGGCGAGCATCGCAAGCTCAACCCGACCGAGACCGAGGCCGCCAAGGAGAAGCTGGGCAAGATCAAGCAGGCGTTCGAGCGCTGGATCTGGACCGACGTGGAGCGGGCCAGCCGCCTGACCCGGCTCTACAACGACCGGTTCAACAACCTGGTGCCGCGCGCCTTCGACGGGCGGCACTTGCAGCTGCCGGGTGCGAGCAGCGTCATCAGCCTGCGCGACCACCAGAAGCGGGTGATCTGGCGCATCATCACCGCCGGCGGCACCTACATTGCCCACGCCGTGGGCGCCGGTAAGACATTCAGCATGGCGGCGGCCGTGATGGAGCAGCGCCGGCTCGGCCTGATCTCCAAGGCGATGATGGTGGTGCCCGGGCACTGCCTGGCGCAGGCCAGCCGCGAGTTCCTGCTGCTGTATCCGAACGCCCGCATCCTGGTCGCCGACGAAACCAACTTCACCAAGGACAAGCGCCAGCGGTTCCTGGCGCGAGCGGCCACAGCGACGTGGGACTGCATCGTCATCACCCACTCGGCCTTCAAGTTCATCCCGGCCCCGGCCGCGTTCGAGGCGCAGCTGATCCAGGACGCGCTCGCCAGCTACTCGACGCTGCTGGAGAAGGTGGAGGGCGACGACCGCATCACCCGCAAGCGCATCGAGCGCATGAAGGAGGGCCTGGAAAGCAAGCTGGAGGCGCTCGGTGCGCGGAAGGACGACCTGCTGACCATCGCCGAGATCGGCATCGACCAGCTGATCGTGGACGAGGCGCAGGAATTCAGGAAGCTGTCCTTTGCCACGAACATGAGCGGCCTCAAGGGCGTGGCGCCGGACGGCTCGCAGCGGGCCTGGGACCTGCACGCCAAGGCACGGTTCATCGCACAGCGCCAGCCGAACCGGCCGCTGATCCTGGCGTCGGGCACGCCGATCACCAACACGCTCGGCGAGATGTTCACCCTGCAGCGGTTCATGCAGCCGGACGTGCTGGAGGAGCGCGGCATCCATGAGTTCGATGCCTGGGCGAGCAGCTTCGGCGACACGCGCACTGAACTGGAGCTGCAGCCGTCCGGCTCCTATAAGCCGGTCACGCGGTTCGCCGAGTTCGTGAACGTGCCGGAACTGGTGGCGATGTTCCGCAGCGTGGCCGACGTCGTGCTGATGGACGACCTGCGCCATCATCTCCGCTTGCCCACCGTGCGGACGGCCAAGCGCCAGATCGTCACCGCCAAGGCGAGTCCGGCCTTCCGCGCCTACCAGAAGGTGCTGGCCGAGCGGATCAAGGTGATCGAGGCAAGCAAGGGGAAGGTCGAGAAGGGCGACGACATCCTGCTGTCCGTCATCACGGATGGTCGGCACGCCGCGATCGACACCCGGTTCGTGCTCTGGAACGACACGACCAAGGAAGGCCCCGAGGCCGGCAACGAGCCGGAGAACAAGCTGAACGCGATGATCGGCAACGTGCATCGTATCTGGCAGGAGACGGCGGGCAACCGCTACCAGCAGCCGGGCACAAGCACGCCCTACCCGATCACGGGCGCGGCCCAGATGGTGTTCTCGGACCTGGGCACCGAGGCGGCCGAGGGCAAGCGCGGCTTCTCGGCCTACCTGTGGATCCGCGACGAGCTGGTGCGGATGGGCGTGCCGCGCGAGCAGATCGCTTTCATGCAGGACTTCAAGAAGTCGGAGGCCAAGCAGAAGCTGTTCGCGGCCGTGAACAGCGGCAAGGTGCGGGTGCTGATCGGCTCGACCCAGACCATGGGCACGGGCGTCAACGCGCAGCAGCGTCTGGTGGCCCTGCACCACCTGGATGTGCCGTGGCTGCCGTCCGACATCGAGCAGCGTGAGGGCCGCATCGAGCGACAGGGCAACCAGAACGCCGAGATCGACATCTACGCCTATGCTACGCTCGGCAGCGTGGACGCGACCTCTTGGCAGCTGCTGGAGCGCAAGTCCCGCTTCATCGCCATGGCGCTCGCCGGCGACCGCAGCATCCGCCGCCTGGAGGATGCCGGCAGCCAGGTGAACCAGTTCGCCATGGCCAAGGCTCTCGCCAGTGGCGACCCGCGCCTGATGCAGAAATCCGGCCTGGAGGCCGAGCTGGGGCGGCTGTCGCGGCTGCGGGCGGCGCACTTCGACGACCAGCTCGCCATCCGGCATGAGGTTGCCACCGCCCAGGACACGATCAGGAACTCGACGCTGCGGATCGGCTGCATCGAGCAGGACATTGCGGCGCGCACGCCGACCCGCGGCGACCTGTTCACCATGGAGATCGGCGGCAAGCCCCGCACCGAGCGCAAGGCGGCGGGCGGCTCGCTGCTCAGCCGCCTGCGCCTGCTGGAGCGCAACCGCGAGAAGGGCGACTGGACCCTGGCCAGGATCGGCGGCTTCGAGGTGAAGGCATCCGGTGAGCCCTTCGGCGAGAAGCACTACCGCATGGACGTATGGCTGGAGCGGCATGGCTTCGAGCAGGAGGTGCAGATCGACGCCGAGCTGACAGCGCTCGGGCTGATCGCACGGCTCGAGTACATGCTCGACCGGTTTGAGGCAGACCTGGCCGAGCATCGCCGTCGCGTTGCGGAGGCCGAGCAGCGCCTGCCAGGCTACCAGCGCCGGCTGGGCGAGGCGTTCGACCTGCAGGACGAGCTGGACCTGAAGACGGCAGAACTGAAGGCCCTGGAGGCGGATCTGGCCGCGACCGACAAGCCCGCGAACGACGAGGCGGTGCCAGAAGCTGCGGCTGCATAGCAAAGGGAATGGCGGGGGGAAGGGTGGGAATGAGGATGCGCTCGCATCGTCGTTCCTGCCGTCACCGCTTCGCTCCATCGCCGCCTGCGACACCCCGTCCCCGCGCCTCACGCAGCCCAGGCTGGGCCGCGTGCTGCGCAGGTCCAGGGCGCTCGGCCGCAATGGTGTCGTCAGGACCGCGCTGCGGCTGCGGAGGGGTCATCAGGAAAATGATGGCAGGAATTGGAGAGCCGAGCGTCATGGAACTGAGAACCGTCGATCCCCGCACGCTGAAGATCAATCCACACAACCCGCGCCGCATGGGTGCCGGCGAGCATCCGGACGAGCAGATGGTGGCCAACATCCGGGCCATCGGCATTCTGCAGCCGCCCGTCGTCCGCCAGGATGGCGAGGAGCTGGAGATCGTCGCGGGGCATCGGCGGGTGGCCGCGTCCATCGCGGCAGGGTTTGCCGAGATCCTGGTTCTGGTGCGTGGCCCCGATGATGGTGGCGACGCGCTGCGGGCGATGTCGGAGAACGTCGTCCGGGCACAGATGGGCCCGGTCGACCAGTGGCGCGCGATCGAGGCCCTTGTCTCGGCCGAGTGGACCGAGGACGCCATCGCGACGGCGCTGGCGCTGCCCGTCCGCACCCTGCGTAAGCTCCGGCTGCTGGCCGGCATCCTGCCGGCGATGCTCGACCAGATCGCGATGGGCGACATGCCGACCGAGCATGCCCTGCGCACCATCTCGGCGGCCTCGCCAGACGAGCAGGCCACCATCTGGAAGAAGCACAAGCCGAAGCGCGGACATACCGCGTCCTGGCACGAGATCGTCAGCGCGCTGGCCAAGCGCACGATGCCAGCGAGTGCCGCGAAGTTCGGCGCCGACCTGGCGCAAGCCTATGGCATCCAGTGGACTGACGACCTGTTCGCACCAGCTGGCGAGGACACCCGCACCACCACGCAGGTCCAGGAGTTCCTGGCAGCCCAGCACGAGTGGCTGGCCAATCACCTGCCCAGGAACGGGTATATCGGAGAGACCGGCCAGTATGGCGACGTGAAGCTGCCGGCCAAGGCGATGCGGACCTACGGCAAGCCGCGCAAGAATGATCACGTCGCCTGCTACGTCGATGCCCGCACCGGCGAGGTCGAGTTGGTGGGATACACCCTTCCAGCGGACTGCAAGGCTGCGAGCGGAGACGCTGCCGGAGGCAAGCCGGCGCCGACGCCGCGTGCCGACATCACGGCCAAGGGCGTGGCGATGATCGGCGACCTGCGCACCGATGCGCTGCATCAGGCGCTACGCGAGGCGCCGATCCGCGACGACGTGCTGATCGGCATGCTGGTGCTGGCCCTGGGTGGCAAGAACGTCCAGGTCGATAGCGGTGCGGCCGACTACCAGGGCTACGGCTTCCGCGAGCGGATCGCCGAGCAGCTTACCGAAGGTGGTGTGCTGACCCAGGACCTGGACCTGCTGCGCTCGACCGCGCGCGAGATGCTGGTCCAGGTGCTGTCGTGCCGGGACAACCGGAGCCAGAGCGGCATGAGCGCCCGCTACGCCGGCATGGCGATCGGCGCCGACGATTGCCTGCCGAACATGGCGACCGAGGAATTCCTGTCCTGCCTGTCCAAGGCGGCCATGGAAAGCACCGGGTCCGCGAACGACGTGGCGCCACGCAACACCGGCAAGCAGACCCGTGCTGCGATGATCGCCAAGGTCGGCGAGGGCAGGTTCGTCCATCCGGCCGCCCTGTTCCCGCCGACCGCCAAGGAGCTGCAGGCGCGGCGCAAGCCGTCGAGCCTGATCGCTGCCGAGGACGAAGAGGATCTCGACGTGGATCCTGACGCCGAGGACCCGGATAGCGCCGATCTTCCCGGCGAGGCCGGAGACAGCGCTGACGCTGGCGACCTGCCCCTGCTTGGGCACGGCGATCAGGCGGAGCATCGCGCCGCCGCCTGACGACCAGCCGTCCGGCATGACCGGGCGGCATCTTCATCATCCCATCCGCAGGCCCATCACGCCCGCATCGAGCACGCGTGATGGGCCGTGCGCGCATTCGAGAGAGTTCATCATGGCTGTCACCGTTACCCTGTCCACGGTTCCCGGTTCGCTCACGCGCGAGGATCGCTGGACCTCCAAGACGATCGAGCTGTTAGGCAAGTCGCTCGGCAAGGAGATCCTGCCGGCGATCCGCAGCGTGAGCGACATCAAGGACGCCGTTGCCGCCTTTGGCGCGAAGATGCGTGCCGAGCATCCGGACGCATCGTTCTACGTCTCCGTCACCCTGGCCAGGGGGTGCCGCAAGCCCAACGGCTATGACACCGCCGCCAGCACCAATGGCTTCGGCCAGGACGACTTCATGCACGTCACGGACAAGCGCACGAAGTCGCCATCGCCGGAAGCGATACGCATCCTCAACCTGCACCTGCCGGCCGGCTACGCCGCCGACAGGCATCTCGACCACATCGCCGTATCGCTACGGGGACGGCAGATCGGCTGTCTGGCCCACGACATTGCGCCTCTGGATCTGGAGGCTCAGGTGAACAGCCACCATGGCGCGGGCGGCCTGGGCGATCTGTCCAGGATCGGCTCCGGTGCCGTGTCGTGATCCGGCAGTATCACGCGCAGCGTGCGCGCGGCGGGGACAACCCGCTGCGGGTCGGCACCATCCCGGTCGGCGCGATCTTCTACCTCCAGGACGAAGGCTTCTTCCGAGACCGGCTCGGCGGGGTCGCGGTGTGCCGCACGCCCTGGATGGTCGAGGGCTTCCTCAACGGCACCATGGGCGCCGCCCGGCGTAACCGCGACACCGGCCATTGGGAGGACGCTTACCGCTCGCACCGGTCCGACATGGCGCTTGTGCGCTCGCTGCGTGACCGCCGGGTTGTGCGCCGGGTGGCCGTGCGAACCTTGCAGCTTCACGAGGAGCAGGGGCTCTGGAAGGAGATGCCCGGCTATCCGACGTTGCCGGACGTGGCGCGCTTCAGGTCGAGGCGGCATCGACATGAGGCGAAGGCATCAGGGCAGGATCGCAGGGATGATGAGGAGGAGAGCAGGTTTGGAACCTGCCCGTGCCGGTCAGGTCCTCTCGGGTTTGCTGCGGCCTGAACCGAACCGCCAGCCGCTACAACGGGTGGGTCTTCGCCATGCTTGCCGGGCGAAGATGCCCGCCTGCGCGTGGCTCAGATCCCGCGCCGAGAGAGGCGCGCCGTTGTCCCGGCTGTCGGCCCGGTTCCAAGGGGCCGCACCCGAGAGGATCTGACCGGCACAGGCCGCATCGCCTCTGAGGGTGGAATGAGGATGAAAAGATCATGGCTGGATCGGTCAACAAGGTGATTCTGGTCGGAAACCTGGGCAAGGATCCGGAGGTCCGGAATGCCCAGAACGGCGGCAAGATCGTGAGCTTCACCCTCGCGACCAGCGAGAGCTGGAACGACAAGTCGTCCGGCGAGCGCCGCGAGAAGACCGAGTGGCACCGGATCGTCGTCTTCAACGAGCGCCTGGCGGAAGTCGCCGAGCGGTTCCTCAAGAAAGGCCGCAAGGTCTATCTCGAGGGCGTGCTGCAGACCCGCAAATGGACCGATCAATCGGGCCAGGAGCGCTTCACCATTGAGATCGTGCTGGACCGGTTCCGCGGCGAGCTGACGCTGCTGGACAGCAACCGCGATGCCGCCGGCGAGGATGATAGGGGCACTCAGGGACGGCCAGCTGCAACGCGTCAGCCAGCCGCTGCCGCCGTCGGTAGCGGGGGCTGGTCTCCGGGCGGCGACATGGACGACGAGATCCCGTTCAGTCCCTGCTGGCAGTAGCCAGCCTTTTCCGACCGGGTGGGCGACGCCCCACCCGGTGTCTGGGCGTCCGGTGACAGGACGCTGACACAACACCCCTTCCACCAAGGCCTGCCGGCACAGCCGAGCGGGCCTTTCGCGATTCAGGAGCACACCTCATGCTCACCCAGAGCAATATCACCGCCCTGGCCGACGCCAGCTGCTTTGCCAGCGCCCGCAGGTGGCGCCGCGACGCCGAGCATCTCCGCGACAATGCCGACGCCGCCTACCTGACCGCCGGGCAGCGCACGATGCTGCTTCGGGAGGCCGAGGCTGCCGATCGGCAGGCCGACTGGTGGCTCGAAGCCGTGGAGAAGCACTGATGGCCCGCAAGGCTGCTGCCTATCCGCCGCTGATGCGTGACCAGGCGGCGGCGCTGCGCGCCTACGCCCGCAAGCACGGCCGCTTCTGGAAGAGGAAGCTCTGGTTCGAGTGGATGAACGCCACGGCCGAGCCGCTGCTGCATCATCTCCGCAACACCCATGGTCCCACCTGGCTGCACCGGTTCGTTCTGGACCGGACGTGAGGCCGGTCGAAGTTCGTAGGAGGATCGCGAGCGCCATTCGCATCCTCGTCCGCTACACCCGGATCATGACGATCCGATCATCCCTTCCGGCCACCCTGGCACTGCTTGTCGTGTCAGGTCCGGCCTTCGCCCAGGCGATGCCTGGCTGCCCGCAGTTCTTCCCGGGTGGCCAGCCGCCGGCCGTTACGAATGACAGGCTAGCGCAGCGCACCACCATGCTGTGCAACGACGCCTATGCCGTGCTCGCCTCCGGCATCACCCACGGCGCCATGTGGTCGGCCGAGCATCCGACCACCGCCAGCCTCGACGCCGCGCGCGGCATCAAGCGCGAGGGCGAGTTCCACGCCGACGACCAGCTGCCGCCAGCCGACCAGGGGCAGCTCGCCGACTATCGCCGCTCGGGCTTCGACCGCGGCCATATGACGCCATCCGGCGACATGCCGGACGAGGCGGCGCAGCAGCAGACGTTCAGCCTCGCCAACATGGTCCCGCAGACCGCCGAGCTGAACCGTGGCATCTGGGAAGGCGTCGAGAGCGCGGTGCGCCACCTGGCCGCTCGCGAGGGCGAGCTCTACCTGGTGACAGGGCCGGCCTTCGTGGGAGAGCGGATCCGGTCGGTCGGCCCTGATGGCGTGCTGGTGCCGTCATCCACCTGGAAGGCGGTGTATGATCCCAAAGCCGGCGGGGCAGGGGTCTACGTCTGCAAGAACACGACGACGCCGACCTGCGACATCGTGTCCGTCGCCGTGCTGATCCAGGGGGTCGGCATCGATCCGTTCCCGGCTCTGCCCGAACGTGTGAAGCAGACGGCGATGGCGCTGCCGGAACCGGAAGACAGCCCATATGCTCCCCAGCGTGAGCACCACTCTCGCCACGAGCGCCGAAGCAAACTCGAGCGGCTGCTGGATTGACGGAAGGACGACCTGGTGATGCGACTGGCACTCGATGACGACACCGCAGCAGGACTGGAGCCGCAAAAGGCCGTCCGGCCGATGACGGTCGGCCAGTGGCACGCCGCGATCGCGGATGCAGCTCCCGGCGAGAGGATCAGGGACGCCTACCAGATCTCCCGGCTCAACGCGCAGATGATGGTCGCAGGCATCATCGGCGGCATGCTGATCACGGCACTCGTGCTGATGCCTTTCGTCTTCTGCGTCTCGTATCGGACCTGGGCCGTCATGCTTTGCGTTGCCGCTGCCTTCGGTATCCTGGGCATCGGCATGCGGCTCATCGACAGGATGCTGGCGAGCATGGACGTCCGCCTGCTGTCGCTTGCAGCCAGGAGCACGCGATGACCCAGCTTGCTCCGTTCGCCAATGATGCAGCCTCGACCTCGATCGGGAAGCTCACGATCGAGAACGGCACCGACCGGATCGCCCTCTACGGCTCGATCGATCTCACCCGCGACAAGCAGGGGCTGGCTCATGCCCATGCCCTGAAGGCGCTGCTCGACCAGGTCGTGCAGGTGCTTGAGGCAGATCACGCGCTGCCGGATGCTGTCGCCTCGCCGACCGCTGCAAAGACGGTCGCCAATCCATTCGGCTGAACCGCCGGCCGAAAAGGCAGCAGGGCACTACTTGTTTTCCTCCCCCTTGCCCGAACCATGCTTAGGCGGAAGGGCTGGCTAGATGTTTGGTCCCAGGGTTTGATGGTGCAGACTTCCAACAAACGTGGAAGGACGCACTATGGGCCAAGTTCAACACGGAAGCGCCACAACGACGGCGGCGGTCCGTCGAGCGATACAGCATAGTCAAGAGAGCCTGAGAGGGCTCGCCAGGCGCTACGGGATCAACCCGAAGACGGTGGCGAAGTGGAGAAGGCGCGCCTCCACGTCCGACCTGCGCACCGGCCCCCAGAAGCCCAGGTCGACGGTCCTGTCGATCGAGGACGAGGCCGTCGTGGTTGCCTTCCGCCGCCACACCCTGCTGCCGCTCGACGACTGCCTCTACGCGCTCCAGCCCACCATCGCGCACCTCACACGCTCAAGCCTGCACCGCTGTCTGCAACGCCATGGCATCAGCCGCCTGCCGGACACCGAAGGCGACAAGCCGCAGCGCTCGAAATTCAAGCGCTACCCGATCGGCTACTTCCACATCGACATTGCCGAGGTCCGGACAGAGGAGGGCAAGCTTTACCTCCTCGTCGCCATCGACAGAACTACGAAGTTCGCGTTCGTGGAGCTGCACGAGAAAGCCACGCGCCGTGTCGCCAGCAACTTCCTCCGGGCGCTCGGCGCGGCGGTTCCTTACAGGATCCACACCGTGCTCACCGACAACGGCACGCACTTCACCGAGCCTGGCGGCGACGGTTGGACGCCTGAAGACATCCGGCAGATGCAGGCGCGCAAGGAGCCGTTCCTATGCCATGCCTTTGAGTTCGCCTGCGCCGAACTCGACATCGAGCACAGGCTCACCAAGCCGCGGCACCCATGGACCAACGGTCAGGTCGAGCGCATGAACCGCACCATCAAGGAAGCCACCGTCAAACGCTTCTACTACGAGAGCTACGACCAGCTCCGCCAGCACCTCGCCGACTTCATTGCCGCCTACAACTTCGCCCGACGCTTGAAGACCCTGCGGGGCCTCACTCCCTACGAAGCCATCTGCAAGGCCTGGACGGACGAGCCTTCCAGGTTCATCCATAACCCGCACCATCAAACCATGGGACCAAACACCTAGAGCGTGATCGGCTTACACTGAAGCGTATCCGGCATGCTTGAGGTAGTTTGCGCATTCGGTGGCTGAGAAGCAGTGGAGGAGCTCGCCGATGCGGCTCCAAACTGCGGCGATTGATCGTTCATCGGCCTTGCGGAGCAGCGTCTTTAGCTTGGCGAACATCATCTCGATTGGGTTCAGATCGGGACTGTATGGCGGCAGGAACAACAGGTGCGCGCCTACTGCCCGCACCGCGCGTCGGACGGCCTTTCCTTTGTGGCTACCGAGGTTGTCCACGATCACGACGTCGCCAGGCTTGAGGGTGGGCACGAGGAACTGGGTGACCCAGGCAAGGAAGATGGCGCCGTTGCTTGCGCGCGACGTCAGGGCGCTCCTGCTCGGAGGCGTGCAGGCTTTTTTTGAAGGTGAGTCCCTCGGCCGTCAGAAACGCCCACACCGCGCCGTAGCTCACCTTGACCCCGCGCTCGGCCAACTCGACACGAACCGCCCGCAAGGTAAGATCCGGCGCCGCTGCTATCCGAGCCAGCAGCCAATCTCGCTCAGGCAGCAGCACCGGACGACGTCGCGTGCCATGCGGCCTTGGGGCTACGCTGCCGTTGGCTTTGAACAGCTGCGACCACCGCACCACGCTGGCTACACTGACATCAAACGTTCTGGCTGCCTCTCGGCAGCTATGACCACTCCGCGTCATGGCCACGACACGTTCGCGGAGGTCCGACGAGTAGGCTCGCGTCATCAGCTGCTGGCCTCCGACCCAGCCAGCAGCTTGAATCACATCCTGGCAGAGAACAGAATCCCCATTCGATTCCGTCAGAGACGATCACGCTCTAGATGCCTCGTGGTCAGTCCCCGCCGAAATGGTTTGCCCTGATCTCGTTGTTGCGGGGAACGACCGCCGAAACTTCGGCAGCCAATCACCACGTGGAGACGGGCATATGATGGGCAAGCTACCGGCAGCCGTGATGGCAGCGACGGCCTTTATGACGGCCCAAGCCGCGACGGCGCAGTCCGTGCCGGATCGGGCGGGGCCAGACACGATCCTGCGTTTGTCTGCTAGTGCTTCCGTCCAGGTGACACCCGACCTCTTGGTGGCCGACCTGGTGGTCCAGAGCGTCTTGTCATCCGCCGCAGCCGCACAGCGGCAC
>CAXTZG010000091.1:0-2120 GCA_964248625.1 uncultured Acetobacteraceae bacterium | reverse complement strand
GCGATGAAGGCGGCGCAAGCCGTGGCCGGGGTCGAGGCGCGCGCAACCAACTACTCGGTCGCCCCGGGCGACGACAAGCAGGCGACCTGGACCGCCCAGCAGACACTGGAACTGCGTGATTCGGATGGGCCTGTGCTGCTCGATCTCGTCGGGCATCTGCAGAAGCGCGGCCTTACCGCCTCCTCGATCGACTGGCAGTTGTCACCGGCCCTCCGCCGGAAAGCTCATGACCAGGCGATGACGGCAGCGCTGCAGGATCTGCAGGCACACGCGGCCTCAGCCGCTGCCACCCTCGGGCTGCAGGTGGATCACCTGCAGGATGTCCGTCTCGACGCAGCCGGCTTCCAGGCGCCTCGCCCAATGCCGATGATGGGAATGCGCGCCATGACAGCGCCTCAGGCAACCGCGACACCCGAGGATGTCGAGGCAGATGTGGCCGCAGACGTGCTGCTGCGGCCAGCGATCAACCCGCCAAGGCATCCTTGAGCTGCTTGGCCGGGCTGAAGCCCAGCTTGCGAGACGCTGCGATCTCGATCTTCTCGCCGGTGCTGGGGTTGTGACCCTGACGCGCCGGGCTGTCCTTCACCTTGAACTTGCCGAAGCCGCCAAGGTTGACCTCATCGCCACGCTTGGCAGCTTCCACGATGCCGGCGATCGCCGCCTCGACCGCCTTCTTGGCCTGCGCCTTCTCCAGCCCAGCCGTCTCGGCCACGTGCTCGATCAGATCCATCGTCTTCATGTCGGTCCCCTGGTTCTGGTTTCCGGGAGGAAGCACGACACAGGCTCCATGTCACCCGCCTTCGACACGGTGAACATGCCGGAACCCAGACCTCCAGCACGAGTGCGACGGGGCTGGAATCAGCCCGGTCGCAGAAAATGCAACCATACAACCGAGAGTTATGCCGTGCCTCCGGCACGCCGCGCCCGGTCCGCCTCGCCCGCGGTAATCAGCCAGTTCGTCGCGTCCTCCGGACTGTCCGGTGTCCATGCCTCGCCACAACGCGCCAGACCGACCCCACGGTTCACACCATGCGCCTCCTGGCACCGCTGATGCGCCAGGATCAGCAGCTCCGCCGCCTCCTGCAGCAGCCCGTCCGCCGCCTGCTCCAGAGGCTCCAGCCAGCGGCTGCCCGCTACCTGCGCCTGATACAGACGCTCCTGGGCCTCCACCGAACGCTTGCCCACCAAGTCAGCCTTCCGGCACGCCTCGACCGCCCGCGTCACAATCGGACGCAGTAGCTCCTCCAGCGCCGGACGACGCTCATGCGGCGCAAGCGGCTGCACGTGCTCGGCAATGTAGGCCGCCGTGTGCGCGTCAACCTGGTCCCGTAGATCCAGATCCGGAACCACCAGGAAAAAGGCCTCCCCCACGCTCAACACTTCCCGCACGTCAGGCTCGATCTCGTAGATCAGCTCCATCGACGGCGACAGCCGCAGCTCGATCGGAAAGCGAACCACGTTCGTCAGGCCAGGCATCAGTTCGATGTTCACAGCTCACGCTCCCGTCTTGTGAGGAGAATGTACGCCCCCACGATTCGGCAGCGCAAGCATAAACTGTTGATATCAAACAATAATATGGTCGGAACAGCAGCGTCAGCTGGCGTGCGCTTCCGTCTCCGCTTCGTCCGTTACCTCGTCCAGAACCGGCTCGACAGGATCGGACTTCTTCCGTCCTCCACGTGCTGCCACAGGCTTCTGCTTCGGAGCCTTCCGCGCCGCTGGGGTCGCTTTCTTCGTCACCGGAGGCGACGCTTTCGGTGCGCTCACAGCCTGCTCGCCTCGTGTAGATGAACCCGAAGCCAGCAGCTTCAGCTCCGCGACCTGCTTGCGAGACCGGGCAAGAGAACGCTCCAGCTTTACAACCTGCGCCTCCAGCTCCGCCTTGCTGAGCTTGCTGGTCGATGAGACAGCTTTCTTCACAACTGCCTGCTTCGGCGCCGGGGCTGCAGCCGCCTTGACCTTGTTCTTCGAACCGGCAGGGCGACCGGTCGGCCGCTTTGCGGCGCTGCCGGCTTTGAGCGTAGATTTCGGTTTCGATACGGCACGAGCCATCGGGCGGTCCTGAAAGTGGACACCCATCATTCTCGGATTGAGCTCGCACGGCAACAGGCTGCAGCCGG